>CAIRCM010000055.1 GCA_903877125.1 uncultured Acetobacteraceae bacterium | reverse complement strand
GTCCCTTGCCAGCCAACCCCCAGCGCCTGCCAGATATGGTCCAAAACGCGGTCAAACCAGCAGAGGGGAAGGCGTGCCTACGCCAAGCGCGGCACGATAATTTGTGTGTGCGGAATAGAACGGTGAATAAGATGGGATAGAATATTTCGTAGCAACCGTAATAATGGAATGATTATGGATCGGGGGCCAGAAACGTCTTCACCGTCAGCCGCACAATGCGCGCGCACTCTTGCTTTGACCGCCATGCTCGTGTCGGTGATCTGCCTGTGTCCGCTGCGACCGGTTCTGGCCGCCGGTGTCCAAACAGTCGCCAACTGCGACAAGCCGCTGGACCTCGGGCCAGGCGGGCGTGTTCGCATAACGCAGAGCCGGGCGCGCGCTTCGGTCGAAATATCCCAGCCGGGCGCGGCGGGCCGCAAGGTCGAGGTCGAATATGGCGACGAACTTTACCGCCAGACAGTCGGCAAAGACGGGCTCCTGCGCTTGGCTTTCGCGCTCACCGCCGCTGACAACCAGTTCGTCGTGACCATGAGCGAAGCCGCGCCGATGACCTGCACGATCAACGTGCCCGATTTCGCCAAGATTTTTCGCGCCGTCCTGCGGTGGCACGATCCGGTGCAACTCGACCTCAACGTGCTCGAACCCAACGGCCGTATGAACGAAACCGGCAATATCAGCGCGTCGCGCCCGAACAACGATCAAGCGGACGGCATCGGTCAGATGGACATTGTCGGCGCGGTCCCCACCGACGACGCCACCGGCGAAATGTCTTACGTGGCGGACGGATCATCGGTGCCGCCGGATGGCGTCTTCGGCTTCAAAGTCGATTACGTCACCCGTGGTTCGCGGGCGATGCCGCCCTATTGCGGCGACAACGCGCTCGCGGCGCCGCGGATCGATTTCATCAAGATCCAGGGCGGCACGGTCACGATCGAGAAATTGACACTCAACCGTATCCGATGCGGCGACCAGATTGCCAACAACCGCCGGCTGATGCCGATCCGTTGATTTGCGCCGCTGGCAGCATCCATCGTACTGCCAACAGACCGGACCCTGCCTGCCTGGGCCCGGAGACGACCACTCAAAGGGAGTAACCGATCCGTGACACGGGCATCCAGTTCCATCCGAACCGTCAGATCGGACATGCAGCAGATATTCAATTATCTGGCCACCGCCGCGACCGTACTGTCTCTTTTGACGTTCACCGTGTTTCCGGCGACCGCTCAACCAAGCCCGCCGCAAGAAACGGTCGTGCGCCTCGCCGGCTCTTACACTTTCGGCGCCCGCGCGGCGCTGGAACTCGCGACGGCCTGGGCGAGGCAGTTAAAACTGCCGGGTGTCCGTATCGATGGCGGCGTCGATCCGGACGAGTACGACGTGATCGCCGAAGGCGTGGAGAGCGTGCAGAAACTGTCCGTGCAGGTGCGGGCCAAGGGCACATCGGCCGGCTTGGAAGCTTTGCTGCGCGGACAAGCGGACCTTTGGATGGCCTCCCGGCAGGTGACCGAGGCCGATCTGGAAGCGATGCGCAAGAAGGGCATTCCCAACGTTCCGACACTGGTGCAGTTCCAACAGCCGGGTGTGGAGAACGTTGTCGGGTTGGCGACGATGGCGGTCATGGTGCATCCGCGCAATCCGATTACGTCGCTGACGATGACGCAAATTCGCGACATGTACGCCGGCCGGATCACCAGTTGGGGACAGGTCGGCGGAGCATCGAACATGCCGGTTGGACTGTACAGCCTCGAACCTTCGACCGACGAAGCGGACACGTTCTGCAAGGCGATCATGGGTGTGACGGATGCCCAGCAATGCGTCGATTCCTTCCCGCGCCTGGCCAATCCGAAATTTGCCATCCAGGATGACCTCTCCGACGCGGTCGCCGGCAACCCGGCCGGGATCGGTATGGCGGATTACTCGCTGCGACGCAGTGCCCGCGCGTTGGCGCTCGGCACCGTCTGTGGCACCAACCTCGAACCAACACCATTCCGTGTTAAAGCCGAGGAATATCCGCTCGCTCGGCGTATGTACCTGTATGCGATGCCAGGCCGGCCAGTACCTCCGTCAACGGCGGCATTTCTGCAACTCGCGCTCGGTCCGATCGGTCAGGCGGCGATCGCCGCGTCCGGGCTGGCCGATCTTTCGCCGGGCAAATCCGATGCCGATTATGCGGATGCACGCGGGGATGCGGCGAGCAACGCCTTGGACGGCGGGCGCACCCGCATCCGAGCAACGGACGCGAAAGCGTTCGTGAGCGCGGTGGCGAATTCCGATCGTCTTTCGATCACCTTCCGGTTTCAAACCGGGACGGACGCCCTGGACAGCCGCGCGGAGGCCGATATCACACGCCTCGTGTCCCTGATGAACCAGCCGGCCTATGCCGCATATGCGGTGACCCTGCTCGGCTTCAGCAGCGCGAGCGGTGATTATACGAGCAACCGAACGCTGTCGAAAGATCGTGCGGAGGCCGTTCGCAATCGGCTGATTGCCGCCGGGCTGCGTGACGTGACCGCCGTCGGCATCGGACCCGGGGCCCCAGTCGCTTGCAACAACGATCCCGCAACAACTTTGTTGAACCAGCGCGTTGAGGTCTGGCTGCGTAAACGCAGCTGAGATATCGTTGTGCGGGAATGTTTGTAACACAGGGGTATTTAGGCAATGACAATAAACCTAAGCCGCCGCACGCTGGCGGCAGGTGCCGCAAGCCTTCTGTCAGCCGTCTCAACCGTGACATGGGCGGGCGAAGGAGATCTGCTCGGCGCCGGCGGCAGCACGATACGCCCGATCATGCAAAGCTGGGTTGAAGAGCAGAAGAAAACCCTCAATTTGAACATTACCTATCAGGCAATCGGCAGCCCGAACGGCACCAGCAAGATTTTAGCGGGGATCACCGATTTCGCCGTTCTGGAGATTCCCCTTTCCGACGCGCAATTGGCAGCGTCCGATCTGTATCAGTTTCCCCTGGCATTCGCCGCGATCGTGTTTGTCGCGAACGTTCCCGGGGTCGCCACGCATCAACTGCGACTGAGCGGGCAGATGTTGGGCGGCATCTACGCCGGCAAGATCAAGAAATGGAATGACCCGGCGATCGTTGCCGGCAATCCAGGTTTGACGTTGCCGGATCTGGAAATTCATCCGCTGTTCCACGCCGAACCCGGCGGCGCGATGCTCGGCGATACGATCGGTGTGACGTCCTATCTCCTGGCCGCGAATGAGGATTGGCGGGCCAAATTCCCCGACGGTATCAGCAAACGCTGGGCCGTTGGGTCCATGGTCACCACGGGTGAGACCATGACGGAAACGCTCAAGGTTCTTTCGGGCGCCATCGGCTACCTGCCATTGGGCGCCGCGGTCAGTTCGAAGCTGCCGATCGTGGCGAAACTCGATCAGGCCGGCAAAGCCGTGCAGGCCAATGCGGCATCGCTCAAGGCCGCCGTCGCCGCGATCGACTGGGTGAAGACGCCGAATCTGGTGGGTAAGCTGGTCGACCTTCCAGGCGATGGGGTATGGCCGGTCGTGATTGCCTCATACGGGATCGTGCCCCGAAATCTGAAGGGCAAACCGGCGGGTCAGGCTTTGCGGGCGTTTTTCAAATACACCTTGAGCGACGGGGCCGAGATCACGGTCAAACGCGGCGGCGAACCGCCGCCGTTGGAAATCCGGCAAAAAGTCATGGCGCAGTTGGATAAATTCGCCACCTGATGCGCGGGTGGACATCCGGTGCCGGCTCCCCTGCCTGAGGCTCAGGCGGGGGCGAATGACGCTTGCCGTGGGACGCGGAAGGGTCCGGGACAGGGTTTCAGCGCGATCCCGCAGTGCCGGTGGCGCGATGGTGCGGCGCGACGAACATCAGGTTGGCGACCGCGTGGACGGCCTTGATGAGGGCCACGCCGTCGAAGGTACCGCCGTCGGTGTTTACGATCAGTCCATATCCGTCATCGCCGGCATGCATCGCCATGAAGGGCGGGACGCTGGGCAACACCGCATGGGCGGTACTGCCGGTTGCAAGCGCCAACGCGGTGCACAGTGCGAATGTTTTGTACATTTTTTCGCGATCTCCTCACAAACATCACAAAACGTTTGGCTGACCGGAGCAAGAAACGTACCATTTTATAGACGATTGGGATAATTGACATAATTTGCGCTGCGCAAGCCGGGTGGCCAGCTAACGTAAAATTTACCGACATCTCAAAATTGGTGCTTGTCTGCGAATATCTCCATTCACATCACAAATTGTGCCGATCCAGCGCGGCTGACACGCACTTGGCCTATCGCGTCCGGGGCCAGAAACCTCGCGATTCACGATATTTCCTTCCCGGTCAGCCATGTTTGCGACCAACGTCCCGGCACGGCATGGGACGAACCGGCGCATCGGCGGGACAGGGCCGACCAAAATGGATCGCAAAATGTACGAACATCCCTCATTTTGATTGGAGACAATTAATTATACAACGCATGATTGTTTATCATCCGTTGAAACACCACCTTGGATATGCTTGAGTTGAGCCTCGGCAAGATCAGGGGAGACCAAATCGTGCGTCATCTGTCTACCACATTGGCGATCGCCGCGACCGCGATCGGCTTTAGCCTTCCAGCGCGCGCTGAAGACTCGCACCAGCAGAAGCTCATGGCGTTCGCCCGGACATTGGCAACGAACCTCAGCCAAGCCTGCCCGCACAAAACCGGCAATTACGGCAACACCGAAGCCTTCAAACTCTGTGCCGATGCGCTCAGAACGGCGACGTTCCTGCCGTTCGCCGACGCGATCCTATGGGGGGGGCGATCAGTCCAACCTGCCGATCAAGAAGCGTCACCTCACCCACTTTAATCCAAAAATTTTCCAGTCGATGTATCTGCCGTTGATGGACTTCACCGGCAAATGGAGCATCGCCCACGACGACCGCGAAAACGTCGATATCATCAGGGTCGAGGCATTTTTCCGCAACGAACTGCCGGCCGGAGAATACCCGTATCCCTTCTGGCACAGCGCGGATAAGTGGAATGCTTACGAGACGATGAACCAGGTTAATTTCTACCTGAACGACAAGGGCGAAATCTTCGTCGGGACCCGCGGGAACGCAGGCTCCAACGACGCCCGCGGTTCCTACACTCATGTCGCGCACGAGACGTTCGTGAAGGACCACTGGCTGTGGACCGACGCGAACGGCAAACCGCAGCCGGAGGTGACCTTGTTCAGTGCCCGGTATCAAGCCGGCAATCCGCATCTGAGCCGCCTCGACGAGACTTATCGGGCCTTCGCCTCGGAAATGCGGGAAGGCTCGTGCACCGGGTGCCACACCCCTGCGAACCCGGCGGATGCCACCACCCTGACGCTGCTCCAGACGCCGGCCCATGCGGCAGCCGAAATCGACCGTGTGATCGATCAGGTTGAAAAAGGCGAGATGCCGCAGGACGACATCGGTCTCCGCAAGGAAATCGATCCAAATCTCCGGGCGGCGATCTTGAAAACGGCACAGGCATTCCGCAACGAGCTCGCCGCCGCGGACGAGTGGGAAGCGAACGCCCGAGCGAACGCACCGGCGGTTGCGACGTCTGGCCAACGGCCGGCGACCGACACGCGCTGACCTTGACCAGCAACGTCGGAGGTCAGATCCCGACGTTGCCGGACGCCAGCCGGGCCACCAGCCGTTGGTTCGATTCAAAGAACTGGCGCACGGCGACCCGGTGGGTTTCGCGTGCGCTGACATCGAAGTCCCCGACCGGCCGGGGTTCGAGGTCGAAGTGACCGAACCGGTCCTCCCCCCGCACCAATGACGCGGTGACCCGGACATCGTTGATCAGGCGGCAGTGGGTGGGGATATAGCTTACTCCGATGCCGATCCGGCGCCGGTCGGTCAGATTGGGGTCCGACCGGTGCACCAGGTGCGTGTGATGCAGCGATATCTGCCCAGCGCGCAACGGCATCGTCGCGAACGCGTCGTAGTCCAGTTTCCGGTCGATCGTCTGTCCGCGCGACAGCAGATTGCCCGGCGCCACCGCGTCGCGGTGCGGCTGCTGGCCGATCCCGTGGCTACCCGGCAGCAGCTTGATGCAGCCCATTTCCTCGGTCGAGTCGGTCAGGGCGATCCAAGCGGTGATCTGCTCCGCCGGTTCGAGCCCAAAATAGGTGCCGTCCTGATGCCAAGGGACGAAACTGCCGTCATGCGGCTCCTTCAGCCAGGATGTCAGATGATACAGCAGGATGTTGGGGCCGATGATGCTTTCGACCGCGTCCAGCACCTTGGGATGGCGCACCAGCGCGTCCATCCAGGTGAACAAAAGATGCGATTTGGAGCGGACGAGGTCCGGCAGGCGGCCGAATGTATCGCCTTGCGCGGCTTCGAATGCCTCCAACCGGCCGCGGTAGAGGGCGACCTCGGCCGGGGTCAGGCAGTCGATGGGGAACAGGTAGCCGTCGCGATGGTATTGTTCGATCTGCTGGGGTGAGAGCATGGCCGGGTTTCCTCGCTTCGCGTTACTGTATCGCCGAACGCCACCGAACGGGAGAACATCGTGACCGACCTTACCAATTGCACCGCCACGACGCTGCTTGCGCTCTACCGCTCGGGACAGGCCTCGCCGACGGAGGTGACGCAGGCCGTGCTGGCGCGCATCGAGCGGCTGAACCCCGTTCTGAACGCGTTCTGCCATCTCGCGCCGGAGGAAGCGCTGGCCGCCGCCGCGGCGAGCACCGAACGGTGGCGGCGTGGGGAACCCTGCGGGGCGCTGGACGGTGTGCCGGTGTCGGTGAAGGATCTGATCCTGGCGAAGGGCTGGCCGACGCGGCGCGGCAGCCGCACCGTCGATCCGGTTCAGCCGCGGGACGTGGATGCGCCGGCGACCGCGCGGCTGCGGGAGGCCGGGGCGGTCATTCTGGGCAAAACGACGACGCCGGAATTCGGCTGCAAGGGGGAGACGAACTCGCCGCTGACCGGGATCACCCGCAATCCGTGGAACACAGACAAGACCCCCGGTGGCAGTTCGGGCGGCACGGCGGCGGCGGTGGCGGCGGGCCTGGGTCCGATCGGGATCGGCACCGATGGGGCGGGCAGCGTGCGCATCCCCGCCGCGTTCTGCGGGAATTTCGGGTTGAAGCCCAGCTTCGGGCGGGTGCCGGCTTTTCCGCTCTCCCCATTCGGCACCGTGGCGCATCTGGGCCCGCATTCCATGAGCGTCGCGGATGCCGCGCTGATGACGAATGTGCTTAAGCAACCGGATCCGCGGGACTGGACCTCCCTGCCCTACGACCCCACCGACTACACGGTTGGGCTGAACGACGGCATCCGCGGGCTGCGGGTCGCGTGGTCGCCGACGCTGGGTTACGCCCGCGGCGTCCACCCTGAAATAGCGAGCGCCTGTGCCAGTTCAGTCGAAGTCCTGGCGCAACTGGGTGCTCGGGTCGACGTGGTGGATCCCGGGTTCGAGGATCCGTTGGAGATCACCACTGGCATGTGGTTCGTTGGCGCGGCAGCGATCTGGGACACGCTGTCGGCCGAGCAGCGGGCCGTCGCGGACCCCGATTTCGCGGCGCAGGCGGTGCTCGGTCAGGCGATCTCCTCGACCGAACTGATGCGGCTGACGGCACGGCGGATCGCGCTGGGGACGCTGATGCGCCAGTTCATGACGCGCTACGACCTGCTGGTCACGCCTGCCGTCGCGGTCCCGGCCTTCGACGCGAAGCCCGCCGGGCACCAGCCGATGACGCCGGAGACGATGCTGGGTTGGACGCCGTTTTCCTACCCGTTCAATCTGACGCAGCAGCCGGCCTGCACCATTCCGTGCGGGTTAACGCAGGATGGGTTGCCGATCGGCTTGCAGATCGTCGGGCCGATGTTCGGCGATGCGCTGGTGCTTCGGGCGGCCCGGGCATTCGAAAGCGCGGTGCCGATCGTGCGGCCGGGGGGTTTTTAAGAGCCCGCTGCTTTGGGTCTTCGGGTCATGGCGGCTTTGCGTTGAAATCCGATGCCTGCCGCCAACACCACCTTTCAACGCCAAGGCCCCCGGATCACGTCCGCCCTTCCAACACCTCGATCGCCACCGACTTGATCAGCGCCAGGACCGGTGCACCCGGCTCCAGGCCCAGGCGGGCGACGGCGTCGGGGGTGACGCGGGCCAGGAACGCACCGTCGGTCAGCGCGATCTCGACCAAGGCCGCGTGCCGGCGATCATCCTGCGTTACCGCTCGGACGGTGCCGGGGACGACGTTGTGCACGCTGATCGCGGTCGGGGCTTCCCGAGCGAGGATGACTTCGCGGGCGGGGATTCGCGCGCGGATTGGGGCGCCGATGGGCTGGTCCAGCAGCGGGACCAGCAATGAGACGCCACCGACCTCGATGCGACTGAGTTGGCGGACGGGATCGTGATCGGCGACGCGGCCCGGCAGCACCGAGGCGGCGTCGTCCCGGCGGGCCAATGCGAGGTCGCCTCGCGCGGTCATCGCATGCAGATCGCCGGCGGCGGTGACCGTCCCGTTTTCCATCAGGACGATCGAGTCGGCGAGGCGGCTGACTTCCTCCATCGCGTGGGTGACGTAGAGCACCGGGAGATGGAGTGCCGTCTTGATGTCGGCGAGATAGGGCATGATCTCGGCCTTGCGGGCGGCGTCGAGGCTGGCCAGAGGCTCGTCCATCAGCAGCAGTTTCGGCTGCGACAGCAAAGCGCGGCCGATGGCGACGCGTTGGCGTTCCCCGCCCGAGAGGGTGTGGGGCCGGCGGTCCAGCAGCGCGCCGATGCCAAGGAGGTCGACGACGGTATCCAGGGCGATGGGTCCGGGCGGGGCGCGGCGCAACCCGTAGCGCAGGTTGGTTACGACGGACATGTGCGGGAACAGACGCGCATCCTGGAAGACCAAGCCCGTGCGCCGGGCCTCGGGCGGGCGCCAGATGCCGGCCTGGGTGTCGGCCAGGACCTCGTCGTCCAGCACGATGCGGCAGACATCGGGCCGCAGGAGCCCGGCGACGGCGGCGATGACGGTGGATTTGCCCGCGCCCGAGGGGCCGAAGATCGCGGTCAGGCCGGGCGTCGGAACGGCGAAGATCGCGTCGATGACGGTGCCGGAAAAGCGGTGACGAAGGTGAACCTGGAGGGTCACTTCGTTATGGCGTCAGCGGCCGGTACTGCCGAAGCCGCCGGCATCGCGCGCGGTGTAATCGAGCGTCTCGACGTCCTGCCAGGACGCGCGCAGCACCGGGGCCAGGACAGCCTGGGCGATGCGCATGCCACGCTCCACCACGAAGGGAGCGTCGCCGGTGTTGAGGACGATGACCCCGATTTCGCCGCGATAATCCTCATCGATGGTGCCGGGGCTGTTGGGCAGGACGATGCCGTGACGCAAGGCGAGGCCGGACCGCGGACGGACCTGCAGCTCGTGCCCCGGGGGCAGCGCGATGGCGAGGCCGGTGGGAATCAACGCGCGCTGGCCGGGGGCGATGGTGACGGGTTCAGTGACCGCGGCCAGCAGGTCCATGCCGGCGGCACCATCGGTGGCGTAGGACGGGAGTGGAAGGCCTTCCCCGTGCGGGAGGCGGCGGACCTGGATGGGGATCGACATGGGGGTATCATAGAACGACGGCGTGGGATCGTCTGCACCCGATGAAGGGCGTGCCGGCATTCCTCCGCCGCGTGTCGCACCGCCGGATTGCCACGTTGCGACGTTTTGGCGGGGTGCGCGTCAAACCAAACAGCGGCCGAGCAAAAGTCGATTTCCCCTGGCCATTCCAGGCTTCTTCCGCGTTCGCCAACCGCGACCCGGGCGAACGCGGGGGCGTCGGCCGGTGTCGCGAAGGCATCCTTGCTCGACCTGGGGCGATCGGCGGGCCGCGGCGCGTTTCCGGTCGTTCACGCCGCCAGGGTCAGCGCGTCCCCCAGCTTGTCGACGAGGTAATCGACGTCGTTCGGATCGAAATCCTGCGCCTGTGTCAGCACCCTGGTGATGACGCGGGCACGATAGCGTTCGAGCTCGTGCGGTTCGCCGTTGAAACCGGTATCGTTCACCACATCCACCGCCGCGCGGACGCAGTTGAACAGCACCGGCGGCAGGCCGGACCGCCGGTAGAGCGCGGCGAGACCGTTGGGTCCGGCGTCGTGCAGCAATATCTGCACATTCTCCACCTTCACCCCGGTCAGCTCAGCCATCCCGGCCTCGAAGAACCCGAGGTCGCCGGTGCAGATCGCGCGCACCAACAAGGACGGCGTCAGGCGGCCGGAGTGATGCATCTGTGCCACCATCTGGCGCAGGTCCGATTCGTTCGATCCGGCGCCGAGGCGAATGACTGCTCGTTCGCGCCCGCGCATGACCAGGTCGGCCGCGGCGTTGGCGGGCAGTTTGTGGTGGCGGACCAAATGATCCTGCAACTGGCGCGACACGAGCGCGATCAGCCGTTCGGCGACGGCGGACGGCAGCGCCTCCCGGCGCACCATCGCCTCTTTCACCGGGTTGCTGTCGGGGAAACGATCAATCGCCCTGGCAAAGGCGGGTTCGCCGATCTGGGCGCCGGCATTGCCCATCAACGTGGCGACCGCCTCTTCCCCGGCGTGCGTGACGACCGCGTCCGACAGGCGTTCGGACACCGCCGCACGGGCGGCGATCGTCACCTGCCGCGCCGCCGACGCACGCTGCATGATCGATATCAGATCGTCATCGGTCAGGACGAGCGATTGCCCGAGGATGGGCAGTGCGACGGCTTCCACATCCTCGGCCATGCGCAGGGCGATGTCGCGCGGCAGATTGCGGGCCCCTCGTACGCTCTGAGCCAGCGCGGCGCGCACATCGACCTCGATATCCTTCGACAGAATACGGACGATATCCTGCGCCAACTCCAGTTCGTGCGGTGCGAGACGCGGACTGTCCAGCTCGACGCCAAGCTTGCCGGACAAGGCCGCTCGGGTGCTCGCCGAGGGTTCGCTGAGCAGCCGCGCGACGTCGGCATGGGAAAGGGTGGATGTCATGGAACCTCGCATCCGTTATGGTGCGGGTGCATGTTGACGCGGAGTTATGAATAAAAGGTTAACATCGCCGCGTTTTTTTTATCGCGCCGGCGGCTTCGGACCCCGGCCTGGGACAGCAACGCCATGACACCTGCCACCCGTCAGATACTGTTCATCAATACCGCGCACACCTTCACCCACTACAGCCTGCTGATCCTGCCGACAGCGGTACTGGCGATGGCGGTGCCGGGCGGCGCGTTCGGGGAGCATTACGGCCCGATCCTGGCGCTCGCGACCGGAATGTTCGTGCTGTACGGGCTGTTGTCGCTGCCGCAGGGCTGGCTGGCACAGCGGGTCGGGCGGAAAGTGCTGATGACCGCGTTTTTTCTGGGAACCGGTGTGTCGCTGATTGCGTCCGCGTTCGCGCGGTCGCCCTGGATGCTGGCGGCGACGCTGGGCGGCGTTGGCGTTTTCACGGCCATCTATCACCCGATCGGCACGACGATGCTGGTGGAGGCCGCGGGCGACAAGCCCGGACGGGCGATCGGCACGAACGGGGTGTTCGGCAATATCGGCGTGGCGCTCGCCCCAGTCATCACCGCCTTCCTGGCGGCGCAGTTCAGTTGGCGCGCCGCCTTCCTGGTGCCCGGCCTGCTCTGCACATTCGCGGGACTTTGGTGGATGCGGACCCCGATCGTCGAGGGCGCGGCACATCGCGGCGCCCGCCCCTTCCCGGCCATTCCGAGATTCCTGGTCCGCCGCGCGGTCGTCGTGCTGATGTCGATCGCCGCGACTTCCGGCCTGGTGTTCAACGCCTTCACCCTGCTTCTGCCCAAATTGATGCAGGAACGGCTGGCCGAGTCCCCCGGCCTGTTGCCGATCGTCGGCATGCTGGCGTTTCTGGCGACCTTGGCGGGCGCGTTGACCCAGTTCTCGGTCGGGCGGCTGATCGACCGGCATACCTTGAAACGGGTGTTTCTGCCGGTCAGCATGGTCCTGGCACCGGCGATGGCCTTGCTGGCGGTGACGCATGGTTGGGGCGTATTGCCGCTGTCGGCGGCGGTGGCGGCCTCGCTGTTCGGGCAGGTCACGGTCAACGAGACGATGGCGGCGCGCTATATTTCACCCGAGCTGCGGGCGCGGATTTACTCGGTACGGTTCTTTGTCGGGTTTCTCGGTGCGGCGGCGGCGGCGCCGGTTGTCAGCTTTCTGCACGGTCTGACCGGCAATCTGACCGCGGTCACGATGGTGCTGGCGGGATTTTCCGTCATGACGCTGGCATGCGCGCTGTTCTTCCCGAACCGGCGGGAGGAGTTGGAACCCGAACTCTGGGCGGCCGTGGCCGTCGCCGCGGAATGAGGGGGTTTGCATTCCTCGGCCGGACACGCCACATGCCCCGCATGTTACGTCGCACACTCCTTCTTCTCGCGTTGGCCCTGCCGCTCCAGGCGCAGGCCGCGTTTACGCCCACGCCGCAGGATCAGGCCGATCTCGCGCGTATCGAGACCTATCTCAACGGCCTGACAGCGCTGCGTGGGCGCTTCCTGCAGGTGGCGCCGGATGGCGGTATCTCTGGCGGGCAGGCTTGGCTTTGGCGGCCAGGGCGGCTGCGGTTCCAATACGATCCGCCGGCGCCGTTCCTGCTGGTCGCCTCGCATGGTCAGTTGGTGTTTCAGGATTCATCGATCAAGCAGCAAAGCCAGGCGCCGTTGAGCACGACCCCGTTGGGGATGCTGCTGGCCGATCGCGTGTCGCTGTCCGGCGACATCACGGTGACGGGAATCCACCGCCTTCCTGGCGAAATCGACATAAGCGTGGTGCGTACCGCTTCCCCCGGCGATGGGACACTGACCCTGGTCTTCGCGGACAAACCGCTGACGCTGCGGCAATGGACTGTACTGGACGCGCAGCGGAAGGAAACGCGGGTCACATTGTTCGATACCGTCCTGGGCGGCCCCTTCGACCCCAAGCTGTTCGATGCGCCATTGATGCAAAACGCGCCGGCTGGCGGTGGCGGCTGAGGCAGGGCGGCGCATAACCGTCATGCGCCCGCAACACACGGAAATTGTCTTCTTTTTGCCATCCGAATCGGAGAACATGCGCGGAGCATCAGAGTTAGCCGCGCCATGAAGCCTCTCGTCGGTATCAGTTGCTGCACCAAGCAGTTCGGCGTCTTCGGCATGCCCAACCATGCCGCCTCGGACACCTATGTCAGGGCGACCGATCACGTGGTGGGCGGTGTGCCGGTGCTGATGCCGGCCAATGGGCCGATGGCCGATATCGAGACTCTGCTCGACCGCATCGACGGCATCATCCTGACCGGCAGCCGGTCGAACGTGCACCCCGATTTCTACGACGGCCCCCCGCACGCCGAGGGTACCTGGGAAGACCCTGCTCGGGATAAAATGACTCTCCCCCTGATCCGCGCGGCCGTGGCGCGCGGGATGCCGTTGCTGGCGATCTGCCGCGGGTTTCAGGAACTTAACGTCGCCCTCGGCGGGTCGCTGCACCAGCGGTTGCAGGATGTGCCGGGGAAGATGGATCACTCCACGCCGATGCAGCCCTCGGCCAAGGTGCGGCAGGGCAAGGCGCACAGTATCCGCGTGACCCCGGGCGGGTGGCTGCACCGGCTGGCGGGTACGACCGAGATCGCGGTGAATTCGCTGCATAATCAGGGAATCGACCGGCTGGCGCCGAATTTGGCCGCCGAGGGTGTCGCACCCGACGGCACGATCGAAGCCGTGCGGGTTGTCAGTCCCGCGACCGGTTACGTGGTCGGAGTGCAGTGGCATCCGGAATACGACTGGGAGACGGATTCGATCTCTCGCCGGATATTCTCGGAATTCGGCGACATGGTGCGGCTGTACGCGTCGGGTGCGCGTTTTCCCGAGGTCGCGGCAGCGGATTAGAACGTGATCGCCAGAGGTGGAACCACACGCCGGCGTGAATCACGCGATCAAACGAAGATCTATAGAGCAAGCTGCTAGGCGTGCCCGGCGGCCGCCGACAACAGCAACGGGTCGACGTTTAGCTTGGCCAACGCCCGCCGCCAATGCGTGCCGTGGTCGCCGCCAAACACCAGCGCCTCATCGGCCGACACCGACAGCCAGGAATTCTCCTGGATTTCCCGATCGAGCTGCCCCGGCCCCCAGCCGGCATAACCCAGCGCAAGGATGCATTCGCGCGGGCCAGCCCCTTCGGCGATGACTTTCAGGACGTCCAAGCTGGCGGTGAGTGCGACGGTCTCGTCGACCCGCAAGCTGCCCTCCCCGGTCCAGTCGGCGGTGTGCAGCACGAAGCCGCGACTGTTCTCCACCGGGCCACCGGCACACATGCGGATCTGGCGGACAGGCGGGACCGGATCGACCTTCAGCTGTTCCAGCAGTTCCCCGAATGTCGGACGGGCGACCGGGCGGTTGAGCACCAGGCCCATCGCGCCCTCGGCGGTGTGGGCACAGAGGTAAATCACGGTCTGGGTGAAACGCTCATCCGCCATGGACGGCATAGCGATCAGAATCTGCCCGGTCAGGAAGTGATCGGGCGATGGGGCAACAAGGGGTTTACGGCTGGCCATGGACGAAATCTGCGGTCGGACGGGCAGAAGCGCAAGACCGCGATGGGCGGCGGGACGCAAACCCGCCGCCCGATTCGGTAAAAGATCCGCTTAAGTGAGCTGTTCCTTCTGAACCAGTTCCAGTTCGCCAGACAGCTGTTTGCCCTTCGTCTCCGGTCCCAGATAAACCGCGAACACCAGGACCACCAGCGAGATCATCGTCGAAATCATCATCGGGTACGCGAAGCCCATGCCGCGATCCACCGCGTAGTAGGTCAGCATCGGCGCCACGAACGCGCCCGCGACCGCCCCGAGGTGATAGACGAAACCCGAAGCCGTGGCGCGCACCTCGGTCGGGAAGCGCTCCGACAACCAGGCCGGGTTCAGGGTGTCCTTGCCGCCCACGACCAACGCCTGCATCAGGAACCCGGCGTTGAAGATCATCGCATCGGTGGTGGTCAGGTAGATCATCGTCAACGGGATGGCGATCGCGCAGGGGATCATCAACGCCCAGCGGCGGCCGATCTTGTCGGACACGCCGCCGATGACCGTGGCGGAGATGAACACCAGGATGTTGCCCCACAGGAGCGGCGTCTGAACCTGCGCCGGCGTCCACTTCAGATCGTGCTGCAGGTACGTGCTGGGCAGCGCCCAGATCGAGTAATAGACCCAGAAATTCGCGATCATCCACAGGCATGCGGTCAAAGTGTTCCACAGCTGTCCGCGGCCGAAGATCGCCAGCAGAGGCACTTTGCCGGCACTGTTCGCCTCAACCTTGTTCTTCTGGTTTTCCTGCCATACCTCGGGTTCCTTGACGTAAGCGCGGATCCATACGCAGGCGAGCGCGGGCAGAACGCCAAGGATCAGCATGCCGCGCCAGCCGTAGCCTGCCCCCCAGGTTTCGAAGATCGGGTAGAGCTGGCCGTAGGCCAGTGCCGCGAGCGCGTAGCCCAGCCCCCATGATCCCTGCAGCACGCCGGACATCAGGCCGCGGGACCGTGCGGGCCAGGATTCCATCGCCAATGCCGCGCCGGCCGGCCATTCCGCGCCCATGCCGATTCCAAGGATCGTGCGAATGACCAACAGCACAACGAAGCTTGGCGAGAATCCCGCCAGCAGGTTGCAGATCGAGTACCAAAGGATCGAGATCATCAGCGGCGCGCGCCGGCCCACCTTGTCGGCCAGCCAGCCGGAGGCGAACGCCCCGACAAACCGCATCAGAAATGTCAGCGTCACGACCCAGGTGACGCCAGTCAGGCCCACGCCGAAATATTTGCTGATGGGCACGAGCAAAAACAGAAATATGGTGAAATCGAACGCATCGAGCGTCCATCCCAGCCAGGCAGCTATATAAGCATACCAATGGTCCTTGGTCGGTTCTTTCCACCACGCCTGTTTCGGCGCGCCGTAGGCCTGCGACATCGTCCTCCCTTTCGTTTTCTTATCAATCACCGATATGGCCAGCCGGGGATCGCCCAAACGCCACGATGCGACGATATCCGCCGATTCCCGCGGCGGGCAAGACCCGGCGGGCGTATAAAAGCGAAAACCCCGCCAGCCGGTGGGCAAGCGGGGTTTCGCTGGCGACGAGCGGGACGGTGGGTTCAGACCGGATCCCAGCTGAACACATCGCCGGAACGGTCGAGCGGCATGAACGCCGTCTTCAGCGCCGGGCCGGCGTGGGCGGCGATGCTTTCGGGCGTCCAGCCCTCGGCCTTCTGCACCACACGGATCGGGCGGGGGGAGCTGAACAGGATCAGCTCGTTCATGCGGGTGCCGAACACCTGACCGGTCACGTAGTTCGACGCGTCGGACGACAGCCACACCGCGGCCGGCGCGTTCTTGTCCGGCGTCATCTGCTGGATCTTCGCAACCCGAGCCTGCTGTTCCGGGGTGGTGGCTGGGATGGAGGAGGTCATGCGGCTCCAGGCGAACGGCGCGATGCAGTTCGACCGGACGTTGTAGCGCTGCATATCCAGCGCGATCGATTTCGACAGCGCGGTGATTCCCAGCTTGGCGGCCGAGTAGTTCGCCTGCCCGAAATTGCCGATCAGGCCGGATGTCGACGAAATATGCACGAACGTCCCGCTTTCCTGCTTACGGTAGTGTTCGGCGGCGGCGCGGGAGACGAAGAACGACCCGTTCAGATGCACCGCGATGACCGATAGCCAGTCGTCTTCCGTCATCTTGTGGAAGATCACGTCGCGCAGAATGCCGGCGTTGTTCACCACGGCGTCGATACGGCCGAAATGGTCCAGCGCGGACTGCACGATCTTTTGCGCGCTGCCCCAGGTGGCGACGGATTCGGTGCAGATTTCGGCGACGCCGCCGGATTGTTCGATCAGCGCCTTGGTCTGTTCGGCCGGGCTGGCGGATCCGCCTTCGCCGGTCAGGGACGCGCCGATATCGGCGACGATCACTTTCGCGCCGGCCTTGGCCATCATGATGGCGATTTCGCGCCCGATTCCGCCGCCGGCGCCGGTCACGATCGCGACCTTGCCTTCCATCATACCTGCCATGGTGTTCCCTCCTGGTGAATGTGGCGCTCTTCCTAAGCGGCTGCGCATGAGGGTTCAAGGGAAGGCCTTGACGTGCGGGGGTGGATACGCCATTTCCCAGCAATCAGGACCGAAGCAGTCCTGTTACACCATTGAGGTTTTCAGCGACATGCTCAGGCTGTCCAAACTGACGGATTATGCCGTCGTGGTCATGGTGCGCCTGGCTGAGGTCTCCCCGGGTTCGAACCCGGACGTGCAGACCTCGCCGGGTATCGCCGCGGCGACGGGGGTGCCGGAACCGACCGTGGCGAAGGTTTTGAAGACCTTGGCGGCGACGGGCCTGGTCACCTCCCAACGCGGTGCCCGCGGCGGCTACCGGCTGGCTCGGCCGTTGCATGCGATTTCGGTGTCCGAGGTGATCGCGGCGGTGGACGGGCCGATCGCGCTGGTGGCCTGTGTGGATGGCTCGCTGAACGAATGCGAAAGCCAGGGGCTGTGCCCCGTGCGCGGCCGATGGGACCCGGTGAACGACGCGATCGAGCGCGCCTT
This sequence comes from uncultured Acetobacteraceae bacterium, assembly GCA_903877125.1. Classification (GTDB taxonomy): domain Bacteria; phylum Pseudomonadota; class Alphaproteobacteria; order Acetobacterales; family Acetobacteraceae; genus Rhodopila. The sequence continues at coordinate 901 of CAIRCM010000055.1, read as the reverse complement.
GAGCGGCATCACCCTCGCCGACATGCGGGAAGCCGCTGTCCCCCCATTATTCCGCGTCCCCGCGCTTATGCCGGCCGCCGAGTAGGATTTTCGACCATGTCCACCACCGCCGAGACCCTTGCCGCGATCGACAGCGGCTACAAGTGGGGGTTTGAAACCGATATCGAGATGGACCTCGCGCCCAAGGGGCTGAACGAGGACATCATCCGGCTGATCTCCGCCCGCAAGGAGGAGCCGGACTGGATGCTCGACTACCGGCTGAAGGCCTTCGCCACCTGGCAGAAAATGGAAGAGCCCGACTGGGCCCGCGTCGAGCATCCGGCGATCGATTACCAGGATCTGCATTATTACGCCGCGCCGAAGAAGAAGGACGGGCCGAAGAGCCTCGACGAGGTCGATCCCGAGTTGCTGAAGATGTACGAGAAGCTGGGGATTCCGTTGAAGGAACGGGCGATCCTGGCGGGCGTCGAACCGGACCCGGACGAGCGGCCGCAAATCGCGGTGGATGCGGTGTTCGACAGCGTTTCGGTGGCGACGACGTTTCGCGCGACGCTTTCGAAGGTCGGCGTGATTTTCTGCCCGATCAGCGAGGCGGTGCGCGATCATCCCGATCTGGTGCGGCAATATCTGGGCAGCGTGGTGCCGGTCGGAGATAATTTCTTCTCGGCATTGAATGCGGCGGTCTTCACCGATGGCAGCTTCTGCTACATCCCCAAGGGTGTGCGCTGCCCGATGGAACTTTCCACCTATTTCCGCATCAACGCACGCAACACCGGCCAGTTCGAGCGGACGCTGATCATCGCCGAAGCAGGCGCGCACGTGTCCTATCTGGAAGGCTGCACGGCGCCGCAGCGCGACGAGAACCAGTTGCACGCCGCCGTGGTCGAGCTGATCGCGATGG
>CAIRCM010000054.1 GCA_903877125.1 uncultured Acetobacteraceae bacterium | reverse complement strand
GATGACCCCCGAGCACCGATCCATAGCCGAAGCATCGGCGTGAATCGGCGTGCATTGGCGGCAAAAACCCTTTTCTTGCGACGGTTCGTCCACATCCAGTCTCCCAGAACAGAAAACCGTGGGTAGCAGCAAACCGTTAATATCCGGTTAACGCGCCCTGCCCCGATACATGGGGCCAAAGCGCCGCCCCCGTCAGCCGGACTGGCCGCCGGTCACGTCGATCGTCAGGCCCGTCACGAAATCCGCGTCCGACGACGCCAGGAAGCAGATCACCTTGGCCTGATCGGACGCGTCCGCCACGCGGCGCAGCGGCGTGCTGGCGATCTGCGCCGCCTGCGCTTCGGGCGAACGCTGGTTCCAATGCGGCGTGATCCGTTCCGTGAGCGTCAGGCTTGGCGCGATGGCGTTGATGTTGATCCCAAACGGTCCCAACTCGAATGACAATTTGCGCGTGAAGGCAATGATCCCGCCTTTGGCGGCCGCGTAAGCCGACCCGCTGGCCACGCTCATGCCCCGTCCGGCGATCGAGGCGAGGTTGACGATCTTGCCCGCCTTCTGCCCTTTCATGATCGGCACCACGGCATGGGTGAACAGGAACGTGCCGTTCAGATTGAAATTGATCACCCGCTGCCAGTCGTCGAGGCTGTGTTCCTCCACGTTCGCGCTGGGTCGAGCGATGATCGTGCTGCCACCCACGGCGTTGACCAGGATATCGATGCGGCCAAAGGTTTTCGCGACCTCGGCGACCGTCGCATCGACCTGGCTCTGATCCATCGCATCGCATAGTCTGGGATGCACGTTGCCGCCATCCTTTGCCATCGCGGCGACCGCGGCATCCAAACGATCCTGGTTGTTGTCGACACAAACAACCGTCGCACCTTCCCTCGCCATAATGCCCGCCGTTGCCCGTCCGATACCATTCGCCGACGCTGTAATGCGAGCGATCCTGTCCTGGAAGCGCATGATTTCCTCCTGTTGTTTTAGCGGTTCAGACGTGCGGCCTCGGCCATCACGTCGATAGCGGCGGGATCGCGGGACCGGACCGTCATGCCGGTGGCGCCGGTGCCCTCCCAGGCCTGGAAACGTTGCTTGATGCGGGCCGGCGGACCCACCAGCGATTTCAGATCGACCCATTCGTCGGGCACCGCGGCAATGGCTTCTTCCTTGCGATGCGCGAGATAGAGTTCCTGTATGCGATCGGCGGCTTCCCCAAAACCGCGGCGGATCATCTGATCCTTATGGAAATTCTTGTCCTTGTGCCCCATGCCGCCGACATAAAGCGCGACTTCGGGTTTCAGGCGGGCCAATGCGGCTTTCACGTCGTCGGAAACCTCGACATGCACGGAGGCCTGAATGTCGAAATCGGCCATGGTCTTGCCATTGCCGGCGCGACGGAAACCCTCCTCCAGCCAAGGGCGGTATTCCTCCATCGCACCGGGGACGAAGCCCATCGGGCACCAACCGTCGGCGATTTCCGCGGTCAGCTTCACCGTCGCTTCATTGCCGGTCGCCAGATAGATCGGGATCGAGGGATTCATGTGCAGGATCGACTTTAGCGGCTTGCCCACGCCGGCCTCCCCCGGCCCATGATAGGGCAGGCTGATTTCCCTGCCTTCGTGGGTCAGCGGTTCTTCGCGCTTGAATATCTTCCGCATGATCGCGACGTAGTCTTTCAGGCGGTAATACGGCCGCCCCCAGGGCTCGCCATACCAACCCTCCACGATCTGCGGCCCCGATACGCCCAGACCGGCAATGAACCGCCCGCCGCCAGCCATCGCATCCACCGTGCCGGCACACATCGCCGCGTTGGCCGGGGTGCGCGCGGCGATCTGCATGATGCCGGTGCAGAGCTTGATGCGCTTGGTCTGCCCGGCCAGAAACGCGAGCGGCGTGACCGCGTCGGACCCATAGGCCTCGGCCGTCCAGACGGAGTCGTAACCCAGCGCCTCCGCCCGTTGCACGAGGGCGACCGGGATATCGAGATGGGCTTTGGAATAACCGATCGACAAGCCGAGTTTCATGGCTTCCTCCTCATTCGAATTGGACCTGGGACAAGACGCCCAAGCAGACTTACATCGTCGCCCCCTGGACCCAAGGCGCGAACTCGGCACCGCCGAAATCGAACGCCTCGCTTTTGGTCTGCTCGCCCGAAGCCACGCGCAGGATCAGGTCGAAAATCCGCGCACCGCATTCCTGCACGGTCTCGTCGCCATCGACGACGGTCCCGCAGTTCACATCCATATCGTCCTCGATATGCTTGAACATCGGCGTGTTGGTCGCGAGCTTGATCGACGGCGCCGGCTTGCAGCCGAACACGCTGCCGCGTCCGGTGGTGAAACACACCAGATTGGCACCGCCCGCGACCTGCCCGGTGGCGGAGACGGGGTCGTAGCCGGGTGTGTCCATGAACACGAAGCCGCGCGCTTTCACTTCTTCGGCGTACTGAACGACGTCGACCAGATTGGTCGAGCCCGCCTTGGCCATCGCGCCCAGGGATTTCTCCAGGATCGTGGTCAAGCCGCCGGCCTTGTTGCCGGGGGAGGGGTTGGCGTTCATCTCGGCCCCCTCCCGCCGCGTGTAGTCTTCCCACCAGCGCATCAGGCCGACCAGTTTTTCGCCCACTTCCTTCGACACGGCGCGACGGGTGAACAAGTGCTCGGCGCCATAGGTCTCGGGCGTTTCGGACAGGATCACGCTGCCGCCGTGGCGGACCAGCAGATCGGATGCCGCCCCCAAGGCCGGGTTGGCGGTGATGCCCGAATAGCCGTCGGACCCGCCGCATTGCAGCGCCACGGTCAAATGGCTGGCGGGCACGGTTTCGCGCTTGACGTTGTTGGCCTCGGCCAGAACCTCCTTCACGAAGTCGATGCCGGCAGCGACGGTCTTGCGGCTGCCGCCGACGGTCTGAATGTCCAACCCGCGCAGCCGGCCGGCGAGGCGCTGTTCCTCCATCAGACCGCCGATCTGATTCACCTCGCAGCCCAGGCCCAGAACAATCACGTGGCTGAAATTGGCGTGCCGCGCATAGCCGCCGAGGGTGCGCCGCAGCAGACGCAGCGGTTCGTCCTGCGTCATGCCGCAGCCGGTCTTGTGAGTAAGCGCGACGACGCCATCGACGTTCGGGAAATCGGCCAGCGGGTCATGACCCGTCAGCGGGTTGCGACGAAACATATCCGCCACGACCTGGGCGACATGCGCCGAGCAGTTCACGCTGGTGAGGATGCCGATGTAGTTGCGGGTGGCGACGCGGCCATCGGGCCGGACGATGCCCTGGAACGTGGCGGCGGGTTCGAAATACGCCGTGGGCTGGGCGTTCTCGCCATAGGCGTAGTCTTTGGCGAAATCGCCCATCTCGCAGTTATGGACATGGACATGCGAGCCGGGCGCGATTGCCTCGGACGCGAAACCGATGATCTGGCCGTAGCGGGTGATGGCTTCCCCCTTGGCGATGGCTCGGACCGCCACCTTGTGGCCGGCTGGAATGCGCGCGGTGGCACGCACGTTGTCGCCGACCGGCGCCCCCGGGAGCAGGGTGGCGCGCGCGATGACCACGCTGTCGTCGGGGTGAAGGCGGATGACGGGGGGTTGTGCCACGGCGGGATGCTCCTGCTGATTTGGCGTTTTGTCCGACATTCACGCTGCGATGTCACGAACCCACGCCGACCGCGTCGGCTTTGCTGGATTTCCGCCGAATCCGCCACATCCTATGGCCGAACCAGCATAGTCCCGTGATCCGCCAACTTCCGGTGCAACAGAAACAGCGGAATCACCGCCGCCGACAGCAACGCCGCCATCAGCAACCCCCCAGCCGGCCCGCCGTACCAATCCGCGGCCCAGCCGCAGGCCAACGGGCTCAACGTCCCGCCGAAGTAATAGACCGAGTAGAAAATCCCCATCCCCACAGCCCGGTTCTCGGGTTTCGCCGACAGCGTCCCCACCGCCATGATCACCCCGGGGTGAATCGCCCCGATCACGCCAACCAGCACCGACCACGCCAACGGAAGCCCCGCCAGCGCGGTACCAATCACCCCAAGGCTCAGCGCCACGGACCCAAAGATCAAAATGCGCAGCGCCCCGAACCGCGCCGCCAGATCGCCGCCGAACATCGTCGCCGGCACATTCCCCCAAGTCCCCATCGCCATCACCAGGCCAATCAGGGCCAGGCTGTCGCCGCGCAGGGTCAAAGTCGTCGGAATGTATGAGGTATAACCCGCGTAGCTCCCGGTATAGGCCGTCCAGATCATCCCCGCGACGACCAGCAGCAGGCATTCCCGTCCGCTCGGCCACGCGAAGCGGCGCACGGTGGCGTGCACGACCGGCCGGTAGCTGGCGAGAAACAGCACCAACGCCACCAGCGTGATCGCGCCGCCCGACAGAAACCCGGCCTGCCAACCCAGCGTGCCAAAGATGGGCGGCAACACGATCTGTGCCAGTCCCACCCCGATCGGATAGGAGCAGACGGAAACCGCGATCGCCAGCATGAACGCCCGGCCGGAGAACGTATCGGCGATGATCTTCCCCTGCAGCACGATCATCGCCACCGCCCCTACCCCGGCAACAGTAGGCCCGGTCGCAATCCCGCTCGGCCCAACCGCCAGTGCACTGATCGCAGCCCCGACCATCATCAGCGCCAGGCCCCCGGCCACCACCCACCGGTCCCCGTACCACCGCCCGAGGACACCCAGCGGCAAGGCCGCGAATACACCGGCGAGCATGAAGGCGCCGATCAGTTGCCCGAACGCGGCGTAGCTCAGGTGAAACAGCGGGATCAGCCCTGGCCCCATGCTGGCCACCGACTGGAACTGGTAGCCAAACGCAATGCGCGCCAACGCCAGCGCGGCGAGGACGATCCAGGCTCGAGAGATCATGGTTTTCCTTGGACGAGTCCGACCCATCCTACACGCGCGCCCGAAAGGACGGTAGCCGAGGCCGCCCCGAGGCGTTAATCTGTCGGTATGGTCGACTCCCCTGTATTCCTCGATGTCGGGCGCCCGCCGGTGCCCGATCTCGTCATCGCGCGCGGCGTTCTGCCGTTCTATCTGCCCAATCGGCCGGTCCGCGGGCGCCTCGTGCGCCTCGGCGGACTGGCCGACGCGCTTCTGACGCGTCACCCCTACCATCCCGTGGTCGCCCGCCTCGCCGGTCAGGCGCTGGCCCTCGCCGCCGGGCTGTCCACGGCGCTGAAGTTCCGCGGCACGTTCAGCCTACAGGCGAAGGGGGACGGCCCGGTCGACATGTTGCTGGCCGACTGCACCGATACCGGCGAACTGCGCGGCTACGCCCGCTTCGACTCCGAAATGCTGGACGCGCTGCTCGCCAAGGCCCCCGACCCGGCGGCGGACGCGCTGCTGGGATCGGGCTACCTCGCCTTCACCGTCGACCAGGGCGGTGACAACCGCCACCAGGGCATCGTCGCGATCGAGGGCGACACGCTCGCTGCCATGTCGCTGCACTATTTCGAAACCTCGGAGCAGTTGCGGTGCCAGATCCACCTGGCCTGCGCCAAAACCGATTCGGGCTGGCGTGCCGCCGCACTGATCCTGGAAAAGGTCGCAGGCGCCGGCGGCATCGCCCCCGAACTGAACGAAGACGCGCAGGAGGAAAGCTGGCGCACCGCGACCGCCCTCGCCTCGACCCTGACCGAGGCCGAACTGCTCGACGACTCGCTGACGCCCGAACGCCTCCTCTACCGCCTCTTCCATACCGAGGGCGTGGCCGTCGACCGCGCGCGAGCCCTTTCCTACGGCTGCCGCTGCTCCCGCGCGCGCCTGTCCGGCATCTTACAAGGGTTTTCCGATGACGACCTCGATCACATGGCGGTCGACGGCACCATCGTCATGACCTGCGAATTCTGCCACTACGACTTCCGTTTCCCGCGTGCGGACATGCACGGCCAGATCATGACAAAAAGGTAATATATGTCCGAGGCAACCAAGGTTCGCATCTGGGACATCCCGACCCGGCTGTTTCATTGGACGCTGGTGCTGCTGGTTTGCTTCAGTTGGCTGACCGTGCAGATGTTCTGGATGCAACTGCACTATCTCTCGGGCGAAGCGATCCTGGTATTGCTGTTGTTCCGCATCGTCTGGGGGTTTGTCGGAAGCGACACCTCCCGCTTCGGCCGGTTCCTGAAAAGCCCGTTCGCCGCGATTGCGCACCTGCGCCACATCCGCCGCCGCGAACCGGATACCGAACTGGGTCACAACGCCGCCGGTGGCTGGATGGTGCTGGGCCTGCTGGGCCTGTTGCTGCTTCAGGTCGGCACCGGCCTGTTCAGCAGCGATGACGATGCCGCGGTCGAGGGTCCGCTTCGTCATCTCGTCGGCAGCGGTGCCAGTGCATTTCTGACCGATCTGCACGGCTTCGTTTTCACCGCCATTCAGATCGCGGTGGTCCTGCACGTGGGGGCATTGCTGCTGTATTTCGTTCTCAAAGGCCACAACCTGGTGCGTCCGATGATCACCGGGTGGAAATCGATCGAACCCCCGATCGAAGCACCGCGTCTGGTCAGTCCCGTCCGAGCGGTGATCGTGGTGAGCGCGGCGGCCGTGGCGGTCGCCGCGCTTATACGCTACCTCTAGAAATTACTTCTGGCGGTATTCTTTATGGCATGCGCCGCATGCCGCACCGACTTCCTTGACCTGCGCCGCGAAGCCATCGGCATCACCCGCTTTCGCGAGTGCCGCCAGTTTCTCGGCGGCAGCGCCCATCGCGGCGGCAGCCTTCATGAAACCGGCGTTGTCGGACCAAATTTCCGGCTTGGCCTTGGTTTCACCCTTGTCGCTGCCCGCCGGAAAAAGCGCCGGGAGCAACGCGGCGAAGCGCACGATCGCCTTGGCGGAGGCTTCCATCGTCTTCACGTCGCCCTTCGCCGCGGCAACCGCGCGAATGCCGGCGAAATTCGCGCTCAGCAGGTCGAAGCCCGTCTGGCGGATTTCAACCGGGTTGGGCCCGTCCGCACGCGCCATGCTGACGGTCGCAAGCAGGGCAGCCGCCCCAAGCAGTATCGCCTTCCTCATCAATGACCCTTCCCATTTTATAGCAAACGACGGCGCGTTATGCCGTCCGTCGCACGACGACCATGCCATGTCCGCCATCGCCAACGCAAACCCTACCCTCTTGCCAGAAACGGTGCCCAAGTCTTCAATGCGCGGCGGAAAAAGGGAGATACGACCATGACGATCCATGCTCGTTTGGCGCATGTCGGCATTCACGCCCATGACAAGCCCAAGCTGGTCGCGTTCTATCAGCATGTCCTCGGTCTCGTGGTGACCGACAGCGGCCCCGGCCGCAACGGGATGGAGCTGACGTTCATGAGCGCCAGCCCAGGCAATCATCATCAATTCGTCATCGTGAACGGCCGTCCAGACACCGAGGGCTTCAATCCCATCAACCAGATTTCCTTCATGGTCGATTCCCTGTCCGATCTGCGCACCGTCCACGACCGAGCGCTCGCCGAAGGCGCCACCGGCATGCGGGTCGTCACCCACGGCAACGCTTGGTCCTGCTACTTCAAGGATCCCGAGGGCAATACCGTCGAAGCCTATCTCGACACGCCCTGGCATGTGCCGCAGCCGCACGGCATGCCCTTCGACCTGTCGAAATCCGACGAAGACATCATGCGCGAAACCGAGGCGCATTGCCGCGCCACCCCCGGCTTCATGATGATGGAAGACTATCAGGCGCAAATGGCGCAACGGCTGGCTGGTTAGGATCGTACCATGAAATTTGGCGTCGCCATGTTCTTCACCGACTACGCCATGGGCGCGGCCGATTTCGCTCGGGCCGTCGAAGACCGGGGCTTCGAATCGGTCTGGGCGCCGGAGCATTCGCATATCCCCCTGTCCCGCGAATCACCGTTCCCGGCCGGTGGGGAATTGCCGAAGAAATACGCCGACTGCATGGACCCGTTCGTGTCCCTCTCGGTCGCGGCGGCGGTGACGAAGACGCTGCTGCTGGGGACCGGCGTCTGCCTGGTGGTGCAACGCGACCCCATCCAGACCGCGAAGCTGGTCGCCTCGATCGACAGCGTGTCCGGCGGGCGTTTCCTGTTCGGCATCGGCGGCGGTTGGAACGCCGAGGAAATGGCTGACCACGGCACCACCGATTTCAAAGGCCGCTGGAAACTGGTGCGCGAGCGGGTCGAGGCGATGAAGGCCATCTGGACCCAGGACAAGGCCGAATATCACGGCGAACTGGTGAATTTCGCACCGATGCTCGCCTACCCCAAGCCGGCCCGCAAACCGCATCCGCCCGTGATCGTCGGTGGCGCCTTCCCCTACGGTGCCCGGCGCGCGATCGCCTATGGCGACGGCTGGGTCCCGCACGGGTCCCGCCCGCAATACGGCGACGTCAGCGCGTTTCTGCCGGAATTCCGCAAAATGTGCACCGAGGCCGGCCGCGGCCATTTGCCGGTCACGATGTTCGGCGTCCCACCGGATTTGGACAAGCTGAAGCACTATCGCGACATCGGGGTGGACCGGCTGGTCATTTCGCTCGATTCCGTTGGGGCGGAGGCGCAACTGCCGCTGCTGGACAAATGGGCTGGGTTGATGCGGGCGGTGGACGCCGGCTGATCCGGTTTGCCAATCCCTAGGGGAACGCCCACCATCCCAACCACATAAGCGAAGGACCGCGATCATGGAATTTGGCGCCTCGATCTTCTTCACCGACTATTCCATCTCGCCAGCCAAGCTGGCGGTCGCGCTGGAGGAACGCGGGTTCGACAGCCTTTGGGCCGCCGAGCACTCGCATATTCCGGTGCCCCGGATCACACCGCCGCCGGGCGGTGGGGAGTTGGCGAAGCGCTATTACGATGTGATGGACCCGTTCGTGACACTCGCGGTCGCGGCGGGTGCGACCAAAACGCTGAAAGTGGCGACCGGCATCTGCCTGGTGATTCAGCGCGACACGATCCAGACCGCCAAATCGGTGGCCTCGCTGGATCAGGTCAGCGGCGGGCGTTTCCTGTTCGGCATCGGCGGTGGCTGGAACGTCGAGGAGATCGAATCGCACGGCACCGTCTTCAAGACACGCATGCAGAAGATGCGCGAGCAGATGGAGGCGATGAAGGAAATCTGGACCAAATCGACCGCATCGTACGACGGGGAGATCGTGAAGGTTCCGCCGATGATGACCTGGCCGAAGCCGGTGCAGAAACCTCACCCGCCGATTATCCTGGGCGGTGCCTTCCCCTATGCCGCCCGCCGCGCGATCCGCTACGGGGACGGCTGGTTCCCCAACGCCAGCAGCGGCAACCCCGAAGAATATATGCCCCGCTTCCGCCAGATGGCCGCCGAGGCCGGCCGCGAACCGTTGCCGGTCACGATGGGCGGCGCGACCGAGGACCTGAAGCAGCTCAACCGGTTCCGGGAACTCGGCGCGGTGCGGACGGTGGTCAGCTTGCCGGCGGATAGCGAGGACAAGATCCTGCCGGTGCTTGATCGCTGGGCGGCGTTGATCCGGCAGGTGCGGGGGTAGGTCCGTCGCCCTCGGCATCACAGATGGCGTTCGAAATCCATGCGTTCGCGAAGAATCCGGACGGCCATCGTTTTGCGTATGCAGTCAAACCAGGTCAAACCGGACATTACCTTCTGTTGACAACCTTTCGAGTGGTGTGCTTACG
>CAIRCM010000053.1 GCA_903877125.1 uncultured Acetobacteraceae bacterium | reverse complement strand
CCTCGATGCCTGGCGCCGCGTGCTGGACCGGGAGGAGCCGGACTACGCGACCTAAGGCAACACGCAAAAATTACCGCTCCAAGTCGCGGCGGTCTCGTTACATCGTCATGGCCCGGCTCGTTTAATTTTGGGCGTTGCCTAACCCGGCACGCCCTTACTCGTGGAATACTCGAAATGCAGCGCCTGATCCGGGCGCACCACCGCGAATGCCGCATGCGCCGCCATCGCCGCCTCGCTGAACCCCTGTAAAATCAGCTTCAGCTTCCCCGGATACGAGGCCACATCCCCGATCGCGAAAACCCCAGGCGTGCTGGTCTGGCACGTCGCCGGATCGACCGTCACGTGATGCGCCGTCTGCGCCAGCCCCCACCCCGCGATCGGTCCCAAATCCATCGACAGCCCGAAGAATGGCAGCAGCACATCGGCCGGCAGCAGCTTCGTCTCCCCCTGTAGCGTCGCCACCGCCACGCCCGTCAACGCGCCACCCGACCCTTGCAGCCCATGCAACTGGTAGGGAATGACCATTTCGATCTCACCCTTCGCCGCCGCCTCATCCAACCGCGCCGCGCTCTCCGGCGCGGCGCGGAATTTGGCCCGTCGGTGCACCACGGAAACCGCGGCGATGTCCTTCAGCGCCAACGCCCAGTCCACCGCTGAGTCCCCGCCACCCGCGATCACCACCCGCTTCCCGCGAAATGCCTCCCGCTGCTTGACGTAATACTGCACCGCCCCGCTCGCCTCATATGCGGCCAGCCCGTCCAAAGGCGGCCGATTGGGTCCGAACGCGCCAGCGCCCGCAGCCACGATCACCGCCTTCGCCCGCACGACATCCCCCTGATCGGTCGTCAGCACGAACGCCCCCACCGAACCGCTCAGCGTCTCCACCCGCCGCCCGAGCAACCGAGGCGCCGCGAACGGTTCGATCTGTGCCTCCAGCCGGGCAACCAGTTCGCCGGCTTCGATCGCCGGATGGGCGGGAATGTCGTAGATCGGCTTCTCCGGGTACAGCGCCGCGCACTGCCCGCCGACATCGGCCAGCGCGTCGATCAACACGCAGGACAGCTTGAGCATGCCCAGCTCGAACACCGCGAACAGCCCGACGGGGCCAGCGCCGACGATCGCCACGTCGGTTTGGATTTCCTGTGTCATGTCCGTCCCCTAGCGACGACCTCGGGCCTGGGCAAGCGCTTCCTGGCCGTTCAGCCCGCCGGAACGATCATCTCCGACACCATCTCCAGTAACTGTCCAACGTCGACCGACCAGTCTTGCTGCTCTATGTTGTTGGCCTCGAAACATGCAACGCGATAATCCAGCCCCGCACCCTGAGCGATCCGGACCATGAAAAGCCTCATATAGCCCGGCGTCAATTCCAACACCTTGATACCAGGGCGACAGAAGCCGATATTGGTCATGCCGGCCCCATGCGGGCCAACGACGGCATCGGCGCCCTTGAACAGTCGTATCTGTTCCACAAGCGACAGCGCGCTGGGCACGATAATCGTAAATCCCCGGGAGCGGAGAGCGGCCTCGATTTGCCGTTCATTGGCCAATCGACGCCGCGAAGCGTCGGACCGGGAAACATACAACCGCTTCGGCGCATCGTCGGAAACCGCGATGCCTTCTGCCATTCGGGCCATCATCCCGTTGATAAAAGGGGAGATATAGCCCTGGCTACGACCGCCCAGATATTCGCAGTAGATCATCCGGTTGAAAAAATACGGCTTCCAGAGATTGACCGAGATCCGCGGCATATCGGCCAGTCCGAGCAGCCGCAGGCTTTCCTCTTGCCAGGGCTGCAGGGCACGAACCACGAGAACACAACGATCTTTGCCCGCGATCGACGCCGAATGGGCAATGGCCGGTAGGCATTGCGCGAACCAGTGGTAATAATTGTCCCAGGAAGTATTGTAGCCGATTATCGCTGTCTTATCGGTATGGCAGAAGCGCAGCCCATACCCGTCAACCTCCAGCCCATCGAATTCCGCGTCGGTTTGGCCGTACTGCGTCTCTTTGATCCTGCGATCGCCCACGATCGCAATGGCAGCCGCGGCGTGCAGGATCGCCCGTTCCAGGACCGCGGTCCGGATGGTCCGGCTGCCGGGGTTGTGGGCCGGGTCGCCGCTCTGCAGGTCACCCGGAAATCGAACCGCGCCAAGCCGAACCGGTCCCGCATCGGGGAACGGCCCCGCCGCCTCAGCCACATGGATCGTCGCCGCTGCCGCCTGCAAGCCGATCGACCCCGAGCACCGCGTGTGCGCTTCCTCGTACGCGCGATACGACCATTCGCCGCGCTCCCGCAGCACATCCGCGGCGACGCAAGCGGCCTGCCACATCGCCTGCCACGAATCCAGATCGCGGCCTTCCGCCGAAAGCTCCGCCGTCGCCGCCGTCACAAAGCCCCGGAGAAGACCATATCTGATGTACTCGACCATCCCAGCCGGGTGTTCCGCGTCCTCGTCCGCGATCCACAGCAGCAGATTGGGGCCGTATCGTAAAAGGCTCCCCGCCAGTTCGCGCATCTCGGCGATGTCGTTTTCAGTGCGCGAATGCCATACGAATACGCGGCCCGCGTTGCTTAGAACGTCTACCCCCGCCGGCACGGTGCCCGCGTTCAGGGCATCGGTCAGGGCGCGCGAACCAAGCGAGCCCCGGACACGCGATCCGATGGAACGCAGCAAAGACCGAACACCCGGCTTGTCTGCATTCGAACCGATTGCGTACCCGGCATCGTCCCCAAGGTAGCAAAACAACGACGCGACAAACGAAAATAGCGGCGGCCCGCCGATGGCTTCCGTGGGCGAGCGATCCGGTCTCGCCTCGTCGTTCGGCACCCCGCAGCCCACGACACCGGGCATGAAGCCCGCCTCGGGATACCGGCACGACCGCTCGTAATCCGCTCGGTACTGGCGCGGCAGCGACCAATATTGCCGGCCGCCGCTCCAGAAAGTGGCGGTCGTGCGAAGTTCGAGATTGCAAACGCGACAAACTGGCAAACGCAGACATCCACCGAACCGAGAGAAAACGACATCGATGACCCAGCCGGCCCGCCTCGCTTGTCAGTCGATCGAAGCGTGCACCAGATTGGCCACCCGATCCAACCGCGCGCTGTGGAACGGATCCGGCACCACATTGTTGGTCAGATACGTGAACGATACCCCGCTCGCCGGATCGGCCCAGGAATTCGACGTCCCCGCACCGCCATGGCCGAACGTGTCCGGATGCGCGTTGGTCCCCAGACCGCGAATGCGATCGGACATTCCCCGCACATGCGGCCCGAGGCCGCGGTGCATCGGAATCCCCCCCATCGTGCCGTCCCCCAGCTCCCCGGTGTGGTTCCGAGTCACATATTCCACCAGACGCGGCGAGAAAATCCGCGCGTCGCCCAGCCGCCCCTTGCCCAGCAGCATCTGGTAGAATGTCGCCATACCCCGCGCCGTCGCGAAACCGCCGCCATGCGGCAAACCCGCCAGACGCAGCTCGGCGCTGTTGTCGTAAGGCATCTCGCTGCCCTTGCTGTAATACATGTCGGCGCAACGATCGTGCAGCGCCGCCGGCACCCCGACACGCACCTCGTTGCCCAGGCCAAGCGGATCGATCACCCGCGAATGGATGATGTCCCGATAATCCTCGCCCGTGGCGGCTTCCATCGCCATCGCCAGCACCGGATGGGCGCTGCGTCCGTGGTACGCCATGCGCGAGCCCGGCGTCCATTCCAGCGAGAAATCGCAAACCTGCGCCCGCATCCTGGCGTGATCGAGCCACGCATCGCGCTCGATATGGCTGGACGGGAATCCGCCCTGATGCGTCGCCACCTGATGGATCGTGATATCGGCCTTACCGCGGGCGCCGAATTCCGGCAGGTGGTCGGCGACCTTGTCCATGAAGGACATCTTGCCCTCCTCGACCAGCGCCCAAAGCCCGGCCATGCACAGCACCTTGGTCTGCGAAAACAACAGCCACAAAGTGTCGTCCGACGCCGCACGCCCAGTCCGAGCCTCCCCATACGTGCGAAACAGTGCCAGCTTGCCATGCCGGGCAAGCGCGATCTGCGCCCCGGGATACCGCCCGTCCTCGATGTGGCCGCGAATCATCGCGTCCAACCCCGCCAGCGGTTTCGCCGCGAACCCGAGGCTCTTCAACTCAGCGGTCGGCAATGGCTCTGACATGGTCGATCTCTCCCGTTTGCGCTGTCCATCAACATGGAGCGGACGGAAACACCTGTCCATGGCAAGCCGATCCGAACGACGTTTGACGGGTCCGTCTCAAAACACCGCTTCTCCTTGACATATTCTAACTAATCAGTTATGAAAAATGTCATGAGCGCAACCGAGGCCCATCCAGGGGAGGCAACCCTCTCCCAGAACGCCCCAACCGATCCTCCCAAGGATCGGGTCGGTACAGCCATGCCGCAAGGCATCGCCGCCCTCCTCCAACTCGTCCGCATCCTGCTCGGCCACGGCCGGCGCCTCGTCGAGACCGTCAACGTCAAAGGCGAAACACCCCAGTTCGCCTCCATCGGCGTCACCTTCGGCACCCACAACCTGCCCAACGTGCTCGCCCGCATCCAGCGCGGCATCCTACGCCTGCTGGCGCTGGAGACCTATCTGCGAAAGCGCGCCGAAAAGGGCCGGGAAATCCCCTTCCTCGAACCGCGCGCCCGGCAAGTCCCCGCCGCCACTCCGCAACCCGACAAGGTCCCCGCGGAACCGAAAATCCCCCGCAAACGCAGCCTCCCCTACAATCCGGAGTCCATTCGCATCCCCACGATGGAGGAGCTGGAAGCCGAAGTCCGGCGCACATCGGTCGGTCGCACCATCGCACGGATATGCCTCGATCTCGGTGTCGTGCCCGCCTTCTGCACCGGCGAAATGGGCAACGCCCTGCTCCAGGTGCTCGAATTCTACGGCGGTAGCCTGACCAAACTCTTCGCCATCCGCCGAAAACGGGAAATCGCCTTCCAAAAGGAACGCGACATGCGCCCGGACACCTGGACGTGGAACTGGCGCGACATGCGAAAGGAACGAATGCGCCAGGTATTGGGCTACCTCATCGGCGAGGAACCGCCCGACGACCCCATCGCGGTCCCGGCCTGATCCAACCCTGTCCGTGAGGACGGGGCCGCGCCCGCGCGCCCCTGACTCGCCGCCCCTGAGTGGCCATTGACGCTGATCGCACCAAAGCCAATGATCCCCGGCCGTCCCCCATATCAGGAGCACCCAATGCCGCTGGAATCGCTGCAACCCCAGGATCTCGATATCGAGGCCCAGCGCCGTCAGGCCCGTATCGATCTCGCCGCCGCCCATCGCCTGGCCGTGATGCATGGGCTGAACGAAGGCATCTTCAACCACTTTACGCTTCGCGTCCCCGGCACGACCGACCGCTACTACCAGATACCCTTCGGCCTGCACTGGTCGGAAGTGACCGCCAGTTGCCTGATGGAAATCGGCTACGACGGCACCCAGCACGCCGGCACCGGCGAAGTCGAACGCTCGGCCTACTGCATCCATGCCCCCATCCATCGCGACGCCCCGCACGCCGCGGCGGTCTTCCACACCCACATGCCCTATGCCAGCGCGCTCTCCCGCCTGCAGGACCAGTCCATCCTCGCGATCGGTCAAACCGAGCTGGGCACGCTGATGCACACCGCCTATGACGAAATCTACACCGGCCCCGCCTTCGATCCCGCCGAAGGCGCGCGCCTCGCCACCGTGCTCGGCGATAAAACCGTGCTGATGATGGCCAACCACGGCATCGCAACGGTCGGCAAGTCGGTGGCCGAGGCCTACGACCGCCTCTACTACGCCGAACGCGTCGCGCAGGTGCAACTCTACGCCATGTGGACCGGCCGGCCGCTGAAGCACCTGCCCCAGGACGTCGTCGATCACACATTGTCCGAATACAAGGCCAACCGCTTCCTCTACGGCGGCCGCCCCAACTGCGACTGGCACTTCGATGCCCTGAAGCGGATACTCGACCGCAAGGAACCCGACTACAAAGACTGATCCCACAACAAAAAAGGAGGAAACGAACAATGAAAATCGACCGTCGCAATCTCGCGCTTCCGGTGCTCGCCGCCGGCCTGCTGGCGGCCTTGCCGTCCGACTCCCACGCCGCCTCCGCCGAGGAAGCGGCGGTGCAAAAGCGCGTCGAGGCGTTCCGCGACGCCCAGCGCGCCAAGGACGCGAAAGTCCTGACCGCGATGACCATGGCCGAACTGAGCTACAGCCACTCCGACGCGCATGTCGAGGATCAGGCGACCTTCGTCAAAAACGCGACCAGTCCCGCGTCGAAGGTCATATCGATCAATTACGACGACATCTGGGTCAAGGTCGTCGGCGATGTTGCCCTGGTGCGCTTCCACTGGACCAGCGAGAGCGAAAAAGTCTCCGACGGCTCCCACAGCAAGGCCAATCTCCATGTCCTCATGGTCTGGAAAAAGGCCGCCGGCGTATGGAAACTGCTCGCCCGCTGCTCAACCAAACTCGCATGACGCCATTCCGGGGAAGGTGAGATGGACCTGCCGCAAGCCACTTGGCCCGCTGGCCTGACCCGGGTTCCCTATTGGGTCTACCAGGACCCCGATGTCGCGCGTGCCGAACAATCCAAGGTCTTCGAAGGCCCGACCTGGAACTATCTATGCCTTGACATCGACGTCCCCAATGCCGGCGACTACCGCACCACCGTCATGGGCGCCATGCCCGTGGTGGTGGCCCGCGCCGAGGACGGCGAAGTCGTCGCCTTCGAAAACCGCTGCGTCCATCGCGGCGCGTTGATCTGCCTCGAAGACGGCGGCAACGTCAAAGACTTCCACTGCGTCTATCACGCCTGGCGCTACGACCTCCGAGGCAACCTCAAATCGGTGGCATTCCGGCACGGCGTCAACGGCAAAGGCGGCATGGACGACAGCTTCCGCCTCGAAGACCATCGTCCCCGAGCCATCCGTGTCACCGTCCTGCACGGACTGGTGTTCGGCACGCTGGATCCGGACGCCCCGGATATCGAAACATACATCGGCCCCGAAATCACCGCCCGCCTGCGCCGCGTGATGCACAAAAAGGTGGAAATAATCGGCCGATTTACCCAGGCGTTGCCCAACAACTGGAAGCTCTACATGGAAAATGTGCGCGACACATACCATGCGAGCCTGCTGCATCTGTTCTTCACGACCTTCCGCATCACCCGTCTGAGTGCGGGCGGCGGCGTGATGGTCGGCGAAAATGGCGTGGCGCACGCCTCGGCAACGATGGGTGCCCCACCCACTGCCGATACCTCCTACGCCGGCATCCGCTCGGATAATGATGGTTTCCGCCTCGACGACCCTTCGCTGCTCGACTCCCAGGACGAATTCCACGACGGCATCCAGTTGCAAATCCTCTCGGTCTTCCCCGGCTTCGTGCTGCAACAGATCCACAACGCCATCGCTGTGCGCCAGGTCGTCCCGACCGGCATCGATACGATGGACCTGCACTGGACCTACCTCGGCTATGCCGACGACCCACCCGAACTGCGCGCGATGCGCCTGAAACAGGCCAACCTCGTCGGCCCCGCCGGATTCGTATCGATGGAGGATGGTGCCGTCGGCGGCTTCGTCCAACGCGGCGTCGGCACCGCCGAAAATGTTCTGTCGGTCGTCGAAATGGGCGGCACGACCGCCGACACCGCCGATACCCGAGCAACCGAGGCATCGGTTCGTGGCTTCTGGAAAGCCTATCGAGGGGTTATGGGATTATGAACGACGCCGACACGCTGTTCCGCCTCTCCAGCCTCAACGCGGCCTACGCCGCCGCGATCGATGCCGATCGGTTGGAGGATTGGCCGAACTTCTTCACCGAAAAATGCCTCTACAAGGTGACATCGGCCGACAACCACGCCAAAGGCTACGCCGCCGGCATCATCTACGCCGACACCCAGGCCATGCTGCGCGATCGCGTACAATCCTTGCGTGTCGCGAATATCTACGAACGCCAGCGCTACCGCCACATCGTCGGCATGCCCGTGCTGGGCAAGGAGCCCGGCACGTCCGAGACGTCTTTCGTCGTCGTGCGCACCATGCGCGACGGCAAAATGGAATTGTTCGCCGCCGGCGTCTACCTCGACCGCACCGTAACCGGCACCGATGGCGTGCTGCGTTTCCACGAACGCATCGTGGTCTGCGACAGCGGCCGCTTCGATACGCTGGTCGCGATTCCATTGTAAAACCGAAATCGGCAGCACTCGCTTATATTGAGTGCTAATCTACTGATTTATTGCATTTTTATGTTGCACGACGCCGAAGCGCCAAGCGATGCTCCCGTTACCCCAGCCAATTTCGGCCGGGGCCTCAGACAACGGATAATCGTAACGGAAAGCCTGGTGCCATGAGTCTTGCTCTACAAATGAAGGACTACCGCCTGACGACTGCGGAGATTCTCTATCGTTTGCCGGATCACCCGAACGTATTGCAAAGCTATATCTGGCAGGACCTCGACATCGCACCGCGTTACCCGGTGCTGCACAAATTCCTCGATTTCTGGAAGCGTGAGTTGGAGGGCCCTGTGCACTCGGTCCGCGTCGCACCGGCGAAACTGATCACCCCCGGGCGGTACCGTCATACCGACGCGGTTTACCGGATGCACTGATAACCCTACCCGCCAAACACGTGCGCCGGCCCGGGGAATTGCCGGGCCCGCACCTCCGCCGCGTAATCGCGCGCGGCGGCGGCGATCGGGTTCGCGATCTCCGCGTAACGTTTGACGAACTTCGGCCGGAACGCGGTGAACAGGCCGATGACGTCGTCGATCACCAGAATCTGTCCATCGCAGGTAACCGACGCTCCGATGCCGATCGTCGGCGCCCCGATCCGTTCCGAGATCGCGCGCGACAGCGGTTCGGCGGTCTTTTCGATCACCACGCTGAACGCCCCGGCCCCGTCCACCGCCATTGCGTCCGCCATGATCGCGGCGGCCTGATCCGCCGTCCGGCCACGTACCCCGTAACCGCCAAGCGCGTTCACCGATTGCGGCGTCAGACCGATATGCGCCATCACCGGAACCCCACGCGCCGTCAGGAAGCGGATGGTCTCGGCCATTTCGACCCCGCCTTCCAGTTTCACCGCCGCGCATCCGGTTTCCGCCATCACCCGAGCGGCCGAACGAAACGCCTGCGCCGGAGATTCCTCGTAGGATCCAAAGGGCAGATCCACCACCACGCACGCATGGCCCGCCGATCGTGCAACCGCCCGCCCATGGGCGATCATCATGTCCAACGTCACGCCGACCGTGCTGTCCATGCCGTAGATCGTCATCGCCAGCGAATCGCCGACCAGAATCAGATCCACATGTGGATCGATCAGTTGCGTCGTCAACGCGGTGTAGCTGGTCAGGCACACGATTGGCTCCTTGCCTTTGCGGGCGCGGAGGGCTGGCGGCGTTAGGCGTTTCAGTGTCTCGGTCATGCGCTATGATACCGCACCCGCGAACAACCCGGAACCGCCCCCATGACCTGGTCCATCGTCGTCCACGACCCCGACACCAACGCCTTCGCCGTCGCCGTCGCGACCAAGGCTTTCGCGGTTGGCGCCTCCTGCCCCTTCGTGCGGTCCGGCGTCGGTGCGGTTTCGACGCAATCCATGACCAACCGCTACCTCGGCCCCGCCGTGCTCGATGCCATGGCCCGAGGCCTTGATCCGGCATCCGCGATCCAGGGCGCATTGGCCGGAGACGGCGGCGCCGGCCTGCGCCAGGTCCACGCCGTCGATCGCCACGGCCGCACCGCCGCCTGGACCGGACGCAACTGCGTGGAATGGTGCGGCAACGTCGCGGCAAAAGGTATCAGCGTCGCCGGCAACATGCTCGCCGGACAAGCCACCATCGACGAAACCCTGGCCGCCTGGGAAGCCAACGATCACGTCTCGTTGACCGAACGCCTGATGCTGGCCATGGAGGCCGGAGAAGCCGCCGGCGGCGACCGCCGTGGCCGGCAGTCCGCGGCGATGCTGATGACCACGACCGAGGATTTCCCCGACCTCAACCTCCGCGTCGACGATCACGCCCAACCCCTCGTCGAACTCCGCCGTCTCCTCGGCATCTGGCGGGTCGAGGGCGTGCCGCGCCTCGGCACCATGCCCAGCAAGGCCAGCCCATCCGGTCTGACCGACCTCGATGAGATCGAAGCCGGCTGGATCTCCCGAGGTCTCGATCTACGGCTGCGGCGTTAACGTCCCTCAAGGAAAACGACGAACCGATCTGTTGACGTGCAATCCATTGCACCTGGCACCGTCAAGCATTGATCTCTGTCAGGCCGTCGCCATCTACAGCATGTAGCATGTCGGCAGGCTGGAGATGGGACAATGCAGGCTTCCGACGTCATGACGCGCGATGTGGTCACGGTATCCGCCGACGCCCCAATTCCGGCGGTCGCGCGCACGCTGCTCGCACATGGGATCAGCGCCGCGCCGGTGGTGGACGCCGAGGGTGTGCCGGTCGGCATGATCAGCGAGGGCGATCTCGTGGCCCGCGATGAGACCGCGCGTTTGGAACGGCGCGACTGGTGGCTGCGCCTCATCGCCGGGGACATCCCGCGGGAGGCCGATTTTCTCACCCGGATCGGTCGGTCCCAACGCACCGCTCGGGATGTCATGGTCTCACCGGTGGTGACAGTCTCGGCGCACACCCCGTTGACCAAGGTCGCGCAACTGCTCGGTGAGCACCGGATCAAACGTGTCCCGGTGATCGAGGCCGGCAAAATGGTGGGCATTGTCAGCCGAGCGGATCTGTTGCGCGCAATGGCGGTCGTGGAAGCGGGGGAGGGGGGGACGCATGGCTCGGCGCCGCATCATGGCTTCCTCGATGATGTGTTGGGGATGCTTGCCGGGGGCCAACATGCCGAAACCGCGCCGGCGACCTCGCCCGTGGTCGCGCCGCCGGCAGCCGCATCGCTGACAGCGGATGCGTTGCGCCACCTGGTGGCGGATTTTCACCACGAGGAGTCTCGGCATCGCGAGATGGAACGCCGTGCGGCCACGCGACGCCAGGAGGCACTGGCCGCGGAAGTGATCGAAACCCATCTGACGGACGAAATCTGGCAGGCGCATCTCCATCGCGCCCGCGTCGCGGCGGCAGCGGGACAGACGGACATGCAGCTGTTGCGATTCCCCAACACGGTTTGTTCCGACGACGGTCGGGCGATCAATGTGGGCAGTCCGGATTGGGCGGCAACGCTGCGCGGGGAAGCCGCGGAGCTTTACGCGCGATGGGAGCGGGAGCTGAAGGGCCGGGGCTTCCATATCTCGGCGCATGTGCTGGAGTTTCCAGACGGTAAACCCGGCGATATCGGCCTGTTCCTGGTCTGGGGCGATGCGCTGTGATAGCTTCCGCGGCAACCGCCCATAAAACCCGAGGAAGCGACGATGGACTATAAGTTCGACGTGATTCAGGATTTCTTCAAACTGCCCAACGGCGAACGGTTCGGACTGATCAGCCGGGTGGTCGCGGATGCCAACGACCGCATCTACGTGTTTCAGCGGCGCGATCCGCCGGTGGTGGTTTTCGAGCGTGACGGCACCTATGTCGGTGCCTGGGGTTCGGGGGAGGTGCGCGATCCGCATGGCCTGAAGATCGTCGGCGATGTCGTTTACACGACGGACCGGTCGGATTCCGTGGCGAAGGCGTTCACGCTGGATGGCAAGGTCCTGTTCAAGCTGGGGCAGGAAGGGGTGCACTCAGACACCGGCTGCACCGGATCGCCTTGGCTGGCGGAGCGGGCGGCGGGGCCCTTCAATCACCCGACCGAGATGAACAAGCATGCGAACGGCGATATTTATGTGACCGATGGGTATCGGAACGCGCGGGTGCACCGGTTCTCGGCTGATGGGGTGCTGAAGCAGTCCTGGGGCACGCCGGGCAAGGGACCAGGACAGTTCCATCTGCCGCACAGCGTCGTGTTCGACGATGCGGGGACGCTCTACGTGGCGGACCGGTCCAACCGGCGCATTCAGAAATTCACGCCCGATGGGGAATATTTGGGCGAATGGACGGGTATGGGCGGGCCGAACGATATCGCGCGCGGGAAGGACGGGAATTTTTACATCGCGGAGCAGGAGGCGGATGGCAACCCTGCGTATGTGTGCATGCGCGATCCGAATGGCGCGGTGCTGGCGAAGATGCAAAGCCGGCATGTCCACGGAATCGGTGTCGATTCACATGGAGATATTTATGCCGGTCTGACGGTGAACCGCGGGGTGGATAAGTTTGTGAGGGTCCGGTAACGGGTTGCCGATCCGGTCAACGACCGCTGGTTTGGTAGTGCTGCTTGGCGGCGTCGACCAGCACATGGGTCATGACCTTGCCGTTGGCGTTGCGCGGCAGGTTCGGCATCTGAACGATGAACTTCGGTGCCAGTTCCCCCAGTCGAGCAGTGCACAGGCGTTGCAGCGCGTCACCATCGATCGGTGAATTGGTGACGATGGCCGCCCACACCTGGACGATGCCCTGAGCGTCGGGGACGCCGAAGGCTGCGGCCTGCCCGATCTCAGGCACGCTCAACAACATGTCCTCGATGATGCGCGGGCTGATCTTCATCCCGCCGTGGTTGATGATTTCCACCGCTCGGCCGGTGATGACGAGGTGGCCGTCCGCGGTCACGGACCCGACGTCACCGGTATAGAACCAGCCGTCGCGGAACGTGGTGGCCGTCGCCTCGGGGTTGTCGAGGTAGCCGGCGATGTCGCCCTGGGTTCGCACCCGGATGATGCCCTCGGCGCCCGGCGGCAGCGGCTGATGGTTCTCGTCCACCGCCTGTGCGGCCGCGCCGGGCTCCAACAGGCCAACCGATTGCGGCACATGCGCCAATTGCTCGTAACGGCCCGTGGCGACAACGCTGGTTTCGCTGGCACCGAAGCTGATCTGGATTTCAGGGCACAGGCGGTTCGTCGCAAGCCGCCAGAGCGGCTCCGGCAGACGGCTCCCGCCCGTCACAACGGCGCGGAGATCGGGCAGCGTGGTTTGGGTCGGCAGCATGCTCCCCAGGACCGATTGCAGCACCGCCGGTGAGGTCACCAGCGTCGTGACCCGCTGCTCGACCAGGGTGCGCATCAGGCTGGCGGCGTTCGAGAACACCACCGTACCGCCGCCCGACAGGGTCGCCAGGACGATCCGCATCGCCCAGTTGCCATCGAGGCCGAGGGCACAGAGCAGGATCGGCGAAAAGCTGGTGCGCGCGATCGGGTGACCGGACGCCGCGACCCGCGCCGCCATGATTGTGTGCGTGACGGGGCAGAAGCGCGGCACGCCGGTCGTGCCGGAGGTCGAGAAAATCCGGAACAGCGTATCTCCGCCGGGGTGGGACGGTGCCAGGGACTCCGGGCCGGTCAGCCAGGTGTTGTCCAGCGGAATACGCCGCGCGACGTTCGGGGCGTTCTCCCCCGGTGCGACCAGGGCGGCCGTGAGATGCTTCGGGGGTACGGTGGGATCGCAGGTGGCAACGCCGATCCGTGCCAGGCCAAGCGCGACGATGAGGCCGAGGGCTTCATCGGCGCCGCCGATCCGCATCGCGACGATGGAACCGGCGGTCAGGCCCTGCGACAGCCCGAACGCGGCCGCGCGGCGCACCAGCATATCGAGCACGCCGAAGGTCACGGCCTGACCGTCGATGAGCACGAGCGCCGGCGCCTGTGGCCGGGTCTGGGCGTGCGCCAGGATTGGGTCGACGATGTTCATGGTCGGTTAAACGCCTTGTTCGTCGCCGATCAGAACGCAGACTGAACGTGCAGGGTGAAGGTGTCGTTGCTGGTGGAAGGCCCGGCGGTCACCTGCGCGGCCGCGGAGATGGAGAGCGGGCCCTTGGTAACCGTCAAACCGAAGCCGGCATTGATCAGGTCCGCGTCGCGAGATGGCGCGGAAACCGCGAAGGGCAACCCGTTGGAGAAGATGCCGCCCGTGGTGATGCCGGCGGCGTTGAAGTTGTGCAGGTAGTAGGCGTGGATTTCCGGCTTGAACGACCAGCCGTTCGCCGGCTCCATCAGGTAGGCGATCTTGCCGCCGATCTGGCTTTGCACGAGGTCGAGGTCGGTGGCGTTCACTCTGGCGGACGGCCCCTGGCCGCCGGACATGGTGTAGCTGCCGAAGCCCATGTGCATCTCGCGGATCGACGCCCCGTAGGTCAGGACGGCGCCGGGAAGTGCGACGTTGGCGCCGGCGCCGACATGGGCGACGAATTGGGAGCCGCCGTAGGAACCGGTTTGCTGCCCGAGGAAGGCGACACTCTGCTTGCTGGAGACCCAGTTGAATCCGCCTGACAGATCGCCATCGACGAAGAAGTTGCCCCGAATGTAGCTGCCGTAGACGCCGACCTGGCCGGAGGTCAACGAGTCCGCGTTGCCGCTGGCGCCGCCGGTGTAGTTGATGTTGCTGTTCGCGACGGCGAAGGCCACACCGACGCGGATATCCGGGGTGATGCGCCGGTCGCCGCCGAATGCCGCGCCGTAGGTGCCTGCGGTGAAGCCGCCGAAGCCCTGCACGGTGGATTGGTAGGCGGTGGAGCCGAAGGGCTGCCCCCAGACGGTGGTGCCGGTTCCGGCGGGATCGCCCTCCGACCCATGGGATGCCAGCTGCCGCGCCGCCATCGCGTTCGACAGCGCGGTGTTGGCCCCCAGGCCGTCAGACAACTGGGCGGCGGCCGTGGCGACGGACCGTGGCGCCGACTGCTGGGCGATCGCGGTGAGCTGGGCCGGGGTCAGCCCGGCGAACTGGCCGATGACGGTGTTGTAGGTGGACTCGGGTGCCCCGGTGAGCCGTGCGCCGAAGGCCGCGGCAGCCGAATTCAGGTAGGGCGAGGTGCTGACCGGGAACAGGCTGGTCGCATAGGTGGTCAAAGCGGACTGCGTCGGCGTGCCGAAGGTCAGGGTCAGGATGCCGTCGGGGTCTGTCACGACCGGCAACTGGAAGTAGGGATTCGGGCTGTCGCTGGTCACGGGCAGTGTGGTGCTGCCGATGACGGTCAGACCACCCACGGCGTCGAACACGGTGACCGGCGCGAGCACGTTGGCCGGGCCGGTAAAGTGCAGCAGGACGCTTTGCGGGCCGGGGGTGATCGTCGCGGTGCCGGTGATCTTGAGCATGCCGACGGTGGTGCCGCTGATCGTGAACTCCATGCTGCCGTTGGCGGTCTGGACGAAGTTGCCGTTCAGCGTGCCGGTGTTGGTCCCGACGTCGAGGATGCCGCTGTTGGTGGTAAGGGCGGCGCCGAGGGTGGAGCCGAGCACGGCGTGGCCGCCGGATTGGATATTGAAGGTACGGGCGCCGGAGATGGTGCCGCCGCCGGGTGCCATGATCAATGTGCCGGAGCTCAGGTTGACCGTGTCCACGCCGGTGATGTTGCCGCCGGTGGTGAAACTGCCGGTGCCGAGGGCGAAATTCGCGACGCCGTTGCTACCGGGTTGGCCGACGACGTTACCGATGATGGCGCCGCCGTTGACGGTCAGCGTGTCGCCGAGGCGGCTTTGCAGGATCGCGCCGACGATGGTGCCGGCGTTGACGATCGATAGCGGTTTCAAGGCCTGGGTCGCGTCGATCGCGGTGCCGGACCCGGTGGCGGGTCCGCCCTGGATCAGGCCGCCGGCCGCGTTGGTGATGCCGTTGGCTATCGTGCCGCCGGCGACGATGGCGGTGCCGAGGGTGGACAGGATCGTGCCGGCATTGACGATCGCTCCGATGCTGCCGCTGTTGCTGATCGCGATACCGTTCGCGCCCGTCGCCTGAATCACGCCGCCGGTGTTGTTCGTTATGCTGCCGATGTAGCCGTAGTTGTAGATGGCGGTGCCGTTGGTCCCGGTCGCCTGAATGATGCCGCTGTTGGAAATCCCGCCCTGAAGGTTCGGCGCTCGCTGATTACCGACGCTGGCGACGATGTTGGTTCGAGTCCCAATATACCCTTTGTCGTTGTAGATGGCGCTGTTGCCGGTCCCCGTCGCCTGGATGATGCCGCCGGCATTGTTCGTCAAGCTCCCGATATAGCCATAGTAGTTGTAGATGGTGCCGTAAGAACCCTTGCCCCTGTTCCCGGTCGTCTGAATGACGCCGCCGCCATTGTTCGTTATACTTCCAATGTATCCGTAGTTGTAGATGCCAGTGCCGGAGCTACCCGTCGCCTGGATCACGCCACCGGCATTGTTCGTTATGCTCCCAATGCCGGTATTCACGCTTCCGACGTAGCTGTAATTGTTGATGGCGGTGCCGTTGGCGCCCGTCGCCTGGATGATGCCGCTGTTCGCGATGCTGCCGATGGTGACGCTCGAGCCCGAGCTTCCTTGGTAGTTATAGTTGTTGATGGCGACGCCGCTGTTGCCGGTCGCCTGAATGATGCCGCCCGATGTGTTCGTTATGCTCCCGATGGAGACGGTTGAACCCGTGCTTCCGCTGAAGCCATAGTTGTTTATGGCGATGCCGTTGCGGCCAGTCGCCTGAATGACGCCGCCAAGACTGTTCGCGATGCTGCCGATGACGAACGGCGTGGTTGGACTGCCGCGATAGCTATAATTGTTGATGGCGGTGCCTCGGCCTCCGGTCGCCTGGATGACGCCGCCGATGTTCGCGACGCTGCCGATGTAACCGTAGTTTAACACCGCGTTGCCGTGGGCCTCTGTCGCCTGGATGGACCCGCCGACGTTGTTTGTGATGCTGCCGATGTAGTTGTAGTTGTTCGAGATGGCGGCGCCGCTTGCGCCCGTGGCCTGGATCGTTCCGCTGTTGACGATCATGCCCTGGCTGGTTTGAACGCTCGGGTAGTTGCCGTCGAACTCGATCGCTTTGCCGCCTATGCCGGTCGCCTGGATGAGACCGCCCGCGTTGTTGGTCAGACTGCCGATATAACCATAGCTGTTGAGAACGGCGATGCCGTTGGAACCCGAGGCCTGGATCAGGCCGCCGTTGTTGTTGACGATCGAGGCCACCGATGCGCCGGAGTCAACCGATATGCCGTATCCGTCCGTTGTCTAGTTGGACAGGATCGTGCCGGTGTTCGCGATCGCGCCGATACCGCTGGATGGCGCGTCCACCACGGGGGTGGTTCCCGAGGGCGCGTTGATCGTCAGCCCGCCGGTACCGGTAACCGTGAAAGTGTCCCCCGTCGCCAGGGTGAAGAACGTTGTCGTCCCGCTGGTCTGGGTCGTGACGGAATAATCGGTCGCATGTGCCCCACCGGCCCCCAGCGCCGCGAACGTCGCGAGGCCGGCCGCCGAGGCCAGCAGAAGCGAGCGGTAGGAAGCCGCGGAGGTCTTGTTCAATGTTCTCTTCCCCTCGGGACGTCAGCGGATGAAGGTCGTGCTGGCACGGACGATCTCTTCAGGGCTTCAATGTAACTGTTGAGACCGGGGCGTTGCAACCGGGGCGACGGCTTCAAACCGCGGGAATCGGGGTAGACAGGTTCGTTTGGGTCTGGCGACAATGGGGTATTGGCCGTGGAAAGGTCGGAGGGGCGAGATGGATGGCGGGACGACGGAACCGGAAATTTCGACGCGTCTGCAAACTGTCGAACGTTTGGATGAGGTCCCGTGCTGCCTCCGCGTAACGTGGATCGCATGGGACAGTGGTTTCCGCGGATCGGACTTGCGAATCGGCGACCGGATCGTGGCGGTGAACGGCACGGCTTTCGCCCTGCCTTCGAACCCATCGGACCGGGGAAAGCGCGTATCGCAGGCCGTTGGCCAATACGACGAGCCCCAGTTCTGGGCGAACGCGGGCGCGCACGCCGGCCAAACCGTGCGGTTGACGGTGCGCCGCCGCAACCGGGGCGGCACCGGATGGCAGCAGCTCGAGGTCGCGGGAACCTTGCAGCCCAAGGCGAATTATCGCGATTCTGACAACGAACCGCTGATGTGCCCGGGCGGACCGCGACAGATGGGACGCGATGACTTCGACGAAAGCTGGTCGTCTTGGTACGATTCGACGTTCGTCCCAAAGATAGTTTCGATCCTCGATGAGGGATGGCGAACCGGCCGGGTGGTCTGCCGGTTCGAGATGAAGGAAATCGCCGCATTCCAGCCGCGGGTCGATTTCCTCGCCCAGCACTACCCCGGTGCCTTTGCCGCATCGGTCGCCGCCGACTGCGCGGCCGCGGCCGCTTTGGTGCGGGGGACCGAGTACGATCTGCCGCCGGATGCGCTGAAATACCGGCAGGCCAGCGACGAGCGGGTGCAGCAGGTCGCCGGTGTCGGGCAGCAGGCCTGGACAGCGATGCGGCAAACGCTCGCGGCGCAAACGATCGAGGCCTTTCCGACGATCGATCCGATCCGGGGCGACCGCGATTCGGTGATCGGAAAATTTGTCGTGCTGCCGCCGATCGCGAACCAGGATTGGGTTTCCGAAGCCGGCCACAACTATTTGACCTCGGGCGGCGATGGCCAGGGATGGTATTTCGCCGATGCCGAATCGGATGCGGCCCTGCGCATGCTGCGGGCCACGGCCCGTTACGGTGACATCGTATCGCCCAACCTTGGCGAATCGTACGAGCTGATCGGCCGCATTCAGCGGGATCCAAGGTTGCTGGTCATGAACCAGAAGGCGATCTGGGGGATGCAAATCGACATCGTCGGCGCTCTGGTCGGCGGGCAAATGTTCGTCGATCTCAACCAACAACAAGACGGTGAATCCCGTTTTGCCGGGGAAAGCGATCTCATGGCTCGCACCGCTCGGCTGCCGCCGGCGGATGCGCCGCCGGGTGCCGTAATCGCGGCAATGGTGCAGGCGATCAAGGAAGACGATCGGTCGACGTGGTTGGCGTTGTTCGCGAACTGGCAGATCACGCCCGTCGATGGTGGCGGCTTCCTGCTGCAAACCGGTATCGACCGGAGCCAGGACGCCGAAATGAATGAGCAATGGGACGCATCCCGGACTTCGATATTGGGACGGGTGTTCGACGCGCGCGTGGTTTGGGTCGATGACCCGGCGGTGCGAATGACCGGCAAGGAGTTCCCGGGTGCCCCGATGATCGAGGAAACCGAGGTGGAAGTCGAATTCATCGGCCAGTTCGATGGCGCGTTTCGCGGCTTCGTCGATGTGACAGTGTATCCTTTGTGGCGTTTGCAGCGGACCGACGGCGGCCCCTGGCGGATCGCGTCCGTCCAGGATCTATAGGAGAGGATGGCATGGCAAGCTACGACAGGCATGCGGCGGAACTGCGCGCGCGGTTCGTGGCCCTCCGCGATACGCTGCCAATAACCGAAGTGGCGGCGCTGGACAGCGGGCTCAATGCGTTGGATTCGGTGCGGTATAATGCCCTGAACGAACTGGCCTTCGCCGCCGCCGACGACGGCGACGACCGGATGAAATCGAAGGTCGAGGGCCTTATCGCGAGCGGCCGGCAGAATGTTTCCAACGCCATCAGCAACCTCCTGCGCGGTGTCGCTTCGCCTAGCTTGGCCGGTCTGGCGTTTGCCAATCAGGCGGGGGTGGAGGCCGGGCGGTTCTTCGATGGACTTGCCGCGCTCAATCTGGGGGCGGCACGGGATGCGCTGCAGGTCACCGCTGAAAATATCGAGTGGGAAACCAAGATACTCGACTCGAAGTGGTCCGAATTATCCAGTCAGGATAGGGACCTGCTGTCGCAAGAGCTCGATGCATGGAAGAAGGCCAACGATATCCTCAAGGATGCCGTGGCGAAGGGGACGTCGCTGAAAGCGGATGCGTTGAAGCGCGTCGTCGATATCAACCAGCGCATACGCGACATTCCGAAGACAGTCGGCGAAATCGCGAAATCCGTATTCGACGCCTTGGGACTGCCCGAAGGGTTGTCGACGTTCCTGTCGTCGGAGATGGGAAAGGCGGGCAAGAAGGTCATCGACGATATGGAGGTAATGGGTTCTCCCGCCGGGGACACGGCGAAGGAACTGGTCTTCCATGTTGGCGATTCGACGTTTCGGATCATGGATGCCGGCGCCTGGACGGGCGATGCGCTGAAGATGGCGGTGAAGGGCGCGATACAGGCCGCGGCGCGAAAGGCCGGCCTCGATCCGCAAATCGCCGGGGATTGCTTCACGGCGCTTGGGTATGTTTCGGACTGGATCAAAAATGCGGCAGGGACCCTGGTGGGTCCTTACGTTGAGCAGGTACGGGCGGTCAAAGCTTTGATGCCGGGCCAAGGCGCGGTCGTGGTGGTGTTTTCGAATACCCGCAAGGAGGCGTTCGATTTCATGCAGCGCAACGACCCGGCGGTTGCGCAAAAACAGTTCGACGATATCAAGGACGGCTTGTCGAAATGGGCGTCCAACTCCTCGCTGCCGCCCGGCCTGCAAGGCGATGCCGCCGAGTTCGCCGGCGTGGTTCTGTCGGGGCTGAGCAACCGGATGTCCAAATTGAACGCCGATTACCAGCAGCTTTTCGATAATTTCAAGCCAATCTTCCTGGGCACCAAAATCGATCCCGATGTGGAGGAGAAGCTGATGCAGGCGCGCAGCTGGAACGACCTGCAATCGGGCATCACTGGCCTGCGTCTGCCGGATGTGCTGGCGGATTGGAGCAACGGCGTTCAGACGGTTCGGCCGATGTTGGCCGACACGCTGACGCAGTTGCAGAACAATCTGGCCGGCCTGCCGTTGGATATCGTGTCCGATCTTGTGACTCAGTTGGCGAAACTGCAGACGGACATCATGAGCAAGCTCGATTCGATGGCGTCCGAAACCGGCCGGCAATTGGACGATGCCAAAAAAGTCGTCAGCGACGACCAGGTGAAACAGGATTTCAGCCGTCAGCCGATGCTGGATGCCTTGCGCGGGTCGGAGCGCTGAGCGCGATCGCACTCAACGCTCCGAACGGGCTCAGGCAGCCTTTGAGACCGTCTCGTGCGGCGGGAAATTGCATTCCACCGCGATTCCGTCGGGGTCCTTGTAGAACAGCTGGGTCATGTTCATGCGGGGGAGCACTCGTTCCTCGTATTTGATGCTGCGGCGCTGGAGGTCGGCGCGCATGTCGGCGAGACCCTCGCAGGAGAAGGCAATGTGGTCCAAACGACCGGTATCGGCCGGGTAGGACGGGCCGTCGGTGACCAGTTTGGCGTTCGCCTGATAGCCCAGCAGATGCACCGTCGGGATGCCGCCGCAATACAGCCAGTAACCATCGAAGCTGAGCGGCGGGCGGTCGCCGACGGTCAGGCCGACGATGTCGCAATAGAAGTTCTTGGTCGCTTCCAGGTCGCGCGCCTGGATGGTGTAGTGGTTCAGGGACATGGCGGGCATGGCGGTTACTCCTGGTTCAGAAGACGTTTTCGGGCGGTAGGCCGAGCAGCATCTGGCCCACGGTTTCGAAGTGAATTTGGCGCCCTTGGGATTGCTGCGCAACGGTGTGCATATCGCGCAGGCGGCGTTCGAAGGGATTTTCCTCGAAGATCACGGTGGACCCGGCGGCATGGTATAGCGTGTTGACGATATCGCGCGCGTTCTGGATCGCCCAGGTGGACGCGAGGCGGATCATCTGGCGGTTTTCCTCGGTCTGTTCACCGTGTCGCTCGACCTGCGCCCAGGCTTCCTTCCAGGTGTTGTGCAGCATGTAGC
Source organism: uncultured Acetobacteraceae bacterium (assembly GCA_903877125.1). Classification (GTDB taxonomy): domain Bacteria; phylum Pseudomonadota; class Alphaproteobacteria; order Acetobacterales; family Acetobacteraceae; genus Rhodopila. The sequence continues at coordinate 310 of CAIRCM010000053.1, read as the reverse complement.
GGGCGGAGCGGAATTTTGCCTCGCAGACCGCGACCTGAGACTGCACGACGTTGTTCTCGCGCAGCGTCTTGCCGGCGCCGCGGGCGACCTTGTTGGCCGGCAGCGCGAGGAAGTCGCCCATGATGCCGCGCGCGATCCCAAGCCCGACGCCGGCGAAACCGCAGGAATAGAGCTGGCCGCTGGTGAAACGGTACAGCAGCCCGTCTTCCCGCCGGTGGCGCGGATCGTCGCGAAACAACGCGCGTTCCTCCGGCACGAACAGATCCCGAGCGACATATTGGTTGGACGCGGTGCCGCGCAGGCCGACGGT
>CAIRCM010000052.1 GCA_903877125.1 uncultured Acetobacteraceae bacterium | reverse complement strand
CGGGGACGGGGTCGCCTTGCCCGCGGGAATCTGCAGCTTGATATAGCCGACGATCTTCTTCGCCATGTAATCCCTGGTCCTTTACCATGGGACCGCGGTACCAACGAACAAGCAGCCGCCAAACCGCTGGCGGCGCGTGTTCTCCCGCGTTCCGAGTGAGGCGCGGCGTTTATATGGTTGGGGCGGGACTGTCCAGGGGAAAATTGCGGCTTCGATTGCGTCCTTCAGATAGGCAGCGGCGCGTCCTTCATCCGCTCCATGCTGAACCGCGAACTCACGTTCCGCAGCGGGATAGAGGCGATCAGCTTCCGGTAGAACCCGTCATACGCGGCGATGTCCGGCACCACCACGTGCAGCAGATAGTCGACATCGCCGCTCATGCGCCAGGCGTCTACGATCTCCGGCGTTTCGGCGACCACCTTGGCGAAGCGCCCAAGCCATTCGGCGGAATGGTGGGATGTCTCGACCGCGACGAAGACTGATACCGGCAATCCGACCTTGCCGGGGTCGAGCACGGCGATCCTGCGCTGGATGATGCCGTCCTGCTCCATCCGCCGGATACGTTTCCAGCAGGGCGTGGGCGTCAGGCCAACCTGCGCGGCGATCTCCTGCAAAGACAGCGATGCATCGACCGCCAGCAGGCGGAGGATGTCCCGATCCAGCTTGTCCATCTCTTTATCGGTTGCCATGTCACCCCATATGTGGCAGAAAATTCTCTATCGGCCCACAATAACGGCCACCAGAAGAAAAAACTACTAATAAATTCGATCATCAGGAACACATCGATGCGATCTAGGCTACTTCTCGCGGGGTTCGTCGTTCTGCTGGCCTGCGGCGCGGCGAAAGCACAACCCCTTGTTCAGCCGGCCTGGCTGAAAGCCCATCTGCAAGACCCCAAGGTTGTCGTTCTGGATATCCGTCCGCACGAGCAGGCCGCGGAACGCCATATGCCGGGCGCGGTAGGGGCCGATTACGAAAAGGCCGGCTGGCGCGCGAAGACGCCTGATGGCGCCGCCGGCGTGTTGCCGCCCGTGGAGCAGATCGCCGCGTTGATCGGCGGCCTCGGGGTGGGCGACTCGACCCATGCGGTCATCGTCGGCGACGATTTCGGTGCCACCGCCCGGGTCTACTGGACGTTCAAGGTGCTTGGCCACCAAAACGTGTCGATCCTGGACGGCGGGTGGAAACGGTGGAACGCCCAGGGCTTCCCGACCGTCACCACCCCGCTCACCACACGAACCGCCGCGCGTTTCGTCCCACACTACGACCCTTCGATCCGTGCTGAGCTTCCCGATGTGCAGGTTACCCTGGCGAGCGGCAACCGCACCCTGATCGACGCCCGCCCGCCGGCTCAGTGGCAGGGCACCGCCAAATCGCCGGCTGTCGCCGGATTTGGCCGCCTGCCGCATGCCGTATGGATCGACCAATCCGACGCGCTGATCCCGGACGGCACCGCTTTGAAGCCGGTCGCCGAGCTGCGGGCGCTGTTTGAAAAAGTGGGCGCCGCACCGATCACGACGTACTGCAACACCGGCCACCTCGCCGCGACCGACTGGTTCGTCCTGTCCGAGGTGCTGCATCACCCCGACGTCCGCCTCTACGACGCCTCGCTGTCGCAATGGACGCACGACCCCTCGCGCCCGATCGAGCATTGAGCAGCGCCGCCGCACTGCCCCGCCCCGCCGCCGATTTGACGGTGGTGGCGGTCGGAACCGCCGCGCTCGGCGCCGTGGCCGCGATCCTGGCGCATGAAGGCGCCTGGCGAGCGGTCGCGCTGCTGCTGGTCGCGGCGATACTCGGCGCGCTCTTCCTCACGACCAGTTTCAGCTACACTGGCGCCTTTCGAAGTTGGATGACGCGGCGGGACGGTTCCGGCCTCGCGGCGGGAATCGCGGTGGCGATGGTCGCGGCCATCGTCATCATTCCCGTCGGCACGCTTGTCCCCGGCTATAGCGGATACGCCGCACCGCTCGGCGTGCCGTTGATCGGCGGCGCGATCCTGTTCGGCGCCGGCATGCAATGGGCCAATGGCTGCGGGTCGGGGACCCTGTTCACCGCCGGAGGTGGCTCCCGCCGCATGTGGGTCACCCTGCCCTGCTTCTGCGCTGGCGGCCTGCTCGGCTCCCTCATGCTGCCGACGGCTTTCTCGCTTCCGGCGCTGCCCGAGGTCGTGCTGCCGCAAATCCTGGGCCCATGGCTGGGGCTCGTGGCGACCCTGGTGCTGGCGGCCGCCCTGGTCTGGCTGGTGCTCGGGCGCGGCCCGCGTCCGGATGCCCAGCGGCTGAAAATGGCGGGGCTGATCGGAGCGTTAGCGGCGGTGGCGTTTCTGCTGTCGGGCCAACCCTGGGGCATCACCAGCGGGCTGACGCTATGGGGGGCCAAGGCCGCTGCTGCGTTGGGCCTGGACGTTGCCCACACGACGTTCTGGTCATGGGACGGTCCGAAGCAATTACTGGCCGGATCGGTTCTGGCGCAGGATTCCTCGCTGATGGATATCGGCATGCTGCTGGGCGCGACCATCGCCGCGGGACGGGCGGGCAGTTTCCACCGTCAGCCCGTCCCGCCGCTACGCGGCTTCGTCGGGGCCGCCCTCGGAGGCATTCTCATGGGGATCGGCGCTCGGCTGTCCTTCGGATGCAACGTTGGCGCCATGGTCGGCGGCATCGCCTCGGGCAGCCTGCACGGCTTCGTCTGGTTCTTCGCCGTGTTACCCGGCTGCTGGTTGGGTATCAGGCTGCGGCCGTGGTTCGGGTTGGGCGGCTAGGGCCTGGATCGATCGCCATAGGGTCAGGTGGTCAAAGCCTCACAACGATCTGGCCAGCCGGAACCCGCTGTTCGAGCTGCGGCCCGCGGTGTCGTCCCTGCCGCGGGCGCCGGACCGGACGTACCAGGGACTGAAGTACCAAGAACCGCCGCGCAGCACGTGAAGAACGCAGTTGCCGCTTGAGCCAAACGTACCATCAGGTCGTAAATCGTTGTAGTTTTCGCGCCAGCAATCCGATGTCCACTGCCAAACATTGCCGAGCATGTCGTACAGCGCGTAGTCGTTGGGTCGAAAGTGCCGCACCGGGGCGGTGAAGGCGAATCCATCCGAGCAGGAAAAGACCTTTTTGGGGTCGTCCGGAAGAGATAGCGCCGTCACCAGCGTCCGGTCGGCGACATCGGCATAAGTGCAGGCCTGCTCCCGGCCGTCGCCCCAAAAACGGGCCTTGCCCTGGTTGGCGATGCCACGTGCGGCGTATTCCCATTCCGCCTCGGTGGGCAGGCGGTAAGGCCGACCCGCGGTCTGTTTATTAAGCCAGGCGATATAGGCCACCGCGTCGTCATGGCTGACGCACACGACGGGATGTTCGTCGGTTTGGTCGAAGCCTGGATGCTCCCAATCCGCTTTCGGAGCGGGTCGGTCCGCCCACGTCTTATCTTCCTGCTGTCGCAGGGTGTCGCATCCCGGCGGCGGGCGCTTGTTCGGATTGGCGCGCACGAAGGCGGCGAACTCACCGCGCGTGACCGGGGTCTCCGCCAGTTCGAAGGCGGGGAGCGTCACCAGCATTTGCGGTTTCGACCTCTTCCCCCAGTCGGTCGTCACGCCCTCCCGCCTGTCTTCCTCGTCCGAGGTCCCGATCGTGAAGCTGCCGGCCGGTATGCGTATCATCTCGGGTTGTTGCACGCCCGGCTGCGCGACCGCTGGCGGGGCGGATAGCGGGGGTGGTTTCGGTGTCTCCACGACGGTCACGGCAGGCACCGGCGGGGAGGCGTGCCGAAAGGCGACCAAACCCGCCAGAACCACGCCCGCGAGCAACGCCGCCCCGATCGTTGGGCGCACCCAGGACCGCTTCGTCGGTGCGGGCGGATCGGTCCGGGACGCAGGGGTGGGTGGTAGGACCGCCTTTACCAAGTCCGCCGATAATCGCGGAGGCGATACGGATTCAGGCATTGGTTCCGGCGGTGGTTCCGGCGGTGGTTCCGGTGGGGGCGGCAAGGCAGGAACCTCACTCGCATTGGCCTCACGATACAACGTGTCGCGCACGGCAACGGCGATCTGTTCCAAGTACGGCCGCACCTCGTCCCGCGCCGGATCGAGCAGCCGGACCGCACGGAAATCGAGCCATTGGCGCGTCAACAGATACTCGTACACGGCGGGGTCGGCGCATTCGCCACGTCGTGTCGTCTTAAAATCAGCAACATCCATGTAGTGCACGGGGATGATCAGATCGTCCCGCTCGCGTTCCCGCATGATCGCATGAAACAGCCGGATTTCCTTGCAGCACCATTCGCTCTGAAGGAAAGCCGGAGTTATCACAGGGATTAAAAACGAGGCGTTACGCAATGCGAGATTGATCTGCGCGTCCCAGTCGGTGCCGGGCGGTATGGCGGCGACATCCTGGAAGATGTTCACCGTCTGACGGCCCATATGCTGCTGAAGCTGATCGGCGAGCAGCCGGCGCATCTGACTCAGCCGCCCATGGGACGTACCGTCATCGATGCTCGTGTAGCTCCAGAACCCAGTCGGCTTCAGCATCATCGCAATCGGCAGCCCCCTTGTTCGGCCGGGGTGACGGCCGTTGCGGGACAGTACAGGAGCCGCCGGGGCGAGGGAATAGGGGGTCGGCCTGGCGGTCCCGATGACCGCCTACGATGGCTGAGTCCGCCGCCCCCCTGCCCGCGGGCGTCAGTTCGCGTATTGAAACGAGGGCAGCGCCTTCAGCGAATCCTTGGTAGCGCCGCGCAGCATCATGTGCTTATCCACGACGCTGAGTGCGCTCGCGGGCACCACGACATAATGTGTGCCCATGCCGAGAAATCCGCCGACCGAGAGCACCGCGAATGGAACCTGATCGCTGGGCGTGACGATCAGATCGTCGACGGTACCGACGGTTTCGTTGGCCTCGTTGACCACCGAACTGCCAACCACTTTCGACGTACGATAGCCGGTGGCGAGCGTCGCCTGATCGACCTTCATCAAGGTGACGACCTGGGGTGCGCCCTGCGCACGGGAAACAGTGGGAGCAAGCATAGCGCCAGCCGCCAACATCGCGACGGCTCCAGTAAGCACGCGCATTGTATTGGTCATGATAAAGTCCTTTCAGTCCGTGCGGAACACCGGACCCGCGATCCGAGCGGCCGCCCGCTGACGGGCAAAGGCGCGGATCGCCGGCCGGTTCAGGTGTTACTTGTGCGAAGCAGAATTCGCTTCGACACTTTGCTTGTGGGCCGTCTCGCTGTGCTCGTGCGCCGCCGAGGCGTGCTTCTTGGCGTCTTCGGCCTTGCCGTTGCCATGTGCCTGCGCAGCGTCGTGATGCCCATGTGCTGCGGCGGAGTGAGAAGCGGCGGCCGCGAGGTGCGAGGCAGCCGCCGGGTTTTTGATCGATGCGGACATAGATGTATTCCTTTGCTGGGATCCGCTGGTTGTTTCGTGCCGCGACGGCCGCTACCAGGCACGCGCCGGGTATCGAACGGTCGACACGGGTAGGACGGCTCCCACGAGATCGATAGCTTCCGGCGCCGCGGCGGCGGCAGCATCGGAAAGTACCCACCCGGCGTCACATCCGCGCTTGCCTTCGGCCGGTAAGTATTTTCCGCCCTGGACGAAACCGCCCGAAATCCATCAACCCATGAAACAAGGTGTTCCCCCTCCACCCGATTGCTGGTAGCTGACGCCACGCCATGACCGACGACACCCCGATCAACCCGGCTTTGCTGCCCGCCGGACTACGCGACCTGCTGCCACCCGATGCCGAAACCGAGGCAGCGGCGGTGGAGCAGTTGATGGAGGTGTTCGCCAGCCACGGCTACCAGCGGGTGAAACCGCCACTGCTGGAATTCGAGGACTCCCTGCTGGCGGGCTTTGGGTCCGCCGTCGCGGACCAGACCTTCCGCATCATGGACCCCGACAGCCAGCGGATGATGGGCCTGCGCGCAGACACCACGCCGCAAATCGCCCGCATCGCGACCACGCGTCTGACCAACGCCCCAAGGCCACTGCGTCTCTCTTATGCCGGGCAATGCGTGCGGGTGCGCGGCACCCAACTCGCGCCCGACCGCCAACTGGCGCAGACCGGGGTGGAGCTGATCGGCGCCGACAGCCCCGATGCGGATGCCGAGATTGTCCTGGTTGCCGCCGAGGCGCTCGCCGCGGTTGGGCTCAACCGGGTCAGTTTCGACCTGACGCTGCCAATGCTCACGCCCACACTGATGGACGATGCCGGCATCCAGGGCCCGCAGCGCGCCGCATTGGCGCGCGCGCTCGACCGCAAGGACGCGGCCGCGGTGAAGGAGCATGGCGGGACGCTCGCCGATGTGCTGATCGATCTGCTGCTCGCCGCCGGTGCGGCGGACAAGGCCCTGGCAGCCATCGCCGGTGCCGTGCTGCCCAACGGCGCCGGCGCGCTGGCTGCGCGTCTGGCGCAGGTGGTCGCGGCGATTCGGGCCAAAGCGCCCGATTTGCGGCTGACGGTCGATCCTGTGGAATTCCGCGGATTCCGCTACGAAACAGGGGTCTCCGTTACGGTCTATGCGCCGGGCCGGCACGAAGAGCTTGGGCGGGGCGGGCGCTATCTGTCCGGCAGCGGCGAGCCCGCGACCGGCATGACGCTTTATCCCGACGCCATGCTGCGCATCGCCCCCAAGCGCCCTGCCCGCTTGCGTGTCTACGTTCCCATGGCTGCCCAGGCCTCCGCTGTTGCGGCGGTGCGGTCCCTGGGCTTTGCGACGGTTGCCGCCTTGACCGCGGCAGCCGATGATAGAGCCGAGGCGCACCGCCTTGGCTGCACCCACATTCTGGCCGGCGCTTCCGCCGTTCCGCTTACCACCGAGGTCTGAATCCAATGGCCAATGTCGCCGTGATCGGCGCCCAATGGGGCGACGAGGGCAAGGGAAAAGTCGTCGACTGGCTCGCCAGCCGAGCGGACGTGGTCGTGCGGTATCAGGGCGGGCATAACGCGGGACATACGCTCGTCGTCGGGAACGAGACATATAAGCTTTCGCTGCTGCCGTCGGGGCTGGTGCGCGGCAAGTTGGGGGTGATCGGCAACGGCGTGGTCATCGACCCCGAGGCACTTCTGGCCGAGATTGCCCGCGTCAAGGCACAGGGCCTGACGGTGACACCGGAGACGCTGCGTATCGCCGATAACGCGGTGCTGATCCTGCCCATGCATGGCGCGTTGGACCGAGCGCGCGAGGAGGCACGGGGCGATCGGAAGATTGGCACCACCGGGCGCGGAATTGGTCCGGCCTATGAGGACAAGGTCGCCCGCCGTGCGATTCGGGTATGCGATCTGGCGGAGCCGGAGACGCTCGATGCCAAATTGGACGAGCTGCTGCGGCATCACAATACGCTGCTGGCGAGTCTCGGTGCGCCGACCTTCGACAAGCGGACGGTGCTGGCCCGCTTGCTGGCGTTGGCGCCGGAGGTGCTGCAATACGCCGAACCCGTGTGGGAACGGTTGGATACCCTACGCAAGGCCGGCAAGCGCATCCTGTTCGAGGGTGCTCAAGCGGTGATGCTCGATGTCGATCACGGCACGTACCCTTATGTTACGTCATCCAACACGGTGGCGGCGACGGCGGCCTCGGGCGCCGGGATCGGGCCGCATGTGGTGGGGCACATCCTGGGGATCGCCAAGGCTTATACCACCCGCGTCGGGTCAGGGCCGTTCCCGTCGGAGCTGCATGACGATATCGGCAAGCTGCTGGGCGAGCGGGGGCATGAATTCGGCACGGTCACCGGGCGGCCGCGGCGCTGCGGCTGGTTCGACGCCGCGATGGTTCGCCAAGCGGTCAAGGTGGCGGGGATTCAGGGGCTGGTGCTGACGAAGCTCGATGTTCTGGATGGGCTATCGGAACTGAAAATCTGCACGGGGTATCGGATTGGGGACAAGGTGGTGAATCATCTGCCGGCGGGGATGGCGGCGCAGGCCGCCGCCGAACCGGTCTACGAGATGATGCCCGGCTGGTCCGGCTCATCGCGCGGGGCCCGGTCCTGGGCCGATCTGCCGGCGCAAGCCATCAAATATGTACGTCGGATCGAAGAGCTGGTGGAGGCGCCGGTCACGCTGGTTTCCACCAGCCCTGAGCGGGACGACACCATTATGGTGCGTGATCCGTTCGAGGACTGATCGCCGCCGCCGGGCATACCGGCGCGGCAGCACGACGTCCCGGCTTGTCCCGAGGCCCCCGCGCCACTAGGGTGCGCCGCCATTCGCCTTCGCCATTTGGGAATCCCATGTCCAAGAATCCGGTCTACCAGCGCGTCATGCTGAAACTGTCCGGCGAGGCATTGATGGGCCGTCGGGACTACGGGCTGGATACCGATACGCTACGCACCATCGCGCAGGACATCCGCGATGTCGTGGCGATGGGCGTCGAGGTCTGCGTTGTCATCGGCGGCGGCAACATTTTTCGGGGTGTTTCGGCTGCCTCCGCGGGGATGGAGCGTGCCCAGGCCGATTATATGGGCATGCTGGCGACGGTGATGAACGCGCTTGCGGTGCAGGCCGCGCTGGAAAAGGCGGGGGTGCAGACCCGCGTGCAGTCGGCCATTCCGATGGCCAGCATCTGCGAACCCTACATCCGTCGCCGGGCCATCCGGCATATGGAAAAAGGCCGAGTCGTTGTGTTCGGCGGCGGCACCGGAAACCCGTTCTTCACGACCGACACCGCCGCGGCACTGCGCGCCACCGAAATGGGCTGCGACGCACTGCTGAAGGGGACCCAGGTCGATGGCGTCTACAGCGCCGATCCGCGGAAAGTGCCTGGCGCGACCCGCTACGACGAGCTCACCTACCTTGACGTCCTCGCACAGGATCTCGCGGTGATGGACGCCGCGGCGATCAGTCTGGCGCGCGAGAATCATCTGCCAATTCTGGTATTCAACATCCACGCGCCCGGCGCCTTCGCCCAGGTCATGCGGGGCGAGGGTCTGTTTACCAAGATCGTCGAACCGAAATAGATAACAGGAGGGCCGCATCATGGCAGCCGATCTCAACACGCTGAAGCAGGACCTGACCCGCCGGATGGACGGCGCGGTCGAAACGCTGAAGCGCGAATTCAACGGATTGCGGACCGGTCGGGCGCACCCGGGTTTGCTGGAACCGGTGAAGGTGTCGGCTTACGGCACCGAAATGCCGCTCGCCCAGGTCGGCACCATCGGCGCGCCGGAGGCTCGGATGCTGACCGTTCAGGTCTGGGACAAATCCATGGTCAGCGCCGTCGACAAAGCGATCCGGGAGGCTGGGCTGGGCCTTAACCCGCAGGCCGACGGGATGATGATCCGCATCCCGATCCCGCAGCTTACCACCGACCGGCGCAATGAGCTGGCGAAGATGGCTCATAAGTACGCCGAGGGTGCGAAAATCGCGGTCCGCGGCGTGCGGCGCGACGGGATGGAGCAGATCAAGGCGCTGGAGAAAAAGAAGGATATCGGGGAGGACGTGGCCAAGGACTGGGGTACGGAGGTCCAGAAGCTGACCGACCTGTATATCAAGAAGCTGGACGATGCCCTGGCGGACAAGGAAAAGGACATCAAGCAGGTTTGAGCATCACGGTGTCGCAAGCAGTGGCCGGACGAGAGGCCGAGACCGCCGGGCCCGCAATGCCTCGCCATGTCGCCATTATCATGGATGGCAATGGCCGTTGGGCGGCGTCGCGCCATCTGCCGCGGATCGCCGGGCATCGTGAAGGCGCCCGCGCCGTCCGCCGCACGATCGAGGCCGCGATCCGCCATGGCGTGGAGTGGCTCACCATTTACGCCTTCAGCAGCGAGAATTGGCGGCGGCCGGCGGGGGAAGTCCTGGACCTGACCGGTCTGCTGCGGCAGTACCTGCGCACCGAGGTCGCCGAACTCGCAAAAAACGGCGTCCGCCTGCGCTTCATCGGCGACCGCACTCGCTTTGACCCCGACATCCAGAACGATCTCGCGCAGGCTGAGGCAGGCACCGCGCAAAACACCCGCCTCAACCTCATTGTTGCATTATCGTACGGCTCCCGTTCGGAGATTCTCGGTGCCGCCCGAGCGATGGCAGAGGCGATGCGCGAGGGCCGGCTGGATCCCGAGGCAGTCACGGAGACATGTTTCGGTCGGTTCCTGTCGACCGACGGGATTCCCGATCCCGACCTGATCATCCGCACCTCCGGCGAGCAGCGGCTGTCCAATTTTCTATTGTGGCAGGCGGCGTATGCCGAATTGGCGTTCCTCGACGTGCTGTGGCCCGATTTCGGCGATACGCATTTCGCCGCCGCCATGGCCGAATATGCCCGGCGCGAACGGCGCTTCGGTGCGCGCCCTGGCTGATTTCTCTTCCGCGGTCCAGCCGTCCAAGGCGCGGTGGAGCGATCTGCGAAAGCGCGTGACTTCGGCTGCGATTTTGGCGCCGGCCGCGCTGCTTTGCATCTGGTGGGGCGGATTACCGTTCAAGGTTATGCTGATTTTGGGTGCGATCGGTCTGGCCTGGGAGTGGACGGCGATGTGCGGCACCTCGGCGCTTCAACCGCCCGGTGTGTTCGCCGCGGCGGCGATCGTTTTCGGCACCGTTGCCGCGGCCTTCGGCCAGGGCAGCCTGGTTTTTTTGATCTTCGCCGGCGGGGCCGCGCTGACAATGGCACTGGCGCGCGACACCCGACACCGCTGGAGCTTGGCCGCCGGCATCCCCTACGCCGGAATAGGGGCCATCGCACTGCTTTGGTTGCGCGCGGATGCGTCGACGGGGCTCCTTAACCTCCTGTTCCTGCTGCTGCTGGTCTGGGCAAGCGACATCGGTGCCTACATGACCGGCCGGCTGCTCGGCGGTCCGAAACTCGCGCCGCGTGTTTCTCCCGGGAAAACCTGGTCGGGGGCTGTGGGCGGGCTGATTGCCGCCGTGGGTGCTGGCGTGCTTGTCGCTTATGCTTCCCACAACCTCGCACAGCCATTGCGGACCGGCGGGATGGCCGCGCTGCTTGGCATCGTCGCGCAGGCTGGGGATCTGTTGGAGAGCCTGATCAAGCGCCAATTCGGCGTAAAAGACTCGGGCAATCTCATCCCCGGCCATGGCGGCCTGCTCGACCGCGTCGACGCCTTGCTGACCGCTGCGCCCGTGGCGGCATTACTGGCGCTGGTCGCGGGTCGTGGTGTAGTCCTATGGCAATGAGTAAGGCAGCATTCATGAATGGGCACGCCCCGCGTTCGGTGACCGTGCTCGGCAGCACCGGTAGCGTTGGCACGCAGACGATCGAGCTGTTGGCCGCCGATCCGCAACGCTTTCAGGTGCGGGCGCTGGTGGCGGGACGCAATACCGCGCTGTTGGCACAGCAGGCGATCGCATTAGGCGCCGAACTGGCGGTGGTTGCCGATGCGAGCCAGTATCAAGCCCTTCGCGATGCGCTGGCCGGCACCAATATCGCCGTGGCCGCCGGCCCCGAGGCGGTTGTCGAAGCCGCCGCGCTGGCAGCCGACTGGACCATGGCCGCGATCACCGGCGCCGCCGGTCTGGCCCCCACGCTCGCGGCGATCCGGCGTGGCAAGGCGGTCGCGCTGGCCAACAAGGAAGCGCTGGTCTGTGCCGGGGAGGTGATGTTGACCGCGGTGCGCGAGGCCGGTGCCACGCTTCTTCCCGTCGATTCCGAGCACAACGCGATCTTTCAGTCGCTGGCCGACGGCAATCGCGGCGCGGTGGAAAAGATCATCCTTACCGCCTCCGGTGGCCCTTTCCGCACGGCGACACATGAGGAAATGCGGCGTGCGACGCCAGAAAAGGCCCTGAAGCATCCGGTATGGTCGATGGGAGCGAAGATCAGCATCGACTCCGCCACGATGATGAACAAAGGGTTGGAAGTGATCGAGGCTGCCCGGCTGTTCGCGTTGGATGAACCGCAAATCGGTGTTCTGATTCATCCACAATCCGTCATTCACGGCATGGTCTGCTACGTTGACGGGTCGGTCCTCGCGCAGTTGGGGTCCCCCGATATGCGTATTCCGATCTCTCACACACTCGCCTGGCCGGAGCGGATGCATACCCCCTCCCCGCGCCTCGACCTCGCCGCTGTCGCGCGGCTGGAGTTTTCCGAACCCGATCTTGGGCATTTTCCGGCGTTGCGGCTGGCGCGGGCGGCGCTGAAGGCCGGCGGTGGCGCACCCGCAATTCTCAACGCCGCCAACGAGGTAGCGGTGGACGCGTTCCTGAAGCGACGCATCGGGTTCCTCGATATAGCGGGCACGGTGGAAAAGGTGCTCGACTCCATGGGCACGCCTCCGGCAGATACTCTCGACGACGTCATCGCATTGGATCATGCCGCCCGACGCGCCGCGGAAGCCTTCGCGACCGCGCAGGTGGCCTGACGCTTTTCAGCAGGAAGTTCGCAACCCGTGGTTCATGCCCTCCCCGATTTGCTCCGGACTGCCGCCGCGTTCGTGGTGGTGCTGGGTGTGCTGGTATTCGTGCATGAATTTGGCCACTACATCGTGGCCCGCTGGTGCGGCGTGCATGTGGAAGTGTTTTCCATCGGCTTTGGCAAGTCGATCACAGAATGGACCGATGGAGTCGGCACCAAGTGGAAGCTGTCATGGCTGCCGTTGGGCGGCTACGTGAAGCTGCATGGTCAGGAGCAGCCGCACGAGGTATCCGACGAAGTGCGAGCATCCTGGATCCCAGGCCTGACGTTCCACGACAAGAAGGTATTGCCGCGTGCCTTGGTGGTGGCGGCTGGCCCGGTCGCGAATTTCCTCCTTGCCTCGGTTCTGTTCGCGGCCCTGTTCCTGGCGGTTGGGCGTCCGGTGACCGAACCGGTGGTGGGCGAAGTCATCCCCGATGGCGCGGCGGCGAAAGCCGGCCTGATGGCGGAGGATCGCATCGAAGCGATCGATGGCCAGAGCATTGGGACGTTCGAGGACATCCAACGAATCGTCGTCGCTCGGCCGGGGGAGCACATGACGCTCACGATCCTGCGTGGGCAGAAGCAGATAGAGGTGCCCCTGGTCACGGGTTCACGAGCGGCGAACGGTCACACGGTCGGGATGCTGGGCATTAGCGGCAACAAGGTTGGCTATGTCCCCGCAACCATGGGCGAAGCGCTGACCGGCGGTTTCGTGCAGACGTGGAAGGTCGGCAGCGACACGCTGATTGGCATTTCCCAGATGATCAAGGGGTCGCGGGGTACCGATGAATTGGGCGGACCTCTGCGGATCGCACAGCTTTCGGGTAAGGTCGCCAAACTCGGGTTTGGCAGCCTGATTTCGTTCATCGCGGTGCTTTCGGTGAATCTGGGTCTGATCAACCTGTTTCCGATCCCGGTCCTGGATGGCGGTCATCTGCTGTTTTATTTTTTCGAAGCGCTGCGCGGCAAGCCACTGCCGCAAAAGGCGCAGGAATACGGGTTTCGCGCGGGACTCGCGGTCTTGGCGACGCTTTTTCTTTTCGCTACCTGGAACGATCTGACGAATATCGGGTTGTTCCGGTGGGTCGTCAGCCTGATCGGTTGATCGGAGCCGTGATCCGCCCGACTATTCGCTTTGGCCGGCTGGCATCTTGTGCCGGCCGACGCTATGGTCCGCCGCCTGCCGACCTTTCGGGACTACCGCGGCGTGATCCAATGATCGCGCAATTGGGGAGACCAGCCTTTTGACACCGACTCGCGCCGCGCGGTTCCTCGCCGCCCTCCTGCTGCCCGTGCTCTTCGCAGCGTCTGCCAACGCCCAGACACCGCCATCTGGTCGCCCCGCCGCCCGTCCCGCGGCTGCGCGGCCGGCAGCTGTGCGTCCGGCCGCGGCGGTTCCCGCTGGATCGGCGATTCAGTCGATCAGGGTCGACGGCAACAAACGCATCGAAGAGGGCACGATCCTGTCGTACCTCCTGGTGCGTCCGGGCGACGGCTTCGATCAGGACCGCATCGATCGCAGCCTGAAAGTGTTGTTCGCGACCGGCCTGTTCCAGGACGTGCAACTGACCCGCGACGGCGGCACGCTGGTTGTCCACCTGGTCGAAAACCCGCTGGTCAACCGGGTGGCTTTCGAAGGCAACCACAAGCTGACCGACGACCAGCTTCGGGGTGAGATTCAGCTGCGCGCACGGGCGGTGTTCACGCCCGCGATGGCGGATACCGACCGCCGCCATATCCTCGATATGTTCGCCAAACGCGGCTACTTCAGCGCGACGGTCGAACCGAAAATCATTCGGCTGCCGGAAAACCGTGTCGACGTGGTGTTTCAGATCGACGACGGCCAGGTCACCCTGGTCAGCAAGATCGCGATCGTCGGGAACAAGGAATTCTCCGAGAGCCGCCTGATCGACGTCATTCAGAGTCGGGAGCAGCGTTGGTGGCGGTTCCTGTCCTCGTCCGACCAATACGATCCGGAACGGTTGAGCGCCGACAAGGAACTGCTGCGCCGCTTCTATTTGAAGAATGGCTATGCCGATTTCGAGATAGTGGATGCGCGTGCGGAATTGTCCCCCGACCGTCGGTCGTTTTTCGTGACCTATACGATCTCGGAGGGACAGCGTTACAAGTTTGGGAAGATCGCGGTGAACTCCCAGCTCCGCAATCTGACTGGCGACGACCTCAAGGGTGTCGTCCCGATGGAAGAGGGCGACTGGTACGATGGCGATGCCGTCGGCAAAGCGGCGGACGCGTTGGAAGAAGCGGTTCGCACCCACGGATACGCATTCGTCCAGGTGAAGCCGCTGGTGCAGCGCCACAAGGATACGCACGTCGTCGATATCGCCTTCAATGTCGGTGAAGGTCCGCGAGTCTATATCGAGCGCGTCGATATCAACGGCAACCAGCGTACGATGGACAAGGTCATTCGGCGCGAGCTGCGTTTCGCGGAAGGTGACGCCTTCAACGCGGAGGCTATCCGCCGGTCCCGCACCCGCCTGACCGATCTTGGCTATTTCCAGAATGTCGACATCACCAACGCGCCGGGTTCCGCGCCCGACAAAGCCGATCTGACCGTCACCATCCAGGAAAAATCGACCGGCGAACTGAGCTTCGGCGGCGGTTATTCGACCGATGCGGGCGCACTGCTCGACATCGGCCTGTCCGAACGCAATCTGGTGGGCACCGGAATCAACGCCAGCATCAACGGCGTGTTGGCGCAAAAAAGAAGCTCGATCACGTTGTCCGTCACCGATCCGTATTTCCTCGACCGCAATCTGGTTGCGGGGGGCGATGTGTTCCTGATCCAGACCAACTTTCTGGGCACTTCGGAATACGATGAACGGCGCGTCGGGTTCTCCCTGCGAGCGGGATATGAATTCTCCGATCATCTGCGGCAGATTTGGACTTACTCGCTGGTCAACCGGACCGTGTTCAACGTTCTGAGCACCGCCAGTCCGTTCATCACGAACCAGGCTGGTCAGACGACCCTGTCCCAGGTCGGCCAGGTCCTGACCCTGGACTATCGCGACAGCAAACAGTACCCGCATAGTGGGCTCATCGTGAACCTCGGCGGGGATTTCGCTGGCATTGGTGGCGACGCCCGCTTCGTGCGTGGCAACTTCGACGCGGCCTATTACATTCCCCTGGATCGTTTCACCGGGAACAGTGACTGGACGATCAAGATCGCGGGGAGCGGCGGCTACCTTTACACCCTGGGCGGCAAGGATCAGATCATCGACCGCTTCTTCCTGGGGGGCGACAATCTGCGCGGTTTCCAAACTGGCGGTGTGGGGCCGCACGACTCCGAGACAGGCGACCCACTTGGCGGGCGTTTCATTTGGACTCAGACGACTGAGCTCCAATTCCCCCTGCCGGTTTCTGCCGATTTGGGCTTGAGTGGCCGGGTGTTTGTCGATGTCGGTGCGCTAACCAATGCGACGTTCAAGAACCAGACCAGTTGCGTCGAACTCGATGGAACGACCTGCAAGATCGTCGCAAATTCCGCACCGCGCCTAGGTGCCGGCTTCGGTATCTCCTGGAAGACGCAGTTCGGTCTGATCAATGTCGATCTGACACCGTTCGTTATTCGCTACTCGGGCGACCAGACCCAGATCTTCCGCTTCGGCTTCGGGACCAAGTTCTAATGATGAATTCCAAGATCGTTCGGCTCTGCACGGTTTCGGCTGCGCTGCTGTTTCCGCTTGCCGCCACCGCGCAGCAGGCACCTGGGTGGTTTGTTCCCCCAGGTGGTGGGCAGGCACGCCCGCCATCGGGCAACCAGCAGCGGGTCCCGGCCCCGCAGCCTCCGCCGGTCGCAGCGCCGAATCTGGCCCAAAACGACGACCAGCAGCCGCCGCCGCCGTTGCAGGTACCTCTTCCGCCGTTGCCGGATATCCCCGACGTGCCAAAAGGCAACCCGCCGCCGACAGCGGTGATCGGGGTTCTCTCGGTTCCCGACGTGCTGCGTCTGTCCGTCGCCTATCAGGTGGCACAGAAGGAATTTGGCGCACGCCAAGCCAAGCTGAATGAGGACGCGGCACGCGAGCAGGCCGCCCTGCGCGACCTCGGCCAGGCACTCGTGCGTGACCGGGGCAAACTGACGCCGGACCAGATCCGAGCGAAGGAGCGCGAACTGGATGAACGGGTTAATGACTCGCGCCGGAAGTTCACCGAACGTGGCCGCATTATTCAGGAGGCCAGCCAGTATGTGGTCGCACAGATCGACCGGACGCTCGAAGCCGTGACTCAGAAGGTGGCGGTCGCTCGGGGCGTGAACGTCGTCCTCAGCCGGTCGCAGCTTTTGGGCGCCACGGGGGATTTCGACCTGACGGCGCAAGTTGGGGAAGTGCTCAACAAGGTCATGCCCAGCGTGATCGTTCCCCCGGATGGGGTGTCGGTGATGCAAATGGTTCAAAATCCGGCGGGTGGCATAACCGCGCCCCCAGCGCCTCAGGCACCTGTGCCGCTGGTCCTTCCGCCCGCGGCGCCCCCAACGCCGCCGGCACCGTCCGCGCCCCCACCGGCAAAGCCGTAAGGCGCCCGTTGGCCGTAACGATGGCGCGAGGATAGCGATGGAGAGGACGGAAATCGCGGGGGACCCGCGTTTCTTCCAACGAACCGGACCCCACACGCTCGCAGCGGTAGCCGATGCCGCTCGGGCGGAGGCTCCGCCGCGACGATTGATGTTCACCGGAATCGCCCCGTTGCAATCGGCGGAACCCGACCAGATCAGCTTCCTGGACAATCGCAAATACATCTCGGCGCTGGAGACGACGCGCGCCGGCGCAGTGATCGTGAATCCCGATCTCGCATCCCGCGTCCCCGTCACCGCCGTGGCGATCGTCACGCCGGACCCGCATGCGGCCTGGGCTCGGGTCGCGGCGCTGTTCTTCCCGCTACCGCCCTCCAAGCCCGGCATTCACCCATCCGCCATCGTGGCGGACGATGCCGAGGTAGATCCTACCGCGGAGGTGGGACCGCTGGCGATCGTCGGAGCCCGCGTACGGATCGGGCCGCGCTGCCGGATCGGACCGCTCGCCGTGATCGGCGATGGCGTGGTCATGGGCCGTGACTGCCGGATCGGCACACATGTCAGCGTCTCCCATGCTTTGCTGGGGGATCGGGTTGTGCTGTTCCCCGGCGCGCGCATCGGGCAGGACGGGTTCGGATTCGCCATCACCCCGGAGGGCTTCCTCTCGGTGCCGCAGATGGGCCGGGTGGTGCTTGAGGACGATGTGGAGATCGGGGCGAATTCGACCGTGGATCGGGGTTCGCTGCACGACACCGTGATCGGCGCGGGGACGCGCCTCGATAACCTGGTCCAGGTCGGGCATAATTGCCGCATTGGGCGCTGCTGCGTGTTGGTAGCGCAGGCGGGTATCGCCGGGTCCTGCACGTTGGAAGATTTTGTCCTGGTCGGCGGTCAGGTCGGGATCGCGAACCACATCAGGATCGGGCGCGGCGCCAAACTGGCCGCGCAATCGGGCGTTATCGGCGACGTTCCCGCGGGGGCGGAGTATATGGGTTTTCCTGCTGCACCGGCGCGCGTATTTCTCCGCAGCGTAGCGGTCTTACGCCGGTTGGCTCGACGAAATAGCGATAAGTAGGGCGACTCGCGATCTGGACGGATGAACGGCATGAATGAAAGCACCTCCCCCGCCATCGAAGGCCTCACCCTGGGTACTGCGGATATTCTTCGAATCATGCGGGCGATTCCGCATCGCTACCCGATGCTGCTGATCGACCGGATGATCGACATCGTGCCGCGGGAATCAGCCGTCGGCATCAAGAACGTGTCGATCAACGAACCGTTCTTCCAAGGCCATTTTCCAAACCATCCGGTGATGCCTGGCGTGCTGATCATCGAAAGCATGGCACAGACCGCCGGTGCGCTCGTGGTTATGAGCCTCGGTCCGGAGGCCGAGGGCAAGGTCGTGTATTTCATGTCGATCGAGGGCGCGAAGTTCCGCAAACCGGTGGTGCCGGGCGATCGCCTGTTCATCCATTGTGTCAAGGAACGCAATCGCGGCCCGGTTTGGAAGTTCAACGCGGTTGCCAAAGTGGACGGCGTCACGGTCGCCGAAGCGACATATTCAGCGATGCTCATGGACCGGGCGGCGCCACTCTAGCCCAGGGCCATAAAACGGCCAAAATTATCGATGAAACAAAGGTTTGCCGGAATGTGACGAAATATCCGGCAATAATGGTTGTGTTTGCGCGCGTTGGCTTCGGCACTAGGGTGCGATCGTCTTCGCAGACCGACCACGACCTGGAATATCGACAGAATGGATATGATGCCCGACCTGCTTCCTGAGACCGCGATCGGCACAACGATCCATCCGACGGCGTATATTCACCCGAATGCCGGCATCGGCGCGGGGGTTTCAATCGGCCCATTTTGCACGGTGGGTGCCGATGTGACGATTGGAGATGGCGCTAAACTGGTGTCCCATGTCGTCGTCGATGGGCATACGACGATCGGCGAAGGTGTAACGCTGTTTCCGTTCTGCACAGTCGGGCTCGAACCGCAAGATTTCAAGTATAAAGGCGAACCGACACGCTGCGTGATCGGCGCACGGACCCATATCAGGGAGCATTGCACGATCCACCGCGGCACCGTGACGGGCAAAGGCATCACCACGGTCGGTTCGGACTGCCTTATCATGGCGGTTGCGCATGTCGCGCATGACTGCACCCTGGGCGACGGCGTCATTATCGCCAACAACGCCGTGATGGGTGGCCATGTCACCATCGGCGACAACGCCGTGATCGGCGGAGCCGCCGCCATCCACCAATTCGTGGTCATCGGCCGCGGCGCCATGATCGGCGGCGTGACCGGCGTAGGGGGCGACGTCATTCCCTTCGGCAGCGTGATCGGCAATCGCGGACATCTCGCCGGTCTGAATGTCATCGGATTACGGCGCCGGGGCTACGATAAAGCGCAGATTCAACGTATGCATATCGCTTTTCGAATGCTGTTCCAGGGTGATCGCGTGTTCTCCGAACGGGTCGCCGAAACCCGTGAAAAATTCGCGTCGGATCCCCTCGTCAATGAGGTGCTGGCCTTCATCGACCTCGACCATCATCCCCGGGGACTGATTTGGACCATACCGCACAGCTAAGAGTTGTGCGTCACAGTTATTTTTCTCCAAATAGGATTGTGACGAGATTCTAACTGGTTAGTAATCTTGACCGGACCGGGTGAGTCCGGTATAAGCATTACATCGTCGAGGGAGGATGACCTTCGACGCCGGGGAAGTCAGGCAAGGCCGCTGCCACCGCTGGGGCGGATTACCGGGACAACGCTCCCCTCCCTCATCCGGACTGACCAGTCATGAACTGGGTAATGTCACCCGCTTATTCAATGCCTGCGCCGTAACGGGGCAAACCGCCTCAGGGCAGGAGCAGAATAGGCTAACGCCAGGAGTGTCAGATGGCTGCCGCTGCTATCATGAACATCGGACCCGACGGTAACCTGTCGCGGTACCTCCAAGATATTCGTAAATTCCCCATGCTCTCGCCGGAGGAAGAACTTGCCCTCGCCCAGCGTTGGCGCACCTCCGAAGATACCGAAGCCGCCCATAAGCTTGTGACGTCTCATCTGCGCCTCGTTGCCAAGATTGCGATGGGCTATCGCGGCTATGGGTTGCCGATCGGCGAGCTGATCGGCGAGGGCAATGTGGGCATGATGCAGGCGGTGAAGCGGTTCGATCCGGACCGGGGCTTTCGCTTGGCAACCTACGCGATGTGGTGGATCCGGGCTGCCATCCAGGAATACATCCTGCACTCCTGGTCGCTCGTGAAGATGGGTACCACAGCCGCGCAGAAGAAGCTTTTCTTCAACCTGCGCCGTATCAAGGGCCAAATGCAGGCCTTCGAGGATGGCGATCTGCAGCCGGAGCAGGTGACGAAGATCGCGAGACTGCTCGACGTGCAGGAGCAGGACGTCGTCAGCATGAACCGCCGCCTCGCGGCGCCGGACAACAGCCTGAACGCCCCCCTGCGCCAGGATGGCGAAGGCGAGTGGCAGGATTGGCTGGTCGACGAATCGGAAAGTCAGGAAACTGTACTCGCCGAGCGGGAGGAACGCGGAGGGCGTAACGCGTTGCTGGCCAGTGCCTTGAAAACGCTGAACGAACGGGAACGTCGAATCCTGGTCGAACGCCGACTGAAGGACAACCCGACCACGTTGGAAGACCTTTCCAAGGAGTACAACATCTCCCGCGAGCGGGTTCGCCAGATCGAGGTTCGGGCGTTCGAACGGCTACAGAAGGCCATGAAACAACAGGTCGCCGAGCGCCGTGGTGCTATGCCGCAGGCCGCCGCGGTCGCGGCTCACTGACGTCTTTCGAAATCCCAGGCCCTCAGCAGTCTCTCCCGTTCCGCGCGCAGGCGTGCGGCCCGGGAGAGACTCGCACTTTCCATGATCCCGCGCATCAGGACCGGCAGCAGTTGGGTCAGCAACCATCCGCCCGCACAAGCTGCCCAGGCAGGTCCGAAAACACCGGGGTCGCTCAGCAGCGCAAACCCCGCCTCACCACCCATCTGCCAAAGGGTCACGATCGGCGATACACAGGCGGCCGATCCGCATAACAGCATGGCACGTCCCACCGGCCGACCGGGCAATCGATCTTTCAGCAGCACGAAGATCGCAGGGGCGAGCAAGACCGCGATCATGGTGCAGGGAATCGGTGCGACCGCCACACAAGCCCCGCACGCGAGTCCTTGACCCCACACGAGGCCCCGCCCCTTCTCCTTCGTGGCGGATTTCCCGCGGGCCATCAACCAAACACCGCCGCGGCCAGACACACAGCCAGGGCGATAAGGCCAAGACCAACGGTCGCTTCCAACCCATAGCGAACCGCGAGCGCGGCGCGTTCCGCCCCACCATTCGCGATTCGATCGAGCTCGGCGTCGATGTGCGCCAACGTCTCAACCGCCGCGGCGGTGCCCGCGGCATCCGCTTCCAGCCCTGGGCGATCATCCAACGCCGCGACGATCGGCGGGAGAAACCCCTCCTCCGCCAAGGCCGCCAGTTGCCGCGCCAAGGCGGCGCGACGATCCCGATTATGCCAACCGGCCATCAGCGGTTCGGACTGGGTTACCAGCCATTTGGCCAGGGCGGTCATGGGCTCCGGCGCGAATCGGGTTTGCAGGCGGGCGAGGATGCGAAGCCAGGACATGGCCGGAAATGTGGTGCCGTGATGCGCCGCCAGCGCGTTGACGTCGATCTCGACGTCACGCGTCGTATGTGCGGCGAGAAAGGCCACACAATCCATATCGAAGGGCTGTGCCGCTTCGCGAACCGCCGCATCCATCGCTGATGCGACGGAATCGAGGCTGATGACCCAATGCCCAACGCCCAACGCGCCCCCACAGGGCAACAGCGGATTAAGCGTGTATGCCAGCCGCGCAGCGCCACCCGCGGGCGGACGCACCCGCAGCAAGGCCTGGTTGCCTCGTGACTCGACGCGCAGCAGCGCGAGTTCGCATCGTCCTTCACGCATCGCAGCCCAGGTCGTGACGGCCTCGACGCCGATCGCCTCCTCCAGAGCCCCCAGCAGAGGAGATTTCCGAAACAGCGCCGCCGCCAGCAGTGGACCAAGCCCGTCCGGCCAGAACGCAACACCACGCCAATACAGGGGTGCCAGCGGTTCGAGCGTGGCGATCACCCGCATCGCCAGGATCGTGTCCGCAAGCGAACCGTCCTCCCGCACTTCGGCGGCATGTTGACGCAGCAACTCGTCGATTCGACCACAGAGGGCGGCATCGCCCAGTCCCCGCCGCAACCATTGCGCCACGCTGCCGTCCCGCAGGGCTCGGATGCCGTGGTCCGGCTCTTGCCCGACCGCGTGCGCCAGGGTCCGCGCATCCCACGCCACGGTCCTTCCCACCGCCAGTGCCCGCGGTGCCCTGCGCGGCGGACGCGCCGCGACCCGCCGGCCACGTGCGGTGACGGGATCGAGCAGCATGGTGGGGGTGGGACGGTGATCCGGATCCTCGGCGAGCATCCCGCGCGCGAGGTCGGCGATCAACGAGGGCAGACGCGCATCCCCCGCGACGGCGGCGAAGCTGCCAAGTTCCAGTTTCCTGCGCAAAACAGCAGCACGATCGAGGCCTGCGAGCGGCTCCATCCCGCTCGCCAGTGCGATCAGCAGGCAGCCGAGGGCATAGACATCGTCGGCGATCGTCCCATCCCCCTGCCCCGCGGGATGGCACATCAGGGCGTAGAACGGTTCATAGGCTGGCGGCTGATGGAATCCCGGGGGGGCGGCCCAGGCGCAGCCCAGCGTTACCGGCTGCGAGGGGCCTGATAAAAAGACATTGTTCGGGCGGATGGCACGGTGGGTGAACCGACGCATCTCCAACTGACCCAGGACCATCGCGATCGGGCGCAATACCAGCGATACCAATGCGGCTTCAGGCCACGGTCGGGCGATCGTTGCCAGCGACGCTCCCCGCGGAGCCTGGCAGATCACGAACAGGCCCGGCACCCCACCGGCGCTTGGCGCGGACCCAATTCCCAAGGGAACGACGAGGTTTTCCAATGGTTCGTTCAGGTCGCGCATCACGTTCGCGCGAACCGGTTCCGTTCGGCTGACCTCCACGGCCATGCACTCGGACCGTGCGTTCCGCAGATCAGTCGCTACGAACGCCGGCTGCCCGCCTCCAGCACCGATCAGGGGTTTTCCGCCATCCACAAGGAAGCGGCCGCCGATCGGCGGGTGCTGAAAATCGCTTTCGGTCGGTTTTTGCATCAAGGGCCGCGCCAGAGTGACGCGGCCCAGTGTGACGCGAAAAGGTTAACGAGGGGTTAATTTCCCCTCGCATTTTTCGAATTTCAGACGCCGGCTGTCGCGGCTACCTCGGCAGCGAAGTCGTCCTTCGGCTTGTCGATGCCTTCGCCGAGCTGGAAGCGCGCAAACCCGGTCAGCTTGACCCCGGCCTTCTTGGCAACGGCCTTTACGCGGCTTTCGCCGTCGTGCACCCACACCTGCTCCAGCAGCACGACTTCTTCGTAGTACTTCCGGATGCGGCCCTCGACCATCTTTTCGATGATGTTGTCCGGCTTGCCCGAGGCGCGTGCCTGTTCGGTCAGCACCGCCTTTTCGCGTTCCAGCGCGGCGGGGTCGACGAAATCGACATCCAGCGCTTCAGGCCGGGCAGCCGCGACATGCATCCCGACCTGACGGCCGAGCGTTTCAAGCACCGCGGCTTCGCCAGGGCCTTCGAGGGCGGCGAGAACGCCGATCTTGCCAAGACCCGGCTTCACCGCCGAGTGCATGTAGGTCGCCACGACGCCTTGCGGCACCGTCAAAACTTTCGAGCGGCGGATGTTCATGTTCTCGCCGATGGTGGCGACGAGGTGGGTCAGCTGTTCGGCCACCGAACGATCGGTCTCGGGATACGGCTGGGCGGAAATGGTCGCGATGTCGTCGCCGACGGCCAGCGCGATCTTGGCGACCTGTTCGACGAAGGCCTGGAACGTCTCGTTACGCGACACGAAATCGGTTTCGGCGTTGACTTCCACCACGGCAGCCTTGCCGGGGGCGGATGCGACGGCGACCAGTCCCTCGGCGGCCACACGGCCGGACTTCTTCGCCGCAGCGGCCAAGCCCTTCTTGCGGAGCCAGTCGAAGGCCTGTTCGAGGTCGCCGTCGGTGTCGATCAGCGCCTTTTTGCAGTCCATCATGCCAGCGCCGGTCTTGTCGCGCAGGTCTTTCACCAGGGCAGCGGTGATCGCGGCCATGTTCATTCTCCAGAATGTTGGCGCCCGGCGAACCGGGCGCGGTTACTCAAGCAGTCGCTTCTTCGGCCAGTTCGGCTTCCGGCATCGCATCGATCGGCAGATCCTCGCCGGCACCGATATCGACGCCAGAGGACGCCATCTCGGCGCTGATGCCATCCAGCACGGCACCGGCGATCAGGTCGCAATACAGCGTGATCGCACGGATCGCATCATCATTGCCCGGGATCGGGTAGGTCACACCGGCAGGGTCCGAGTTGCTGTCGAGAACGGCAATCACGGGGAT
>CAIRCM010000051.1 GCA_903877125.1 uncultured Acetobacteraceae bacterium | reverse complement strand
CCGACGGTCGCGGCGAAGTGCCGAGCGTGGGTGATGAGGGTGGCGAGGACGCGGAGAACAGCCCCGATACGCCCAGGGATGGGGCGGGGTTTGGTGGTAGGCGGGGTGGGTGGGGCTGTCTGGGTCATTCGGTTTGGTCGTAGCAGGGTTTAAGGAACAAATCAAGAACTTTATGGTCATGGTCGTAAATGCCTTCCTCGGCCGGGCGGATGGGCCCGTCGTCGATTGGCGCTTGCCCCGGCGTCCCCATGCCTCCCACAGCACGGTTTCATCGCGGGCCAGGATGTTTTACCATCCCGACCTCGGCCGTCCGCGCGGTGTTCAATGGGCGGCCCATTCCAACGCGAAGGTTCAATAACAGTGGCCGGTTTCCTGGGCTTACGACGCCGTGCCCGACGCGAGCGTCTGGGCTTCACCCTCTACACCACCTCGGTGGCCGCCGCCCGCGACCCGTATTTGTTCACGGAGATTGGTGCGCCCGACACGCTCGACGGCCGGTTCGACATCATCGGGGTCTACGCCTTCCTCGCCATCCAGCGGCTTAAGCGCGAACCGGAACCAGGACCCGAACTCGCCCAGGCCGTGTTCGATGCGATGTTCAGCGACATGGACATCAATCTGCGCGAACTCGGTGTCAGCGACATGTCTGTCGGCAAGCGCGTCCGAGCGATGTGGGAGGCGTTTCATGGCCGCGCCTTGGCCTACTCGCAGGCGATGGAGGCCAACGACCCCGCTGCGCTGCAAGCCGCCTTGGCCCGGAACATCTGGCGCGGCACCGAACCGCCAGCCGGTTCGGCCGCCGCGTTGACGCGGCTCGTCCTGGCGCAGGACGCCCATCTGTCCGCCCAGCCGATGGCTCAACTGGCCGAGGGCGATATCCGCTTCCTCCCCGCCCGGGACGCCTGTGCATGACCAACGAACTCCATCGCCCCATCCTGGTTGGGCAGATTCCCGCCCTTGGCACCCATGTCCAGGTCGAGGCCACGCCTGCCGAGTGCGCCGCTTTGGCCCTGCGCATGATGATCCCGGCGGTCCATGACCTGCGCTGCCGCTTTCATCTGCACCGCGAGACCAACACCATCATCCGCGCCACCGGGACCCTCACCGCTCGGGTCACGCAGACCTGCGTGGTCTCGATGGAGGATTTCGAGACGTCGGTGGAAGAGAGCTTCGCCGTGCGGTTCGTCCCGGCGGGGACCGAGAGCGACGATCCGGACCCGGATTCCGACGACGAAATTCCCTATGAAAACGGTACCCTGGATCTGGGGGAGGCGGCCGCGGAGCAGTTGGGCCTGGCGCTGGATCCTTATCCTCGGGCACCCGACGCGGTCCTGCCGGTGGTCGAGGACGAACCCGAACCCCATCCCTTCGCCGCGCTCGGCCGTTTGCGCCGCCCGAACTGACCCCTACCCAACGCGCGCCTGTCGGGGCACAAGCCCCGCATGACAGACCCAACCCGCGAAACCGCCTTCGACCTGTTGAACGCCGTCCTCGAACGCGGCCGCTCCCTGGACGAGGCGCTCAACGGCATCCCGGCCAGCGATCCCCGCGACCGTTCGGCTGGTCATCGTCTCGCCGCGGCGGTGCTGCGCCGCGCCGGCACGCTGGATGCGGTGCTGGAGCCGTTTCTGCGCAAGGAGCCGCCGCTGCCTGTGCGCAACGTGCTGCGCATAGGCGCGGCGGGGCTGCTGTTGCTCAATACGCCGATCCATGCCGCGGTCGGCACGGCGGTGGCGCTGGCCAAGTCGCGCGGGCTGACGCCGTTCGCCGGCCTGACCAATGCCGTGCTGCGCAAGGTCGCCGAGGCCGGGGTTGCGGTGCTGGAGACGCTGGACAGCCCCCGTCTGGATACCCCGCCTTGGCTTTGGGCGTCCTGGGGTGCGAACGCGCGGGCGATCGCGACGGCGCACCAGCAGGAGGCGCCGCTGGATTGCACGCTGAAACCGGGCACGCCGGCGCCCGAGAACAGTGTTGTTCTGCCGACCGGCTCGGTGCGCTTTCCCGCCGGCACGCGTGTGGCCGACATTCCCGGCTTCGACCGGGGCGAATTGTGGGTGCAGGATGCCGCGGCGGCGCTGCCGGCCATGCTGCTGCATACCCTGCCGGGGGAGACCGTGGCCGATCTCTGCGCCGCCCCTGGGGGCAAGACAGCGCAGCTTGCCGCGACCGGGGCGAAGGTGACCGCTTTGGAACGCGATCCCGTGCGGATGGATCGTCTGGCCGGCAACCTCGCACGATGGGGGCTGGCCGCCGAACTGGTGCGGGCGGACGCGACGGATTGGACTCCGGCGGTGCGGTTCGATGCGATCCTGCTGGATGCGCCGTGCAGTGCGACCGGAACGATCCGGCGCCATCCCGATGTGCCGCATCTGAAGCGTTCGTCGGATATCAGGTCCCTCGTCGCTTCCCAGGAACGGCTGTTGGCTGCCGCCGCGGCGATGTTGAAACCGGGCGGGCGGCTGATTTATGCGGTGTGTTCGCTGCAACCGGAGGAGGCAGCGGTGCGGGCCGGCGGCCTGCGCCCCGATCCGTTCACCCCGGACGAACTGGGCGCGATGCCCGAGGCGCTGACGCCGGAGGGTTTTCTGCGCACCCACCCCGCGCTTTGGGCCGAGCGGGGCGGAATGGACGGTTTCTTCGCGATGCGGTTGATAAAAGAGTAACGGCCGCTTGTAACCCGCCGGAGTCGCTGTCTAAACATTCCATATGCCCCACCGTGCTCGGCATATCCGGATCGCACCCAGCCTGCTCGCCGCCGATTTCGGCCGGTTGCGGGATGAGGTCGCGGCCGTGGAGGCCGCGGGTGCCGACTGGCTGCATCTGGACGTGATGGACGGGCATTTCGTTCCGAACATCAGCTTTGGTCCGGTTGTTCTGTCTTCGCTGCGCTGCCATTCGCGACTGCCGTTCGACGTGCATCTTATGATCGAACCCGTCGACCGCTACGTGCAGGCTTTTGCCGATGCCGGGGCCGACCGTATCGCGTTCCATCCCGAGGCCGGTCCACATCCGCATCGTACGTTGCAACTGATCCGGTCGCTCGGCAAACAGGCCGGGCTGGTATTAAATCCGGCTACGCCGCCGGAATCCATTGCATGGATGCTCGATTTGGCGGACACCTTGTTGGTCATGTCGGTCAACCCTGGATTCGGAGGGCAACAGTTTTTGCCCTCGCAACTGCCCAAGATCGCCGCCCTGCGGGCGATGATCGACGCCACTGGCCGGCCGATCGCCCTGGCCGTGGATGGTGGTATCACGCCGGACACGGCGCAGGCCGTCATTGCGGCGGGCGCCGACACGCTGATCGCTGGCACAGCCGTTTTCGCCGCCCCCGACTATGCGACGGCCATCGCCGCGCTGCGCAACGCATGAGCGGGTTCGGCCCCCGTGCGATGATCCGCGGCGCCCGGCGGGCGATTGCGCGTTTGCCGAGCCTGAGCATGGGGCGGGTGCCGGATGCTCCCGCGCTGCCGGTGCGCGACCCCTGGCCCGGCGACGCCGATGCCGGTGCGCGTCTGCTGCGCGGCGAACTGGTTCATGGCGGCACGACGCGTCCGCTGGTGCCCGGCGGCTGGCAGGACAATAGCGGCTCGGCCGTGCTTCGCGCCGCCGCGCATGGTTTTGCCTGGCTGCGCGATCTGCGCGCCCTGGGCACCGATCCGGCCCGTCTGCGGGCGCGCCAACTGGTGTCGGAGTGGATGGCTTCGCCCCCGCAGGACGCGATCGCGCAACGGCCCGACGTGATCGGGTGCCGTATCACGGCTTGGCTGGGGCATTACGATTTCTTCGCCGCGACCGCCGATGACGGATTTCGCCAACGGCTGATGGGGCGCCTTGTCTCCGACGCTCGGGGCCTGTCCGCCGCGCTTCCCGCCGAGGAAATCGATGCCCGCGCGCTGACCGCCATCAAGGGGCTGATCGCCGCGGCGGTCGCGCTGCCGGAACACGCGGGCTTCATGACCCGGGCGCTGCGGTTTTTGCCGCCGGAAATTCTCCGGCAGGTTCTGCCGGATGGCTGCCACGCCGAACGCAGCCACGCCGCGCAGCTGGCCGCGTTGCAGGATCTGACGGAAATCCGGGCGCTGTTGCAGGCTGGGCAGACGCAGCCTCCGCCGGCGTTAGCCAATGCGATCGAGCGTATGGCGACGGCCTTGCGGGTGATGCGGCATGGCGATGGTGGTCTCGCGCTGTTCAATGGCAGCCGGGAAGAAAGCGGGGCGTTGATCGACCTCGTGCTGACTCAGGCCGGACGCGTTGCGCGCGGACCGTCGGCGCTGACCGATGGCGGTTTCCACCGCCTGCAGGCCGGGCGCAGCGTTCTGATCGTTGACTGCGGCGCCCCGCCCCCCGCCGGCGTCGACCGCTATGCCCATGCCGGCACCCTGGCGATGGAGCTTTCGATCGGCCGTGACCGGATGATCGTCAATTGCGGCGCGTTTCCCGCCGGACCGTCCGTTTGGCGCGATGCGGCGCGATCGACGGCCGCGCATTCCACCCTGGTGATCGCCGATCACAACAGCAGCGAACTGCGCTCCAACGGCCTTGGCCGCCGCCCGACCGACGTCAAGGTGCAGCGCCAGGAGGCAAACGGCGCCCATTGGCTGGAGGCGCATCATGACGGCTGGATGAAACCGTTCGGCGCGATTCATCGCCGCCGGCTCTATGTCTCCGAAAGCGGGGAGGATATCCGCGGCGAGGACGTGATCGAGGCGGCACAGCCGCAACCCTATGTCCTGCGGTTCCATCTTCACCCGGATGTTCAGGCCAGCATGCAGCAGGACGGCGAAGCGGTGCTGCTGCGTCTGCGTTCCGGCACCGGCTGGCGCCTTCGGGCGGATCATGCCCGTCTCACGCTTGAGGAGAGCATCTACCTCGGTGGCGCGGAGCCGCGGCGGACCGAGCAGGTTGTGCTGACCGGGACGGTGGACAGTCCACAGCATGTGAAATGGGCGATCAGCAAGGTTGGATAGCGTGCATCGTCCTGCCGCATGAAGATCATCGAAATCACCAACGTCGATTTTTCGCTGCGCCAGTTCCTGCTGCCTTTGATGCGGGCGGCGCGGGCGCGGGGGCATGAGGTTGTTGGAGCCTGCGCCGATGGGCCGCTGCTGAACATTCCCCGTGGCGAGGGGTTCCGGGTGATCGCGCTGCCGCTCGAACGGCGGGTCTCGCCATTGTCGCACTGGCGGGCGTTTCGCGCTCTGGTGGCGCTGTTTCGAGCGGAAAAACCCGATCTGGTGCATGCGCACATGCCGATCAGCGGGTTCCTGGCGCGGATGGCGGCCTGGTGGGTCGGGGTGCCGCGGATCGCCTATACGTGCCACGGGTTCTGGTTCAACTATGCCGGCAATCCGCCCCGGCAACTGGTCGGGCTGCTGATGGAACTGTTGGCCGGGCGGGTCACCGACGTGTTCATGACCGTGTCGGACGAGGAAGCCGCCGACGCGCGCCGCCTGTGGATCAACCGGCGTGCGGTGTCGATCCGCAATGGCCGGGATCCCGCCGTTTTCCACCCCGATCCGGCCGCGCGCGCACGGATCCGCGCCGGGCTGGGCGTGCCGGCGGACAGGGTCGTGGTGGTCGCGGTTTCCCGGCTCGTGCGGCACAAGGGGTATCCGGAACTGGCCGCGGCGATGCGGGATGTGGCGGATGCCGAGCTTTGGGTGGTCGGGGAGCGCTTGGAGTCCGATCGTGGGGACGACATGGCGGCGCTGCTGCATTCGGCTGGGCTTGGCGAGCGGCTGCGGATGCTGGGCTATCGCACCGATGTGGCGGAGATCCTGGCGGCGGCGGATATTTTCGTGCTGCCCTCGCATTTCGAGGGACTGCCGATGTCGGTGATCGAGGCGATGCTGACCGGCCTGCCGGTTGTCGCGACGGACATCAGGGGGCCGCGCGAGCAGGTTGTGCCGGAGGTGACGGGGTTGATCGTGCCGCCGCGTTCGGTTGCGCCGCTGGCGGAGGCGCTCCGGCGCCTCGTCGGCGATGCCGATTTTCGGGTCGCGGCGGGGGCGGCGGGACGCATGCGTGCGCTGGACCTCTACGTTGAGGAAAAAGTGGTGACCCGAACGCTGGACCTGCTGGGCCTGTAGGGTCTATCCCGCGCCCCATGACCGACATCGCCCCCATCCGCCGCGCTTTGATCTCCGTCTCCGACAAGGACGGGCTTGTTTCGTTTGCTCAGGCGCTGGTCGCCGCTGGGGTGGAAATCCTGTCCACCGGCGGATCGGCCAAGGCGTTGCGCGATGCCGGCGTGCCGGTGAAGGAGGTTTCGGAGCACACAGGCTTTCCGGAAATCCTGGACGGGCGGGTGAAAACGCTGGTGCCGCAGATCCATGGCGGCATTCTGGGGCGGCGGGATCTGCCGGCGCATGTGGCGCAGATGGCGGAACACGATATCGCCCCGATCGATCTGGTGGCGGTGAACCTCTACCCGTTCGAGGCGACGGTGGCCAAAGGTGCCGCCGACGAGGATTGCATCGAAAACATCGACATTGGCGGCCCCGCGCTGATCCGGGCGGCGGCGAAGAACCACGATCACGTGACGATTTTGACCGAACCGGGGCAATACGCTGGGGTGGTGGATGAACTGGTTCGGCTGGGCGGCACGACGCTTGTCACGCGCCGGCGGCTGGCGGGGGAGGCTTATGCCCGCACCGCTGCCTATGACGCGGCAATCGGGGCGTGGTTCGCGGAAAAGCGGGAGGACACATTCCCTCAGCGGCTGACGCTGACCGGCACGCTGCGGCAGACCCTGCGCTATGGCGAAAACCCGCATCAGGCGGCTGGGTTCTACGTGTCCGGGACACGGTTTGGCGTCGCGACCGCCAGCCAGATCCAGGGCAAGGAACTGTCCTACAACAATTTCAACGACACCGACGCCGCGTTCGAGTGCGTGGCGGAGTTCGATGCACCGACCGTTGTGATCGTGAAGCACGCCAATCCCTGCGGCGTCGCGACGGCTGGGTCGTTGGCGGATGCCTGGGACGGGGCGCTGCGCTGCGATCCGGTGTCCCCCTATGGCGGCATCGTGGCGGTGAACCGGGTGTTGGATGCGGCGGCGGCGGAGAAGATTTCGGCCATTTTCACCGAGGTCATCATCGCCCCTGATGCCGATGCGGCTGCTCGGGAAATCCTGGGGCGGAAGAAGAATTTGCGGGTGCTGCTGACGGGTGGGATGCCCGACCCGGCGGCGGCGGGAATGACGTTCCGCAGCGTGGCGGGCGGTTTCCTGGCGCAGACCCGCGATTCCGGGCGGGTGCTGGCGGCGGGTCTGAAAGTGGTGACCAAGCGGGCGCCGACCGACGCCGAGCTGGCCGATCTGATCTTCGCGTTCCGGGTCTGCAAGCATGTTAAATCCAACGCCATCGTCTATGCGAAGGGCGGAGCGACGGTCGGCGTCGGTGCGGGGCAGATGAGCCGAGTCGATTCCGCTCGGATTGCCGCATGGAAGAGCGAGGAAGCCGCGCGCGCGATTGGGCTGTCCGGGCGGTTGACCGAGGGGAGCGTTGTTGCGTCCGATGCGTTTTTTCCGTTCGCGGATGGGTTGGAAGCCGCGATTGCGGCGGGGGCGACGGCGGTTATTCAGCCGGGCGGATCCATTCGGGATGCCGAGGTGATCGCGGCGGCGGATGCGGCGGGGGTGGCGATGGTGCTGACGGGGATGCGGCACTTCCGGCATTGATGGGGGCGCGGTCTGGGCCCCCTGGTAACTGCGGTGCGGTTGGATAGAGCGTTTTTCACCACGGAGAACACCGAGAACCACGGAGTATGCACCAAAAGGTTTCTCGTTTTACGGCGGTCGTCTGTTACTCGTGCGTATCGTGCGCAAATCACTCGATTGTCGCGTCCCCGACGACTGCCATTGCCAGCCGGTTTTGGGCGACCAAAAGTTGCCTTGCGGCGGTTTGACGCGATCGCTGCCGTTGCATAACGTGAAGAACTCGACGCCGAGTGGGGTCAATTCGTAATACGACACCGACGCCATGTAGTCCTTGTACCAGACTTCGTCGGTTACCCCTTGTTGAATGAGGTTGAGGCCACGGAGGATATCGAAGCTGATATTCGGATATTCGTGTTCCAACGGCGACAGTCGATCGCTTGTTTCGTCGTCGTCGGCATGCTCATAAGGCCATGCGCCGCGGGTTCCCTTGTAGAAGCTGACGCTTCGGATCAGAACACCGGGAATTTCGAACTTCTCGATCAATCGAACCGCGAAGGGCGGTTTGCGGTCGATGGACGGGTTATCGACCCAGGCCATCAGAAAATTATAAATCGCGGACTCGGTGATCGCGCCCGGTGCTTCCGCCGTGCTCCAAACGCCTGGACCTTCCGGCTGGCCGCGATAGCGGTAGCACAGGGCGTTGAGCAATTGCGCTTCCTTGCTGGTGATTTCCCTGACCAGTCGCAGGAAGATCATGTGGCGGGATGAAAATTCGTTGGTGGCGTCCGCCAGTAATTTGGCCCAGATGTCGATGATGACGTCGTCTTCTTCTTCTTCCAGCGATGCCTGCTCGAAGAACGGGACCAGGAACTTCAATGGCGGTAGCTTCGGCGTCCGGCCGCTTGGCCCGACGGCTTTCCCGAGGATTTTTTCGAGGGAGCGGTAACGATGAAACCGGACCTTGTCGGCGAGGTATTCGGCGAATTCCTTGGCGGCCGGTCCGAAGACGGTCGATAATCCTTGTTTGACGGCGATCACGCCCTCTTTCGCGGCGTCGGAATCGTTGCCAACTGGATCATGCGTCACGGTGTTTCTCCGCACCGGCTACCCCCCAAACACGATATCCTGAGCCCCTTGCCACAACACCAGCTTCCCCAGCGGGGTCAGGTT
Source organism: uncultured Acetobacteraceae bacterium (assembly GCA_903877125.1). Classification (GTDB taxonomy): domain Bacteria; phylum Pseudomonadota; class Alphaproteobacteria; order Acetobacterales; family Acetobacteraceae; genus Rhodopila. The sequence goes on along the minus strand of CAIRCM010000051.1, from coordinate 19,812 downwards.
TTCCAGCCCCTCGTCGATCGTCAGAAAATGGTTGCCGGCCAACTGCCCCGCCTTGCTGGCGAACTGGCAGGCCCCGTAGCCGAGCAGTATCTCGGTTTCGCTGATTCCGCCGGGATACAGCAGGATTTGGCCGGGCGCGGGATAGCTCGTCGCATTTTCGAAGCCCAGGCCGAAATCGTAATCTCCCAGCGGAATCCAGCAGGCTTCTCCGCTCCAGCGTACGTGGATGATCTTTTGCTTGTAAGGCAACAACTGGCGGAATGCCGCGCAGGAATAGGGCGCGTTGGCATCCTCGAACCGAGCGGAAAAGGTGTAGGGGCCGGCGGTGATACGGATACGGTCCATCGGAAGGGGCCTCTATTCGAAGTCGGTTGGTAATGATGGTTCGCGCCAATGATCGAACATGCGCGCGATCTGATGCGGCAGGGTGCGGCGAACCGACAGGTCGGCGGGGATTTCGCCTTCATGGAACCAGCCGCACCCGCTGGTTTCCAGGCTGGTCGTCGGCTCCCCACCCTCCAGCGTGCAGACGAAGGCCAGCTTTACCACAGAGGCCGAACCGGCCGGATGCCCCTGGCGGACGCGGTCCCAGACGGCGGCGAGTTTGACCGGGCGGACGCGATAGCCGGACTCCTCGAACACTTCGCGCACCACGGATTCGGCCGGGGTCTGGTTCACCTCCGCCCAGCCGCCGGGCAAGGTCCAGCGACCGTCATCTATGGCCTCCCGCACCAGGAGGATGCGCCCGTCGTCATCGAACACTGCCGCGCGCACGCCCAGTTTCGGGGTCGCGTAGCCGACGTCCGAGGCGAAGAGGTCGGCCACGACAGCCGTATCGACCCCGGTATGGGCGGCGAGGATGCGCACCGACAGGTCGCGCAGCGCGTGATACCGCTCGACATCGTAGGGATCTTTGGTGAAGGCCAGGCCGGTCTGCGCCGTGGCCTGGATTTCGCGTGCCCATGTCAGCCAGGCCGGCTCAGTGCTCAAGACGCGGTTTCCGGCACCAGCGTGTCCTGCCCGACCGGCGTCAAATCCGCATCGGTCAGCATCCGCCACGACCCCTGCAGCAACACCTCGCTCGGCTTGAACCGGGCCTTGTAGGCCATCTTGCGGCTCTCCGGCACCCAGTAGCCCAGATAGACGTAGGGCAGGCCAAGCTGGCGGGCGTGCTCGATGAGCCAGAGCACGGCGTAGGTGCCGAGGGAGCGTTTTTCCAGCCCCGGCGCGAAATAGGAATAGACCGCGGACAGACCGTCGGCGAGCTGATCGACCAGGCAGGCACCCACCAGACCGTCATGCACGTCGCGGAATTCGACGATCATGGACTGGATCGGGGTGTCCTCGACCATCGCGCGATAGTCGTAATACCCCATTGTCGCCATGTCGCCGTCGCCGTGGCGCACGCGCTGGTAGCGCTGAAACAGTTGAAACTGTTCCGCCGTTGCCCGCGGTGGGACGATGAAGGTCTCCAGATCGGCGTTCAGCTTGGCGTTCTTGCGCAGGGTCCGGTCCGGCTGGAAGTCGCGGACGGGGATGCGGATGGGAATGCACGCCTGACAGCCGGGGCAGACGGGCGCGTAGGCGATGTTGTGCGAGCGGCGGAAGCCGGCGCGCGACAGCCGGTCATGCAAGGCATCGGCGTCCGGGCCGGTGATCTCGGTCACCACTTTGCGTTCCGTGCGGCCGGCCACGTATGGGCACGGCAGCGGCGCGGTGGTGTAGAAGAACTGCGGGCGGCGGGGCGGCTTATAAGTCATGCGGGTCTATCGAGCGAGCCATGATACATCGTCCAAGGTTCCACTCCGGGGGTCAATGACTCCAATGCCTTTCGGCGCACGACGACCAGTCCGCTCAACAGATCGTGCAGGGTGCGGTGGCGGCGGGTGACCAGCGCCACCAGGAGCAACAGGCCGGAGGTTGCCAGCGTCGCGTAGTACAGGATCGTGGACACGGCGGCTTGGGCGAGGGTTGGCGGCCCCAAATCGTCAGCCCGTCGTACCGTCAGGCCGAGGATGCGTTGCCCGGGCGTGGCGCTGCTTTGCCCCAGCAGGGAGAACATGTGGTAGCAGAACGGCACGGCCGATACCGCCGGGATCAGGCCGAAACCAAAGCCCAGTGTCAGGATGCCAACCATCCCCAACACCCAGTAGAACACCACCATGAGCAGCCCGATGAATATCAGGTCCAACACCCAGGCGACGCAGCGCCCGGTCATCACACCGGCGGTCAGGTAGTCGTCGAGGTCGCGGATCATGGGATCAACTCGATATGTTCGGGGACAGTCGCGGGCGTGCGTTCCAGCGTCACCGTAGCACCATCGCGCCAGCGGGGCAGCAAATCCCGAGCATGGAAGCGTAACGGATGTCCGGATTGGCCGGGGACGATCATGAAGAGGCTGCGATCGAGGTCCGCCAGATCGTAAACCCCCCGGTAGCTGGCGCCGTGGATGCCCTGCATGCGTGCATCCGGGGAGCCTCGGTCGATTGTGCTGTCATCGCCGGGACTGGGGATCGACAGCGTGGTCAGCGGGCCGAGAACCGGGATCGCGCGCAACATCGGGTGTGCGAAGACGGCTGGGTGGGCTTGACCCCAGGTGGTGGCTGGGGTGGCGGTGGCCTCATCGAGCGCCTGTCGGACCAGTGGCGCGCAGTCGCCGCCGCACCAATGCGCGCCCGCCGGGGAGAGGACGAAGGCGACGAAATCGTTCATTGGGCCGCCGTAGGTCGGATCCAACCCCTGGCGCCGGAAGACCAGCCGATGGAATGCTCGCAGCCAACGGTTGAACACCAGCGGCTGCGGCGCATCCATTGTCATCGACCCATCCCAGCCGTCGAACACGCTGGCCGATGGTGTGGCGGCCCGCAGGATCGGCAGCATCTGGGCGGCGAAGGTGCTTCCGACGTCGGTTTGCATGTGCGCGAAATCGGCAAGCGAGGCCTGTGGCAGGGCGTCCAGCAGCGTTTTGATGCGTTGGGCGCGCCAGTCGCCGTACCAGTCACGGCCGAGGAACACCGGAAAGTCCGGCGGCGCGATCCGTTCGTTCGCATTGACCAGGCGGCCGTTGGCGGGGGCGATTTCATGCGGCAGTTCGTCGCCTGAGGCCCAGCCGATCCAGTCGTGGGATCCGTCGCCCAGCACCGGGGCCGATCCGTCGCCGTCGCGCCGGATTGGGATGCGGCCCGTTGTGAACCGGGCGATGGTTGTCCGGTCCGCCACCAGCAGATTCTGGATCGGCGAGGCTATCACCGGTGCCGCCGCCCCGGCCTCCTGCGCCGAACGAGCCCGGTTTAGCATCAAGAGCCCGGTCGCGGCGGTGTCGCCGGGTTTGAGATTGGCCATCGAGACGGCCAGCAGCACATTCGTTTGTCCGACGAGGTCGCTGACGATCGGCCCGTGCCGGCTTTCGCGCACGATCAGGACCTCATCCGGTTGGCCGCGCACGCCGATGCGTTCCTCGCGGCTGGTGAGCGGTTCGGTGTCGGCTTCGATGAAGATGTCCTGCACGTCGGCGTCGGTTGTGGTGAAGGTCCAGGCGATGTCCCGGTTGCGACCCAGCACCAGGAACGGGACGCCGGGCGCGGTGGCGCCGGCGAGGGTCGCGTCCGGCGTGTCGATCCGGGCGAGGTACCAGATGCCAGGGAAGCCGAAGGCCAGATGCGGATCACCGGCGAGGATCGGTGCACCGGTGTTGCTGTGTGCGCCGTCGACCGCCCACTCGTTCGATGCGGTGTCCGGCTGGGTGAATGCCGCCGGAAACCGGGGCAGTATGGCCGCGAGCCGGGCGGCTGCCTCTGCCATTCCCGGTCGTGTCCCGCGGTCGGTGTGCAGGCGGGGTGGGTCGGCGCGCCACAACTCGTCGATCATGTTTTGTGGGAGCCGGCCGTGTAACGACAACCGTTGCAGTTCGGCGTGCCAGTTGCCCGAGAGATACAGGCCCATGGTTTTCGCCCAGAGCAGGCAGTCGGTCGGTTCCCATGGTTCGGGTGCGCCAAGGACCAGGAACTCGGGCGCGGCGAAACGGCCCTGAGTCGCGATCCAGGCGTTTACGCCGCTGGCGTAGGCCTGAAGGATCGATTTGGTCTCGTCAGGCAGTGCGGCGTAATCGGCCGCGGCCGCGCGCGCGAGCCCCAGGGTGCGCATCGCGCGATCCATCGGGAGCGTGGCGGGGCCGGCGATTTCGGACAGGCGGCCGGCGGCGGCGCGGCGCATCATCTCCATCTGAAACATCCGGTCGCGGGCGTGGGCGAAGCCGAGGGCGGCGGCGGCGTCGCGTTCGGTGGCGGCCTGAATGCGGGGGATGCCATCCGTGTCGAGGGCGATGTGGACGGGGGCTGAGAGTCCGGGGATGCGGGCGGTCTGGTCCGAGGAGGGGAGGGTCATCCACAGCGCGCCGGCAACCATGGCGACGACGAGGAGCAGAAGCAGGCCCAGAGCCTGGAAAAGGCGCTTGAGCACTTAGGGGGACAGCCGTCGCAGCATACGCAAGAATTCCTCCGCTGCCCGGTTCGCGGGCCATGGCTCCCAAGGTGTGACCGCCAGCCAGGCGGCGAGGGGGTCGGTGTCCACTGGCCGGTCGACGATGCGCAGGGTTTTGCGCACTTCCTCCCGCGTCCAGCCCACCACATGGATGGCCTCGGACGCGGCGGCAATACGGTCGGCGCGTTTATGGGCTTTTTTGTCCTCGGGCACCCAGGGGGGGATGTTGTAGCGGGCGGCGATGGCGGCTTGGAGGCGGGCGGCGAGGGCCGCGTAGCCTGGACCGAGGAAGGGTTTGAGCGGGGATATCGGGTCGAAGCCGAGCAGGCCCTCGTCGGCGTCGTGGAGGAGTTCGCGGCGGGCGGCGGCGTCGGACAGGCCGGTGGGGCTGAGCTGGCGGCGCAGTGCCAGGACGAGGATGGAGTGCTGCGCGACGGAAAGGGGTAACGGCCAGGCGGAGTGGCCGCCCCAGCGATAGGTGCGGGCGAGGCCGAGGGCGAGGTCCTCGTCCGTCCAGTCGAAGGGGGTTGGGTCGAGCAGGTCCAGGCGGTGGCCGGAGGGCAGGCGGACCCAGGCTCGGGTTTGGGGGTGGGGCATGGGAGGGATGATCGCCTCGCTTCGGTTGGGGGGGGGGCGGCCGGCCCATGTGTTGCTGAGTATCGAGGATTACCGAACCCTGGCAGGGGGCAATGTCAGCCTGATCGATTTGCTTGCCATGCCCGGCTCCGCGGACATCGACTTCGAGCCACCGCCGCTGGAGGGCCGGTTCTCCGTCCCCGCCGACCTGTCCTGAATGTATATCCTGGACACCAATGTTGTCTCGGAATTGCGGAAGGCGAAAGACGGCAGAGCGGACAGGAACGTCACGGTCTGGGCCGCCAGCATCGCGCCAGCCGAGGCATTCCTGTCCGTGGTTACTATTCTGGAAATCGCGCAGGGCATACTTCAGGTCGAACGGCGGGACACCGGGCACGGTATCCTGTTGCGGACATGGTTCGAGGAACGTGTTCTGCCCCCCTTCGCCGAGCGGATTCTGCCGATCGCGGCCACCGGCCCGGTGCGCGGCATGACGGTCGTCACGCGGAACGTGAAGGATTTCGCCGGGACCGGTGTCGCGATTTTGAACCCCTTCAGCAGTCCCGGCAGCAAGCGTTAACCGATCGGCGGGAGATCGATGCGCACGATTTCCTTATTTCCTCCCAGCGGCGGGAACGTCTTCAGGATCAACGGATCGTGGCCGGGGATCACATGGTCCGGCCCGTCCGCGAGGCTGTTGATGATCTCATAGCCTTGCAGCATCCGGCCCACATCGTAGACCACGGGGAACGGGTTCCGCAGGCGGATGTTGCGCCAGTAATGCGTCGCGTCCCCGGCCATCACCACCCAGCCGCGCTTGGTCGGCACGCGGATCGACTGAATACCGCCGGAGTGGCCGCCGATCAGATGCAGGGTGATACCCGGGGCGATTTCCTTGGTGCCATCGTAGATCGCGAGGCGCGCCGAATAGAGGGCGTCGATCGCTGCCCGCACATCTTCCACGTCGTAGGGGCGGCGGAGGAAGGGCTCGCACATGCAGGCGCCGGTGCAGTAGTGCATCTCTGCTGCCTGAATGTGGAATTTCGCTTTTGGAAAATACTGCATCCCGCCGGCGTGGTCCCAGTGCATGTGGGTCAGCACGACGTCGGTCACCGTCGCCGGGTCGATTCCGCCATCCAGCAGCGCCTGGGCTGGCGTGCGCAGGATCTCGCGGCCGCGGCGGGCGCCGGATTCCGGGCTGAAGCCGGTGTCCATGACGATGGTGTGGCCGTTGCCGCGGATCGCGAACAGCAGGAAATCCATCGGGTCCATCGACGCGTGATCGTCGATCGGGAGGATGAAGTTTTGGAAGTGGTAGCGTTCCTCCATGACGGCATAGCGCAGCCCGAGGATTTCGTAGGTGGCGGTCACTGGTCGTCTCCTGCGTTCGGTTGGCCCCAGTGAACCGCTTGTCGCGGCCGGAGGCAAGCTTTAGGTTCCGGCAAACTTCACGATCCAGCCCAGGAGCCCCTCATGGTCGACGTTCCCAACCGTCCGGAATATCAGAGCGAACTGTTCAAGAAGGGGCTGGAAGTCCGCCGCGAGGTGCTCGGTGGCGACTACGTCGATGGCTCGCTGGCCCGCGCCGACGACTTCAACGCGGTGTTCCAGCAGATGACGACCGAGATCGCCTGGGGCATGGCCTGGACCCGGCCGGGTCTGGACCGCAAGACGCGCAGCATCATCAATCTGGGCATGCTTTCGGCCCTGAACCGTGGCGCGGAGTTGCGGCTGCATTTGCGCGCGGCGCTGACCAATGGCGTGACGCGGGACGAGATCAAGGAAGTGCTGGTTCAGGTGGGCGCGTATTGCGGGATTCCGGCGGCGCTGGAAGCGTTCAAAATCGCGACCGAGGTGTTCAAGGAAGTGGACGCAGCGAAGGGGTGACGGGGCGCCACAACGCCCACGACGGGCGCGGCGGCGCTGTTATTGGTCGTTCGCGCCAGCCGGCCGGCGGGCCATTCGCTTCAACGTGATCACCTGCCGGTAGAATTCCTTGCGCGGCTGCGCGGGCGTGCCCATCAGGATCGAACCCGCGGCCACGTCGGAGATCACACCAGCCTGGCCGCCGATCTGGCTACCCTGGCCGACGCGCACGTGGCCAGTGATCGCGGCTTGACCGCCGACCTGGACGAAATCCTCCAGGATCGTCGAACCGGCGATTCCGGCCTGTGCCACGATGACGCAGCAGCGGCCCACCTGCACATTATGACCGATCTGCACGAGGTTATCGATGCGGGTTCCGGCGCCGACAACGGTGTCCCGGCTCGATCCCCGGTCGATCGTGCTGTTGGCACCGACCTCCACATCGTCGCCGACGATGACGCGGCCGAGTTGCGGGATACTGAGGAAGCCCGCCTTTGTCGTGGCGAAGCTGAAACCTTCCTGGCCGATTCTGGCGCCTGGGTAGATATAGACCCTGGCGCCGAGCAGAGCGTGGCTGACGCTGGCGTGGGTGCCGATGCGGCAGTCCCGACCCATCGCGACACCGGCGCCGATCGACGCGAACGCGCCAATCCGGCAGCCAGCACCGATTTCGGCTCGCGCCTCGATGACGGCGAATGCGCCGATCTCCGCCGAGGGGTCGATCCGTGCGTCCGGATCCACCAGGGCGGTGGGGTGAATTCCCGGGCTTGGGGGCGGCGCGGGGTGAAACAGGGCGGCCACACGCGCCCATCCCTCGTAGGCCGAGGTCGTGACGATTGGTATGGCGTGACTGGGCACACGCTCCCGCATGCGCGGATGCACGATGACCGCACCCGCCATGGTCTGATCCAGCGCATCCGCATAGCGGGCGCTTTCGAAAAAGCTGACATCGTCCGGGCCGGCTGAATGCAAGGGGGCGACACCGGTAAACATTCGCACGATATCGGGGGCCATCGCCGACGCCGCGATGGCGATATCCGCGAGGGTTTTCGGGCCGCTTCGCGCGAAGAACCGCGCGTTGCCCATCGGCGCTTCGTTCATGGTCGCGGTTCCTTTACACGTTATGCAACCGAACGGGCCGTGCTGCGGGTCAGCGTCATGTCCAGACGCGCTTGCCTTATGCGCCGAATGCCGCGCTGTTGCCAGCGGGGTGGCCCCGGCTCCTCGGGTTCGGATCGCGGGAGGGAATTTTTCTGTTGCCAAATGGTCAGTGTGGACTTACGGTAAGTCATGACTAACGTATCGCGCGCCCTCACCGCTCTCGCCGACCCCACCCGCCGTACGATCTTTGAACGGCTTGCCGCTCAACCCTGCGCGGTCGGGGCGCTGGCACGCGGTCTGCCGGTCTCCCGGCCAGCCGTGTCGCAGCATCTAAAAGTGCTGAAGGAGGCCGGATTGGTGATCGACACGCCCGACGGCGCGAGCCGGGTCTATCGCATCGATCCTCGCGGGATCGGCGCGATCCGTCATTGGCTCGATCAGTTCTGGACCGATGCGTTGGACAGTTTCGCCGCGTTTGCTGAATCCAAGACCAAAGAGGACGACAAACCATGACCATCGAACCGATCCGCCGTGCGCTCCTGGTGAAGGCACCGCCCGCTCGGGCATTTGCGCTGTTTACCGAACAGATCGGCCAATGGTGGCCGAAGGGGCGGTCGATCGGTGCGCAGCCGCACGAGAATATCGTGATCGAGCCGGTTCCGGGCGGGCGCTGGTTCGAACGTTCCGGCGATGGTGTGGAAACCGACTGGGGTCGGGTCGCGGCCTGGGAGCCGCCAAATCGGCTGTTGCTGAATTGGCAGTTGAACGCCGAATTCAAATTCGATCCGGCATTGCTCACCGAGGTCGAGGTCACCTTCGAGCCGGCCAACGGCGATCAGACGTTGGTTCGCCTGGAGCATCGGCTGCTGGAACGTTTCGGCGATGCAGCCGAGCGGATTGCCGGACTGCTGGCGGGGGGCTGGCCAGGCATGCTGGAACGGTTTGCCGCCCACGCGGCGGACGGTCCTGGCGAAGCAGCCGAGCCGTTTGTCGTTTACGGTATTCCCGGCAGCCCTTATGTCCGCATGGTGCTGCTGGCGTTGCAGGAAAAAGTGTTCCCCTACACCTTCGTCAAAATGCCTTTTGGCGGGCACAAGTCGCCCGACTATCTCGTCCGGCATCCGTTCGGCAAAATCCCCGCCTTCGAACACGACGGTTTCGCCTTCTACGAAACCCAGGCCGCCATTCGTTATCTCGACCGGATCGCGCCCGTGCCCGAGCTGGTTCCGGCCGATCCCAAGGCGGAGGCGCGGGTGAACCAGATCGTCGGCATCGGCGATTCCTATGTCATGCCGGATGTCAGTTCCCGGATCAGCTTCAACCGTCTGATAGCGCCCAAGCTGGGGCTGCCGGTCGATGAGGCATCGATCGCCGAGGCCGTGCCGCGGGCGAAAGTCTGTATCGACGAACTCGCCAGACTGATGGGATCGCAACGCTATCTGGCTGGCGAGGCGATCACGATGGCCGATTTGATGCTGGCGCCGCACCTCGATTATTTCGAAATGACGCCGGAGGGGCGGCTTCTGATGGAACCCCACCCGAACCTCCTCCAATGGCTGGGCCGCATGCGGGATCGTTGCAGCATGCGGAATACGACGATGGAGCAGTTGGCGGCGGCGTGAACGGATCGGGCCGCTGCCTCTTGCGGCCCGCACCGGTGCGTGACAAGCAACCGGAAACAGCCGGAGCATGCGCGCAATGACAGACAAACCCACCGTCGGCTTCGTCGGCGTCGGCAATATGGGCTGGCCGATGGCGGCCTGCCTCGTGAAGGCCGGATTCACCGTCAACATCGCCGATGCCCGACGGGAGGTCGCCAACAATTTCGTCCAGCAGATCGGCGGCTTTGCCCCTGACACGCTGAAGGAACTGGCCGGCGGATCGGATGTCGTGGTCACGATGTTGCCGACCAGCGCCATCGTCGAACGGGTGCTGTCCGGCGGCGACGACAACATCTTCGCCGGCATGAAGCCCGGCACGATCGTGATCGACATGAGCTCGGGCGTGCCGTCGCACACCCAGCGCCTCGCCGAACAGGTCGCGGCGATGGGGGGCATCATGATCGATGCGCCGGTGTCGGGCGGTGTGCCGCGGGCCAAGACCGGCCAACTCGCGATCATGGTCGGCGGCGATGAGGCGACGATCGAGCGGATGAAGCCGATCCTGTCCGCCATGGGCACGTCGATCCTGCGTGCCGGCGACGTTGGTGCGGGGCAGGCGGTGAAGGCGCTGAACAACATGGTCAGCACCGGGGGCTTCCTGATCGGGATCGAGGCGCTGCTGGTCGGGCAACGTTTCGGCCTCGATGCCGGCGTGATGACAGACGTGCTGAACGCCGCGACGGGCATGAACAATTCGACGCAGAAGAAATTCCGTCAGTTCGTGCTGTCTCGGAAATTCGATGCCGGGTTCACCATGGGGCTGCTGGCCAAGGATTTGTCCATTGCCATGCAGATCGGCCGCGAAACCGGCACGGCGACGCCGCTCAGCGCCTTGGTGCGGGAGATACTGGTGTCGGCTGAAACGATGTTCGGGCCGAACGCCGACCATACCGAGATGGCGAAGTGGTGCGAACGGCTGGCAGGGGATGAGCTGGGGACGAAGACATAGCGCGATCAAGGTGGGACGGCGTGGCGGGTTCGTTCAGGCGAACTCGCCCGAGGCCTGGAATGCCGCGAAGGCCCTGTCCTTCACAACCTCGGTCTCCGCCACCGCGTTTCCGACGGCCCGCTTCATTTCGTCCCAGGTGCTGGCCTTGGCCACGCGGTCCTTCATGTAGATGACGGAAATCCGAGCGGCGACGGCCGGATCGTTGGCCAGGTCGGGGTTGGCGATCAGGTCCACATCTTTCAGCAACCGGCCGTAACGGGCGTAGTTGCCGCGGCCGGTCAGCTGGTTCAATCCACGGCCCCGATAGGTGTATCCGTCGTTCGGTTCGGTGTTGCCCAGGTTCGCCCGGCCAAACGCGCCGCCGTAGACAAGGTTGAAGAAGTCTTCGTCGGATGCCTTGATCCGGGTCAGTTCATCGTCGGTAAGCTCGGCGACGCGGCTGCCGAACAATGCCCGCAGCCGCGCGTTCGATGTGCCGCTATAGCCGCTTTCGGTGCGGGGTTTCATGCCGCTCTCGCCCAGGTTGATCGCGGCGATGGCGGCGCGCTGCAGCGGATCGGTGATGCCGAATTCGTCGAAAGCGGCGCGCAACAGGTCCTTCTGGGTTGCCATTGTGTCGTCAGCCGGCGCTGGCAGGGTTGTCGGGGGACTGAAGCCGAGGGCCGTCGCGGCGGCGAGGGTCCGAGGGCCGACGGTGCCATCGGGATCGAGGCCCCGCGCGGTTTGAAACGCCCGGGTCGCTTGAGCGGTGGTAGGGCCGAAGTCGCCGTCGGCGGTCAATTGTCGTGTTTGCCCGTCCACCACGGGGCGATCCAGGCCTTGCGCGATCAGGAATCGCTGCCAGGCCGCGACGGCCGCGGCATAGCCCTGTTCGCCGCGATTGCGTGCCGATTGGCCAAGCGTGATCATTGATGCCTCCTCGTCCGTATCCGCAGCTCAACGCCGCTGTGTAGCTTCCAGTCAAGGCCTTGCGGGGGCCTCGCGGCGTATTGTTAGCATGATGCGGTCAAAATGTCAAATAAAATAACAAATTTCAATGGCCGCGGATACCTGCGCCATGGCCTCCTGTTTTGCCATTCCGCGGCTGCCGCGCTAACCAAGTGCCCCAGAGGCCCTCCACCAACCGGGGGCAGGGAAACCGACAGGAGCTTTCGATGCGGCATTTCGGCGTGCTGATCCCGTCCACCAACACGACGGTCGAGATCGAATATTCCCGTCTCCTCCCGCCCAGCCTTCAGGCGCATTACGGGCGCCTCGGTAAAGGCGGCAAGACGCCGTTCTCCCCCAGTCTGGATGCCGACGTCGCCTATCAGTCCAAGATGCTGGGCGATGCGAAGGTGGAGACGCTGGCGCTGGCGCAAACCTCCGCCAGCCTGTTCGACGACGACTATTGCGCGAAATGCACGAAGATGATGACCGATGGGGCCGGGGTTCCCTCGGTGACCTCCGCCCAGGCGATAGGGCAGGCGGTGCAACATCTTGGCGCGAAGCGGATTGCGCTGGCGACGCCCTATTCTCCGGACGCGATCGGACGGGCAAAACGCTATTACGAAACGAAATACGGGCTGGAGGTCGTCGCGATGGAAGGCTTCGACGCCAACGATTCCTACGCCATCGGCCTGATGGGCCCTGAAAACGCCCGCGACGCCTTCCGCCGCATCGACACGCCTGAGGTCGAGGTGCTGGTCGTTCCGGGTGGCAACTTCCCGACGATGCCGTCCATCGCCGCGTGGGAGCAGGAATTCGGCAAACCCGTCATCACGACCAATCAGGCGGCGCTTTGGGCCATGCTGCGCATCATGAAGATCGACGAGAAAATCCCCGGGATCGGCCGTCTGCTGGGTTAGACGAGCCCGTATAAGCTTTGACGTGCCAGCCGACCGAATCACGTCATGCCGGGTGGGCATCCGCCACGAGTCAATCATTGCGCGGTCTGGTATAAGTCTTTGTTTAATCGTGTGATTCACGCCGCCGTGCGGTTCCACCTCTGGCGATCAGGCTCTAGTATCCCTGCAGCGCGAGCTGGATCGCGCCGGGTGTCCGCGCTGCCAGATAATCGTGCGACATGGGTCTGGTGGAGCGGATGAAGCCCATGGTCCGGTATTCGGTCATTCCCATTTGCGCCGATGGCGGCCACCAGACCCGCACCACGCTCCAGTCTCCGCCGGGGGAAATATCGATGACCGGCTGATCCTCGGTTACCCGGTGGTGGACCCAGTTGGCCTGTGTGACCAGTATCTGCCGGCGGGAGAGAATACGGGATACGACGGCGGCATGTCCGTCATGCAGGCGGCTGGTTTTCGCGAAGACCAGCACGCTGCCGACTTCCGGCGTGTAGCTCCGGGCATATCGCCCTTGCACCTTCCACCACCAATCCCCCGCTGCGCCATAGAGCTGGACCCCGCTCAAGGTGCGGGCGAATGGCGCGCATTCCAGCGGGACCGGCCCGCCGACATAGTCGCCGACGCGATCGGGCGTTTCGGACGACCCGCAGGCGCCGAGCAAAAGCAGCAAACCGAGGATCCAAAACTGACGCATAGGGCGAGTATATAGGACATCGTGGCAAGATTTTGCAAGAACATGTTGAAATCAGGGCGATAACAGCCAGCTGGCACCAAGAGTTGAGCCTGCCACGATCCTGCCGTATAGCCGTGGCAGAAACCCGGCGCGGCGCCCACCCCGGCGAGAATGCGGGCGACTCAAGGAGACTGCATGGCTTCCATGGCCGAGACCGGCGCGGAAAACCCCGCTCTTGCGTTGCAAGCGGCGGTACGCGCGCGTGAGGAAACCCCTGCCCGCCGGATGGCCGATGCCATTCGCGCGCTGGCGATCGATGCGGTGGAAGCCGCGAACTCCGGCCACCCCGGCATGCCGATGGGCATGGCGGACGTTGCCACGGTCCTGTGGTCGCGGTTCCTGAAATACGACGCCGCCGATCCAAGCTGGCCGGACCGCGATCGGTTCGTGCTTTCGGCCGGCCACGGGTCGATGTTGCTTTATGCCCTGCTGCACCTGACCGGTCACGCCGGCATGGACATCGAGGACATCCGCAACTTCCGCCAGTTGCACTCGCCCTGCGCCGGCCATCCCGAATTCGGTGAACACCCCGGTATCGAAATGACGACCGGCCCGCTCGGCCAGGGTCTGGCCACAGCGGTCGGCATGGCGTTGGCCGAACGGATGATGGCCGCGCGGTATGGGAAGTCGCTGGTGGACCATCGCACCTGGGTGGTCGTCGGTGACGGCTGTCTGATGGAGGGGGTGAGCCATGAAGCGATCGGCATCGCCGGCCATCTGCAACTCGACAAGCTGACCGTTCTCTGGGACGACAACCGGATATGCATCGACGGGGCCACCAGCCTCACCACCTCGGAAGATCAGTTGAAACGCTTTGCCGCGGCGGGCTGGGCAACCCGGGCGGTGGATGGGCACGATCCCGACCAGATCGCGGCGGCGATGTCCTTCGCGGTTCGTTCGCGCAAGCCTACGTTGATCGCCTGCCGCACCATCATAGGTCTGGGCGCGCCGACCAAGGCCGGCACCGGCGGCGTTCACGGCGCGCCCCTCGGTGCCAAGGAAGCCGCTGGCGCCAAGGAACTGCTCGGCTGGCACGAACCCCCGTTCTCGATTCCCGCGGATTTGTACGAGCGTTGGCACGCTGCCGGCACGCGTGGCGCCGGGACGCGGCGATCCTGGCTGAAACGCCTCGCCCGCCATGCCCAGCGCGCGGATTTCGAGCGTGCGATCGCCGGCAAGCTGCCCGACAACTGGCATGAGGCGGTCGCGGCGCTGAAGCAGGATATCGCCGACAATCGTCCGAAGATGGCGACCCGCCAGTCCAGCCAGAAAGCGCTGGAGGCGCTGGTGCCCGCCACCCCCGATCTGGTCGGGGGATCAGCCGATCTGACGGGTTCGAACCTGACATTGGTGAAGGGCATGGGTATCGTCCAGCCCGGTAATTTCGCCGGCCGCTACATCCACTACGGCGTGCGCGAATTCGGCATGGCCGCGGCGGCCAATGGGCTGGCACTGCACGGCGGCATCATCCCGTATATCGGCACGTTTTTCGTCTTTACCGATTACATGCGTCCGGCCATCCGCCTGGGTGCGATCATGCGCCAGCGCGTGATCCACGTGATGACGCATGACTCCATCGGCCTCGGCGAAGATGGCCCGACCCATCAGCCGATCGAGCAACTCGCCAGCCTGCGCGCGATGCCCAACCTCCACGTGTTCCGGCCCGCCGACGCGCTGGAGACGGCGGAGTGCTGGGAACTCGCGATCCGGCGCGCTGACGGCCCGTCGATGCTGGTGCTGACCCGTCAGGCGTTGCCGGCGCTTCGGACCGACATCGCGGAGAATCGCTCGGCGCGCGGCGGCTACGTGTTGGCGGAGGCCGAGGGGCCGCGTCAGGCGACGCTGATCGCGACCGGATCGGAAGTCGCCATCGCGATGACCGCGCGCGAGATGCTGGCCGGCGAGAACATCCCGGTCGCGGTGGTGTCGCTGCCGTGCTGGGAGTTGTTTGTCCAGCAGGATGAAACCTACCGAGCGGCGGTTCTGGGCGGGGCGCCCAGGGTTGGCGTCGAGGCCGGTTGCGATTTCGGCTGGGAACGGATGATCGGCACCGATGGAATCTTCATCGGCATGCCGGGTTATGGGGCCTCGGCCCCAGCGGACGACTTGTACAAGCATTTTGGCATAACAGCAGAGGCCATCGCCGCCGCCGTGCGCAAACGCCTGGCCTGAGAGCAAAGGGAACAAGGATCCATGACCGTTTCGGTCGCCATTAACGGTTTCGGGCGCATCGGGCGCCTCGTGTTGCGTGCCATCGCCGAGGAAGGTCGCGCCGATCTGGTGCCGACGCGCATCAATGCCTCCACCAGCATGAACATGGACTCGGTGGCGCACCTGTTCGCATTCGACAGCGCGCATGGCCGTTTCGCCGGTCAGGTCGAAGTATCCGGCAACGCACTGACCATCCGACACAACGGCAAGGTTTATGGGCCGATTCCGGTGACGTTCGAGCGCGATCCCGCCAAGCTCGATCTGACCGGCACCGATGTGGCGCTGGAATGCACGGGCAAGTTCACCAGCAAGGAAAAATGCGCGCCGCTCTTGGCGGTGGGTGCGAAGAAGGTGCTGATTTCCGCCCCCGGCGACGGGGTCGATGCGATGATCGTGTATGGCGTCAACAATCATGCGCTGACGCCGGACATGACGGTTATCTCGGCCGCCTCGTGCACCACAAACTGCCTCGCCCCGATGGCGAAGGTGTTGCATGACCGGTTCGGCATCCTGCGCGGCTACATGGTGACGATCCACGCCTTCACCAACGATCAGAACACGCTGGACGGTTCGCATCGCGACCCGCGGCGTGCCCGCACGGCCACGGCGTCGGCGATCCCCACCTCCACCGGCGCGGCGAAATCGATCGGCCAGGTCATTCCGTCGCTGAAGGGCAAGCTGGACGGCACCGCGATCCGGATTCCCGTGCAGAATGTGTCGATCGTGTCGCTGGATGTGAACCTCGCGAAGCCGGCGACCAAGGACGAGATCAACGCCGCGATGCAGGACGCCGCGAAGGGTGAACTGCGGGGCGTGCTCGACTACAACACCGCGCCGCTGGTGGGCATCGACTTCAACCACACCGCGGCATCGTGCACGTTCGACGCGACGCAGACCGCGGTGGTCGATGGCGCGATGGCGCGGGTGATGGGGTGGTACGACAACGAATGGGGCTTCTCCTGCCGCATGCTCGACGTCGCCGCGCTGATGGGTGCCCGTTAAGAAGCTTGGAGTTTTTACGATGGCCTTTCGTACTCTCGATGGCGTCGACGTCGCCGGGAAGCGGGTTCTGCTGCGTGCCGACCTGAACGTGCCGGTGCGCGATGGGAGGATCAGCGACCTCACCCGGATCGAGCGCCTGTCGCCAACGATCCGCGAACTGGCGGGCAAGGGCGCCAAGGTCATCGTGTGCAGCCACTTCGACCGGCCCAAGGGCAAGCGCGTGCCGGAGATGTCGCTGAAGCCGATGGCCGTGGCGCTGGGCGAGGTGCTGGGCCGCGCGGTGGGTTTCGCCGACGACTGCATCGGGCCGACGGCGCAACAGGCGGTGGGCGCGATGGCCAACGGCGATGTGCTGGTGCTGGAAAACACCCGCTATCACGCCGCCGAGGAAAAGAACGACACTTCGTTCGCCGCGGCGCTGGCGGCGCTGGCGGATATTTTCGTCAACGACGCCTTCTCGGCCGCGCATCGCGCGCATGCCAGCACGGCGGGCGTCGCACACACGCTGCCGTCCTATGCCGGGCGGCTGATGCAGGCGGAGTTGGAGGCGTTGGACCTCGCGCTGGGCAATCCGGCGCGGCCGGTCGCGGCGATCGTCGGCGGGGCCAAGGTGTCCACCAAGCTGGAGCTGCTGGGCAACCTCGTCGGCAAGGTCGACATGCTGGTGATCGGCGGTGCGATGGCCAACACCTTCCTGGCCGCGCAGGGCCATGGCGTCGGCAAGTCTTTGCAGGAAGGGGAGATGCACGCGACGGCGTTGGAGATCCTTGGCAAGGCCAAGGCGGCGGGGTGCGAGATCGTGCTGCCGACCGACGCCGTGGTGTCCACGAAGTTCGAGGCGAACCCGCCGACACGGACGGTGTCGGTCGACGCGGTGCCGGCGGATACGATGATTCTGGACGTCGGACCGGCGTCGGTCGCGGCATTGCTCGGCCGGTTGGCTCGGATCAAGACACTCGTGTGGAACGGCCCGCTCGGCGCCTTCGAGACCCCGCCTTTCGATGCTGCGACGGTGGCCCTGGCGCGGGCGGTCGCGGCGGCGACGCAGGCTGGGGCGCTGCGCAGCGTGGCAGGCGGCGGGGATACCGTGTCGGCCCTGCGGCAGGCGGGTGTCATCGACAAGCTGACCTATGTCTCCAGCGCCGGTGGCGCCTTTCTGGAGTGGCTGGAAGGCAAGACCCTGCCGGGCGTTGCCGCCCTGGACGCGTGACCGTCCGGGTCTATCTCGCCGGTCCCGACGTATTCCTTCCCGAACCCGAGGCATGGGCGGTGTGTAAGCAGGCCATCTGCCTCGCGCATGGGCTGACGGGCGTTTCACCGCTCGATCCGCTGGCGGACGAGCCGTCCGACTGGGCGGCCCTGCCGCTGTGGCGGCGGATCGGGTTGCGCAATGAGGCGCACATTCGGTCGTGCCAGGCCATCGTCGCCAACCTCACGCCGTTCCGGGGGCCGAGCGCGGATGTGGGTACGGTGTATGAGGTTGGATTCGCGCGGGCTTTGGGGTTGAAGGTTTTTGGCTATGCCACCGTCGCGGCGCCGTTTCTGGCGCGAACCCTGGCCGCTGTCGCGTCGGTTGAGCGGGAGGGCGCATGGTGGGACTCGGACGGGCTGCTGGTCGAGTCGTTCGGCCTGTTCGACAACCTCATGATCCCCAACGGGATCGAAGCCTCGGGCGGGGAACTGATCGTTGGCGAGGCGGCCGACCGGTGGCGGGATCTGGAAATTTTCGAGCGATGCGTTCGCGTGGCGCGGGAGAGGTTGCGATGAGCAAGAACATGAGCGAGCGGGATCGGGCGATCCGAGCGGGCGTCGGGGTTGTGATGATCATCGGGTGTTTCACGTGGCCGCACACGATCTGGGGCATGCTGGGAATCGTGCCATTCGCGACGGCGGTGGTGGGGACATGCCCGCTGTATCGGCTGTTCGGGTTCAGTACCCGCCCACCAGGGTAGGTTCATCACCGAGGAATACCGCCTGTTTGAAACCCCACCCTTGACATTCTGCCTCGACCGTCCTTTTTACGCCGCCTGCCTTGTAGGGGTGTAGCTCAATTGGCTAGAGCGCCGGTCTCCAAAACCGGAGGCTGGGGGTTCGAGACCCTCCACCCCTGCCAGCGCACTTTGAAAAAGTGCGTTCGGCGAGGACGGCAGATGCGATTTCAAGGAGTTATCCAGGCGTGGCGTTCGAACCGGTGAAATTCTTCCGTGAAGTGCGGACCGAGGTGACGAAGGTCACCTGGCCCTCGCGTAAGGAAACGCTCGTCACCACCGGTCTGGTGTTCGCGATGGCGGCTGTCACGGCGGTCTTTTTCTTCGTGATCGACCAGGTGGTCGCCCTCGGGGTCAATTTGCTGTTCGGCATGCACGTCTGAAAAGGTAACGAGCGTTATGGCCAAGCGTTGGTATGTCGTGCATGTCTACTCCGGCTTCGAGAAGAAGATCGCGCAGCAGATAAAGGATCAGGCGGAACAGAACGGCCTGGGCGAGCAGTTCGAGGAAGTGCTGGTTCCGTCCGAAAACGTCGTGGAAGTGCGGCGCGGCCAGAAGGTCAGCAGCGAGCACAAATTCTTCCCGGGTTATGTCCTGGTGAAGATGGACCTGACTGATGACGCCTGGCATCTGGTCAAGAACACCCCGAAGGTGACGGGGTTCTTGGGCAGCAAGACCAAGCCCAGCCCGATTCCGCAAGCCGAGGCCGATCGGATCCTCCGGCAGAGTCAGGAAGGTGTGGAGCGGCCGCGTCCCGCGGTGCTGTTCGACATTGGCGAGCAGGTGCGGGTGTCCGACGGTCCGTTCGCCAGCTTCAATGGCACGGTTGAGGAAGTGGACGAGGAGAAGGGGCGGCTTAAGGTTAGCGTATCGATCTTTGGCCGTTCGACCCCGGTGGAACTGGAATACGGGCAGGTCGAGAAGGTCTGAGGCTGGTTTAGCGTTCGTCGGATGTGGCGGTGTCTTGCAACCACGCCTCGGCCATACGAACACGATTGGTAAAGATCAATTCGTCGACCTCGACCCGGTAGCTGGCGTAAAGCCCGGGCAAAGCTGCTGAAAATTGGGTATAGCGGGTGAATATCGCCCGGCCGCCGGGCAGAGTGTGCCCGATGGATGGCAGGACGCTGGAAATCCAACTTCTGACAGCTGCGATCGCCCGACCGATATCGTTGCTGTGCGGCGATATATCCTGCCCTGAGATATCGCTGATGAATTGTCGTACGCGACGGCATCCCGTGGCTTATACCAGCCCGCGCAATGATTGACTGATGGCGGCTGCCCACCCGTCATGCCGGCGAATGCCGGTATCCACGATTTTCGCTGCGCCGAGTTTGAAAAGTCGTGGATACCGGCATTCGCCTGTTATCCGGCGTGGAAAAAGGACCCCGTTAGTGGGGTG
>CAIRCM010000050.1 GCA_903877125.1 uncultured Acetobacteraceae bacterium | reverse complement strand
GGTGATGAGGGTGGCGAGGACGCGGAGAACAGCCCCGATACGCCCAGGGATGGGGCGGGGTTTGGTGGTAGGCGGGGTGGGTGGGGCTGTCTGGGTCATTCGGTTTGCATGTAGCAGGATCAACGGAACAAAGCAAGAACTTTCTGACCCCGAGGCGACAGGACGAGGACCCCGGGGACCCTGGCCGGGCGGATGGGCTCGTCGTCGATTTGCGATCGCCCTGGCTGCGGCCCGGTTTGTCGGCGCCTGCACCAGACGCTAACATCCCCCGAGACGGAAACGACCAAAGGGGAGCCAACCATGAGCCTGACATTCAAAGCCGGCGGCGCGACGATTCATCGGATCATCGAGATGGAGTGCGGGTTCACCCCCGCGCTGGAATTTCTGCCCGGCCTGACCAAGGACGTGCTGGAAGCGAACCGGCACTGGCTGCAGCCGGCGGCGATGGATGCGAACGACAATCTGGTTCTGTGCTTTCAGTCCTATGTGGTGCAGATCGGCGGGCACAACATCCTGGTCGATACCTGTGTCGGCAACGACAAGGATCGGGCGGCCCGGCCGCTGTGGCACCACAAGAAGGACACGGCGTTCATGGACGGGCTGAAACGGGCCGGACTGACGCCGAACGATATCGATTTCGTCATGTGCACCCATCTGCATGTCGACCATGTCGGCTGGAACACGCGTCTGGAGAACGGGCGTTGGGTCCCGACCTTCCCCAAGGCTCGGTATCTGTTTTCGAAGACGGAACTGGATTTCTGGCTGGCGGAAAATGCCAAGACCGCGCTGCCGCCCATCGTCGACAGCGTGATCCCGATCGTGGAGGCGAAGGCCTACGATGCGGTCACCAGCGACTATCAGCTCAACGATCTCGTGACACTGCTGCCGACGCCCGGCCATACGATCGACCATTACGCGGTCGCGATCGGCAAGGGGCGGCATGACGCGGTGTTCACCGGGGATCTGATCCACTCGCCGTTGCAGGCGCTGCATCCCGATCTGGCGATGCGGGTGGATTACGACGGCAAGCAGGGGGCGGCGACGCGGCGGGCGTTCCTGGAGAAATACTGCGACACCGACACCCAGTGCTGCTTCGCGCATTTCCCCTCGCCGTCGGTCGGCTATGTGAAGCGCTGGGGTAACGGCTTCAAATGCGAGTACGTCGCGTCATGACGCTGGTACTGCGCGAACTGCATCCGGGCTTCGCACACGCGGTGCTGGACCTGGACCTGAGCGCGCCGCTTCCCGATGGCACCGTCGCGGCGCTGCGGGAGGCGATGGATGCGTACGGCGTGCTGGTCTTTCGGGACCAGCATCTGGACGATGAGGGGCAGATTGCCTTCGCACAGCACTTCGGGCCGCCCGAGCGGTATGTGCTGTCGTATCGTCCGGGGATCAAACTGCGGCTGGGACGGGCGGAGATGGTGGATGTGTCCAACCTCGACGCCACGACCGGTCAGCCGCAGGACCGCGGTGCCCGGCACCGCATGGTCAATCTGGGCAACCGGCTTTGGCACACCGACAGCTCGTTCAAACAGGTCCGGGGCGCGTTATCGATGCTTTACGCGCATGCGGTGCCGCCGTCGGGTGGCGAGACCGAATTCGGCGACGGGCGGGCGGGTTACGACCGGTTGCCGGAAGCCGTGAAGCAGCAGATCGCCGGACTGAAGGCGCAGCACTCCTTGATGCATTCGCGCGCGATCCTGGGATTCACGGATTTCACGCCGGAGGAGCATGCGGCGCTCCCGCCCGCGGTGCATCCGCTGGTGTCGGTCAATCCGCGGACGGGGCGAAAATCGGTCTACGTGGCGTCGCATGCCTCGCATGTGCTGGACATGCCAGTGGCGGAGGGGCGTTTGCTGATCGGGGAACTGATCGAGGCCGCAACGCATCCCGATCTGGTTTACTGGCATGCCTGGCGAGTGGGCGATCTGGTGGTCTGGGACAACCGTTGCACGCTGCATCGGGGGATGCCGTTCGATGAGTCGTATCCCCGGGATTTACGGCGGGTGACGACGTCCGATGTCGGCGGCCTCGCTCTGGTTGAGTGAGCGGGTGGATTTGTGCGACAAGGCTCCATGGGCACGACTCTCTATGATCGGGATTTTGCAGCCTGGGCTGAAGAGCAGGCTCGGCTTCTGCGCGCCGGCAAACTGTCCGACGCCGACATCGTGCACATCGCCGAGGAAATCGAGAGCATGGGCAGGGCCGAAAAGCGCGAACTGGTTAACCGCCTGATCGTGCTTTTGCAGCACATGCTGAAATGGTCGTTCCAGCCGGGCCGCCGCGGATCGAGCTGGGAGGCGACGATCTCGGTTCAGCGCCATGCTTTGGAGCGGCATTTGGACGACAATCCGAGCCTGAAAAGTTCCTTGGCGCTGGCGATTGAGCAAGCTTACCGCGACGCCGTCATCGAGGCGGCGGGCGAAACGGGCTTGCCGAGGCAGTCCTTTCCGGCGGCCTGTCCGTGGACATTCGGCCAGATCATGGATGAGGACTTCTGGCCGGCGTGATCAGGCGCCGTTGGCCTTTGATGGCGGCTCCAAA
This sequence comes from uncultured Acetobacteraceae bacterium, assembly GCA_903877125.1. Taxonomy (GTDB): domain Bacteria; phylum Pseudomonadota; class Alphaproteobacteria; order Acetobacterales; family Acetobacteraceae; genus Rhodopila. Next base: position 33,937 of record CAIRCM010000050.1, on the reverse strand, counting down.
CGACGGACGCGTGATCGTTCAGAGCCGCCGCGGTTACTTGACCGAAGTGATCGCGTTCCGGTTTTGCGCCCACGCCTGCGCGCCGTTGCCGGGGTCGATCGGGCGGGACTTGCCGTAGCTGATCGTCTCAATGCGGGTGGCGGCGATGCCGTGCGCCATCAGGTAGGACTTGTCGGCGTTGGCACGACGCTGGCCAAGCGCGAGGTTGTATTCCTCGGTGCCGCGGTCGTCGCAATTGCCGGCAACCCACACCTGCACGTTCGGGTTCTGCTGCATCCAGGCGGCCTGCTTGTCCAGGATCGCTCGGGCCTGATCGTTCACGGTGCTGCGGTCGGTGTCGAAGAAGATGCGGTCGCCGGCGCTTTGCACCAGGTCTTCCTGGGAGCCGGGGGGCGCGTTGCCCGGGCCCCGCCCGTTGCCGCCGGGTGGGCCGCCATTGGGGCCAGCGCCGGGGGGCGGGCCGTTGAGGCCGGCGCCGTTTCCGTTCGTGGTGTTGCTATCGTTTCCGCACGCGGCGAGCAGTGCCACGGCGGCCAGACAAGCCATCGTCAACGACTTCATCTCGATGATCTCCTTGCCCCGAATCGGGGCGCGCCGCGATCGGGGCTGCTTGATAGCCCAGGCGATTCGTGACGCACAAATGTGGTTGCCGCATGGCGATCAGCTGCTGCCGATCAGGACCCCTGTCGCGAAGACCAGCGCGCCGCCGAACGCAACCTGCAGGGCTGCGGATATGGGGGGCGTGTCCATGTATTTCCAGCGGATCCAGGAGATCGCGGCCAACTCTACGACCACCACGACGCCGGCGACGATGACGGCGGTCAGGAACGAGGGAATCAGGAAGGGCAGCGTGTGGCCGATGCCGCCGGCGGTGGTCATCAGGCCGCAGATCAGGCCGCGGATCCAGGGTGCGCCGCGCCCGGTGAGGCTGCCGTTGTCCGACAGTGCCTCGGCGAAGCCCATCGAGATTCCGGCACCGACGGAGGCAGCGAGGCCGATCAGGAACGCATCCCAGGACCGGCCGGTGGCGAAGGCGGCGGCGAAGACCGGGGCCAAGGTCGATACCGATCCATCCATCAGGCCGGCGAGGCCGGGCTGAATGACGCGGAGGATGAAGGAGCGTTTGGCATGCTCATCCTCGTCCGCGCGGACGCCCTCCGGCAGGTTTTTCTCCCGGATGCCTTCGGCCATGTGTTCGTGGCGAACTTCGGCCTCGGCGAGGTCGCCGAGCAGCTTGCGGATCGAAACGTCTTCGCTGCGGGCGGCGGCGCGGCGGTAGAATTGCTGGGTCTCGACCTCCATGCTTTCGGCGAGGTCGCGGACGGCATCGAGCTGCAGCGGCTGGATCTGCCAGACGGGCTTGTGGTGGATGAACCCGCGGACGTCCTGGCGACGGACCAGGGGAATGTGTTCGCCGTATTTCTCGCGGTAGAGGTCGAGCAGGCGGCGGCGGTGGTCGCCTTCCTCGGCGGCCATATCGGTGAACATCTGGGCGCTGCCGGGGTACTCCCCGCGCAGGCCTTCGGCGATGTCGACATAGATGCGACCGTCTTCTTCCTCATTGGCGATGGCCAGGGCGAGGATTTCGCGTTCGGTCAAATCGGAAAAGTTGCGCATAGGCGGATATCTGGCGGTTTGCTGCGCTGCGTCAAGGGTTTCCGCGATGATGCAAATTTGACAGCGCCCGGGCCTGCCCGGACGGTGGTGGGCGATGACCCGTATACCTTTTCTATCCCCGTTCCGCGTGCGGGGATTCGCCTTCCAGTGGCCCGCCGATCTGCTGACCAACTGCGGCATCGAGATGGAAATCCTGATGCTGGGCTGGTTCATCCTGACGGAGACGAAATCGGTTCTCCTGCTGACGGTGTTCGCGGCGCTACGCTATCTGGGGACTCTGATCGCGCCGCTGTTCGGGATGGCGGGCGACATGTACGGGCACCGGCGGCTGCTGTGTGCGATGCGGGCGAGCTACGCGATCGCGGCGGCGGCGATGACGGTGCTGACCTTCGCGGGGCAGCTTGGCCCGGTGCCGATCTTCATCGCCGCGACCTTCGCCGGGTTGGTGCGGCCATCGGACCTGGCGATGCGGAATGCGCTGATCGCCGCGATCATGCCGGCGGAGCAGCTCATGAGCGCGATGGGCGCGGCGGGGACGACATCGGATTGTTCGCGGATCCTGGGGCCCCTGGCCGGCGCGGCGGTGATCGCGGCACTGGGAATGGGACCGGCCTATGCGATCATCACCGTCTGCTACACGGTGGCGGTGGTGCTGACGGCGCTGGGCGGACAGGGCCTCGCGCACCGGCGGGTCGCCGGGATTGGGGAGGCGTCGTTCATCCGCGAGGTGGCGGAGGGTATGCGGTATGTCTGGCAGATGCCGTGTCTGCACGCCGGGATGTGGATCGCGATGTTGGTGAACGCCACCGTCATCCCGCTGACCGGCGGGTTGATGCCCTATATCGCGCGCGATGTTTACCATCTCGAACGGTTTGGGTTGGGGTGCCTGCTGGCATGTTTCTCGGTTGGCGCCTTGTGCGGGTCGATCGGGGTGGGGATGTTGGGCGGGCGGCTGCTGGCGGCTCGGACGTTTATCCTGGCGGTCCTGGTCTGGAGCACGATGGTGCTGATTTATATTTTCATGCCGGGGCCGGTGAGCGCGGGGGTGGTGCTGGTGTTGGCCGGGATCGCGCAGAATTTCTGCCAGGTGCCGCTGTTCGCGATGCTGCTGCGGGTAGCTGGGGAGCGGTTCCGGGGGCGCGTGATGGGCGTACGGATGATGGTGATCTACGGTCTGCCGGTGGGCCTGCTGGCGGCGGGGTGGCTGATCGAGCACGTCGGTTTCCGCCCGATGGCGGTGGGGTACTGCCTGCTGTGCTTCCTGGCGACGCTGGGAATTGCGTTTTGGTGGCGGGATGCGCTGTGGCCGGCGGGGGCGATCGGGAACGCCAGGGGGCGCTGAACACGCGCCGGCGGGGTGGCGGGAAGCAGGTATCCGGTCAGGCGGTTCGTGATCCGGCTGTTGCCGCGTCCACGGCGTCGCCGAGACGCTCGACGATGGTGTCGATTTCGGATTCCGTTACGATATAGGGTGGTGCGACAATGAAATGGTCGCCGGATCGGCCGTCGATCGTTCCGCCCATCGGGTAGCCGGAAAGACCGCGTGCGAAGGCTTTTTGCTTGATGCGTTCGTTCATTTTCAGCGTTGGGTCGAAGGGGTTTTTTGTTGCTCTGTCAGCCACCAGTTCGATGGCTCGGAACAGACCGCGGCCGCGGATGTCGCCGACGTGGCGGTGATTGCCGAAGCGTTCGGTCAGCGCGGTCTCCAGGCGTTTGCCCATGGCCTGGACGTTCGTCAGCAGATTGTCGTCGCGGATAATCCGCTGCACTTCCAGTGCGGCGGCGCAAGCGACGGGGTGCGCCTGGTAGGTTTGGCCGTGCAGGAAGCCGCCCGATCCCTGGGCCAGGGCCTGGACGATGCGGTCGTGGATCAGAATCCCGCCGATCGGCTGGTAGCCGCCGCCCAGGCCCTTGGCGATGATCTGGATGTCCGGGGAGACGCCTTCCTGCTCCCACGCGTGCATGGTGCCGGTGCGGCCCATCCCGCACATGACCTCATCGAGGATCAGCAACGCGCCGTGACGGTCGCAGATCTGGCGCACCCGTTGGAAATAGCCGGGCAGTGCGGTGACACAGCCGGTGGTGGCGCCGACGACGGGTTCGGCGAGGAAGGCCATGACCGTGTCCGGCCCGACGCGCTGGAATTCGGCTTCGAGTTCGTCGGTCAGGCGGTCGAGGTATTGGGCGTCGGTTTCGTGATCGTTTTTGAAACGATAAGGGAAGCAGGGGGAGACGAGGCTGTGGGTCTGGCTCAGGATTGGGACGAATTTCTCTCGCCGCATGAGGTTGCCGCCCGCCGAGAGGGCGCCAAGGGTGGTGCCGTGGTAGGATTGCAGCCGGGCGATCGTGCGGCAGCGCCGCGGTTGGCCGATTTCGAGGAAGTACTGGCGAGCGAGTTTGATCGCGGCCTCGTTGCCCTCGGAGCCGGAGGAGCAGAACCAGGCTTTGGTGAGGCCGCCGGGTTCGTCCTTCAGCAGGATGTCGGCGAGGTCCTCGGCCGGTCGATTGGAAAAGGCGCCGGTGTGGGAATAGGCCATTTCGGCGGCTTGGCGGCCGATGGCCTCGGCGATGCGGCGGTTGCCGTGTCCAAGCGCGGCGACGGCGGCGCCGCCGGATGCGTCGATGATGGCTTGGCCGTCGGCGGTGTGGAGGTAGATGCCTTCGCCTCGCACCGCGATGGGGGGCAGGCTGCCGGAGCGGTGGAGGACGCGGGACATTGGGGACCTCGGGGCTTGCGGAGCGGAAGCATAAGACGGTGCGCCGGGGCGGGGGAATAGGCGCGGATTTATCCGCTGCGGATCCCGCTGGCGTTATCTCCGGTCAGCCCTTCAACGCCTACCCCCTCGGTGCCCCGATTATCGCCGCCCGCAATTGCCGGGACACCACGTCGATCGCGGCGACCGTCGCCAACACCATCAGGATCAGGAACGCGGCTTCCTGCCATTCCAGGACGCGGATCATCTCCGAGAGGTACAAGCCGATGCCGCCCGCCCCAACAATCCCGATAATGGTCGCCGAGCGGGTGTTGGATTCGAAGTAATAGAGTGCCTGGCTGGCGAAGATCGGCAGCACCTGGGGCAGCAGGCCGAAGCGGATGACGTGGAAGCGGTTGCCGCCGGCGGCGACGATGCCTTCGACCGGGCCTTGGTCGGCGGTTTCGATCGCCTCGGACATCAGTTTCGCCAGCGCGGCGAAATCGGTGGAGGCGATGGCGAGGGCGCCTGCGAACGGGCCGAGGCCGACGACGTTGATCCAGATCAGCGCCCAGATCAGCGTATCGACGCTGCGCACGCAATCCAGCACGCGGCGGGACATGAAGTGCAGGATGCGGTTGGCGATGACGTTGCGGGCAGCGAGGAAGCCGAGCGGGAAGGCGAAGATGCTGGCCACGGTGGTGCCGACGAAGGCGATGGCGAGGGTTTCGCCGAGGGCTTCGAGATAGGTCCAGAAATGCGCCTCGGACCCGGGGGTTGGTGGGAACATCGTCAGGACGATGCTGAAAAGCCGTGGGAGACGCTCGAAGATCGCCCAGGGGGTGACGCCGAGCACGCCAAGGCCGATGAGGTAGGTGATGAGGATGCCGAGGCCGATGACCACGGCGGCCCGGCTGAAGGTTGGCGGCGGGGCTGGAAGCGCGGCGGCGCGGTCCATGAAGGCGGTGCGCATGCCGCTCATGGGTGGGACTCCAGCGCCAGCAGGCGGTGGCGCAGGCGTTCGGAGCCCATGTCCAGCAGCATGACGCAGACGACGATCATCACCAGCATCGCGCTGACGTCCTGGTAGTAGAATTTGCGGATGGCGACCAACAGGTCCTCCCCGATCCCACCGGCGCCGACGAAGCCGATGACGGCGGCGCCGCGGACGTTCATTTCCAGCCGTAGCAGGGTGTAGCTGGCGAAGTTGGACAGGACCTGAGGCACGGCGCCGAAACGCACGCAAGCGAGCCAGTTGCCGCCCGACGCCTGGATTCCTTCGATGGGTTTCATGTCGACGCCCTCCACGACCTCGGTGAAGAGTTTGCCGAGGGTGCCGGCGGAGTGGAGCGCGAGGGCGAGCACGCCGGGCATGGGGCCGAGGCCGAAAGCGACGACGAAAAGCATGGCGAAGACGATGTCGGGGACGGTGCGCAGGAACTCCAGCATCCGCCGGACGGTCACGCGCAGCCAGGCGGATCGGACGAGGTTGTTGCTGGCGACGAAGCAGGCGCAGAAGGCGATCAGCGCGCCGGTGATCGTGCCGACATAGGCGATGAGGACCGTCTCGCCCAGCAGGCGGAGCCAGCGGAAGAAGCCCCAGAACCAGTCCGTCGGATCGGTCCAGACCCGAGCACCGGTATCGAGGGTCATGAGGCGGTTGAAATAGCCGGAGAAATTGCCAAGATGGGCCCAGAAATTCGCGGGATCGACCTCGGCGCCGCGCAGGGCGGCGGCGAGGGCGAGCACGAATATGATGAAACCCAGCAGAAGCTGCTTTCGCCGCGCGCCCATCGCCAGGTCGTAGGTGGCGGCGAGGGCGGCGCGTTGCGGTTCCGGCAGGGTCGCGACGAAGCGGGACATTGGGGTGCTTAGGTGGCCTTGCGGCGCAGCTTATCGACGAAAGCCACCATCTTGATGGTGTCGTCATAGGCGGCGTTGTCGATCGGCTCCCACGGCTTGTTCTTGCCGTCGGACAGGGCTGCGAAGGCGGGCTTGTCGGCGGTCGCGGCATCCATGAAGGCGGCCTTGATTTTCGCCTTCAGTTCCGCCGGCAGGCTGGTCAGCACGGCGGTGGGCGAATTGATGATCAGGTCGGTCTTCAGCACGATGCGGAAATCTTCCTTCTTCATCAGGCTGCCGTCGGGGTTTTTGACCATGCCCTTGGTCAGCATGCGCGTCAGGTTCGAGTCATCGGGGGCGTTCCACCAGTTGGCGGAGACGTCGACGGTCTTGTCGGCGACCGCGATCACCGCGTTTTCATGGCTGCCGGTGACCAGAATCTTGCCGAAATACTTGCTCGCATCGTCAATCCCCATCTTGCTGAGGGTGTAGAGCGGCATGTTGTAGCCGGAAGTCGAGTTGGGATCGACGAGGCCGATGTTCTTGCCCTTCAGGTCCTCGATCTTCTGGTAAGGGCTGTCGGCGCGGACATAGAACACCGAGTAGTAGCCCTTGGATCCGTCGCTGTTGACGTCGATCACGAACGCATCGGTCTGGACGTTGGTCATCCGGGCGCGGGCGAAGGAGGCCGGGCCGTAGGCGGCGATGTGAATGTTGCCGGCGCGCTGGCCTTCGATCACCGCGGCGTAGTCGTTGGCAACGCGCAGGGTGACTTTGATGCCGATCGCTTTGGACAGATAGGCGGTGAACGCGGCGTAGCGGTTGGTCACGCCGGTTGCGTTTTCGGCCGGGACGACCGCGTAGACCAGTTCCTCGATCGCGGCGCGGGCCGGGCGGGCGAAGACGGTGGGCAGGGTGCCGGCGGCGGCGATGCCGGCCATCATGGTACGACGACGGATCATGTTCATTCCTCGTTGTTGAAGCGTGGGGTCAGGCGGGCATGGGGACCGGCATCGCGCCGGTCTGCGGCGCGGTGTCGGCCGCGCCGATCACCTCGTTGGCTTCCATGCCGTAGAGTTCGCGCACCGCGTCATCCGTGAGCGCGGCGGGCACGTCGTCGAACACCACGCGGCCGGCGGCCATGCCGATCAGCCGGTCGCAGTAGGTGCGGGCGAGGTCGAGCGAATGCAGGTTGCAAAGCACGGTCAGGCCGAAATGGCGGTTGATGCGCTGCAACGCGTCCATGACGATGCGGGAATTGCGCGGGTCGAGGGAGGCCACGGGTTCGTCGGCGAGGATCACCTCGGGTTCCTGCATCAAAGCGCGGCAGATCGCCACGCGCTGCTGCTGGCCGCCGGAGAGGTGATCCGCCCGCTGTGCCGCTATCCCCGACATATCCAACTGATCGAGCGCGGCCATCGCCATCGCTCGGTCATCGCGCGTCCAGGCCTTCAGGGCGGCGCGCCAGAACGGGGTGTAGGCGACACGGCCAAGCAGGACGTTGTTGAGGACGTCGAGCCGGGGTACGAGATTGAAATGCTGAAAGATCATCGCGCAGCGTCGGCGCCAGTCGCGCAGGTCCCGGCCTTTCAGGGCGGTGACGTCGGTATCGTTCCAGGTGATGCGGCCCGAGGTCGGCTCGCCCAGGCGGTTGAGCATGCGCAAAAGGGTGGATTTTCCGGCGCCTGACCGGCCGATCACGCCAATGAACTGGCCAGGTTCGATCGACAGGTTCACGTCCTGCACGGCATGCGTGTTTCCGAAGGTTTTGTTCACGCCCTCCAGCACCAGCATGGCAACCCCTTCGTAACCGTCCGCGATGCGCGGTCCTATGCCAGAGGGTTCATCGGCCGGTTGTTAAGGTTCTGTGAAGGTGGTTCCCTGGCGGTCTGAGTCGGGTATTGCATTCGTTGGAGGGCAGCATGGGTCAGGACAACGCCGGCATTCTTGAGCGTCAGCGCATTCGGCGCGGCAATTTCACCGGACCGACGTCCGGCCTGGCGCCCGGGAACGTGCAGGCCAATCTGGTGATCCTGCCGCGCGACCTCGCGCACGATTTCCTGCGGTTCGCGCAGGCCAATCCGAAACCCTGCCCGGTGCTGGCGGTGTCCGAAGCCGGGTCGCCCGGGTTTCCGACCCTGGGCGAGGATCTGGATATCCGCACCGACCTGCCGCTGTACCGCGTGTGGCGGGACGGTGAACTGGTCGAGGAACCGACGGATGTCCGGCATGTCTGGCGCGACGATCTCGTGAGTTTCGCGATCGGTTGTTCATTTTCCTTCGAGGAGGCGTTGATCGAGGACGGGATCGAGGTCCGCCATATCGCCTGCGACACCAACGTGCCGATGTACCGCACCAATATTCCCTGCGTGCCGGCGGGCGTGTTCAGCGGGCCGCTGGTGGTTTCGATGCGGCCGTTGAAACCTCGGGACGCGATCCGGGCGGTGCAGATCACCAGCCGGTTTCCCAGCGTGCATGGGGCGCCGGTGCATCTTGGGATGCCGGAGCAAATCGGGATTCGGGATATTTCCAAGCCGGACTACGGCGACGCGGTGCCGATCCACGACGACGAGATGCCGGTGTTCTGGGCCTGCGGGGTGACGCCGCAGGCGGTGATCGCGGCGGTGAAGCCGGCGTTCTGCATCACCCATGCACCGGGCAGCATGCTGATCACGGATTTGCGCAATACCAGCCTCTCGGCACTCTAACCCTCCGGTGGAAGCGGCGGTCGCCCGGATCGAAGCTTTGATCCATCAGGATGTCGGCCGCGGCATCGACGCGCTGTTCGCGGCCGCCCGGGGTGGATTGTTCGCGGCGGCGGCCGGGATCGCGGGGATGGATCGGCCGCGGATCGGGATTTTGACGGGGTTTTTCATCCCCGCGGGGGCGCCGCCGGCGGCGGAGACCGACGGGCCGGCGGGGGCGGCGCTGCTGGCGTTGGGATTTTCCCGGGCGGGATTGGCATGCCGGGTGCTGACCGACGATCTGTGCCGGGATGCCTGCGTGGCGGCTCTGGCAGGGGCGGGGGTTGGGGATGTGCCGGTGGATACCGGCGCTGCCTGGCGACCTGCGGACTTCGACTGGGTCATCGCGATCGAGCGGTGCGGACGGACGGCGGATGGGACCCTGCGGAACATGCGCGGGCAGGCGGTGGCGGGTGTGCCGTCGGACGATGCTTTCCTTGCCGGACCATGGCGGACAGTGGGGATCGGGGATGGCGGGAACGAGGTCGGCATGGGCGCCCTGCCCCCGGGTCTGATCGCGGACACCGTCGCGTTCGGGGAGACGATCGCCTGCGTCACGCCGGCGGAGCATCTGATCGTCGCGGGGGTTTCGCATTGGGGCGCATATGCCCTGTTGGGGGCGTCGGCGATCCTGCGACCGGATTGGCGGGAAGGGCTGGTTTCGGCCTTGGATCCCGCGGTGGACCGGGCGGTGATGGCGGCGCTGGTGAACGACGGGCCGGCGGTGGACGGGGTTACGCTGCGACGGGAACCGACGATCGATGGGCTGGATTTGGCGGCGCATGCGGCGAAGCTGCTGGCGGTGCGGCGCGTGGTTCAAGACGCAACGGCGGTGTGACCGCCCCTTTCCCCCCGCACCAGTCCCGCCACGCGAAGCGGAGCGCGGCAGCCAGATTGGCGCCGAAGCGGGGGGCGTCGTTCAGCGGACTGGCTTTCACCTGCGCCCGCAAGCCGGTTCGGAGTGCGGCCAGCGCGGCGAGATCGGTCGCTTTGCGGACGGCCAGCGCGCAGTAGGCCTGGGTATCGGTGGCGACCCAATCGGGCAGGCCGGCGTTGCACATGTGGCTCATGGAATGGCGCGCGGCGAAAATCTCCCCGGCATGGACGACGGTTGGCACGCCCATCCACAACGCCTCGCAGGTTGTGAGGCCGCTGGAATAGGGGAACGGGTCGAGGGCGATGTCGACATCGTTGTATTCCGCCATGAACGCGCGGTGGCGGGATGCGCCGCGCAGGTCGACGCGGGAGGGGGCGATGCCGGCGGCGGCGAAGCAATCGCGCATCCAGCCGCAGGTTTCGGGGTCGCTGAACTGGTGGGTTTTCAGGATCAGGCGGGCGGTGGGCAGGTCGCGCAGGATGGCGGCCCAGGTCCGGACGACCCGGGGGGTGATCTTCGCGAGGTTGTTGAAGCAGCCGAATGTGACGAAACCGTTGGACGCCGCCGGCAAGGGAACGACATCGGGGGCGTAGGGCGGTGGGCTGTAGCAAACGTACCCGTCCGGCAGCCGCAGCAGGCGTTCGGAATAGAGGTGCTCCAGCTCGGGTGGGGTTTCCCAGCGGTCGGTGACGAACCAGTCCATCTCCCTTAGGCCGGAGCTGTGGTTTTGCATGCCAACCCATTTGATCTGCACCGGCGCGAGACGATGGGCGCAGGCGGGCATGCGGCCGGAATCGCCGTAGCCGCCGAGATCGATGAGCACATCGAGGCGAAGGTCGCGCGCTGTGCGGGCGAGGGCCTCGTCGTTGAACATTTCGGCGTCAACCCATGTGTCGGCCCGGGCGCGAAACCGTGCCGCGATCGGGTCGGCGCCGCCGGCGTCGCGGCCGAGGCAGACGATGCGGAAGGCATCGGGGTCCAATGTTTCGAAACCTGCGACGGTGAGCCAGCCGACGGGGTGGCTGCGCAACGATCCGGAGAGCAGGCCAACGGTCAGCGCGCGGGCTGGGTCAGGGTCGTTCGCAAGCGGGCCGAGGTCGGTCCGGGGCAGGCGGGTGCCGCACGCCTGGGCGACGGCAAGGACGCGGGTGCCGGGGACGCCGTCCAGATAGGGCAGGCTGTTGGTCAGGGTGCGCCAGGGCAGAACGGCCGTGGGGTCGAGACGGATCGCTGCCTCGGCATCCTCGATCGCCGCTTCCTGCCGACCGATGCTGACGGTCGCGGTGGCTCGGTTGCAGAGAATGGAAATGTCAGGGGCGATCGTCAGCAGGATACGGCGTGCTTCCCCGGGCCGGTGCATGCGGATCAGCACCACCGCCAGGTCGTTGGCGGTCTTCGCGTTGTTGGGATTTAGGTCGTAGGCGCGGCGCAACGCGGCCTCGGCCTCCTGGAGCCGGTTGGATCGGGCGAGGATACCGCCGAGCAGCGTGGCGGGCAGGGCGGCGTGGGGGGCAAGGACGGTGGCGACTTCGAGTGCGTCGAGGGCTTCATCGTGGCGGCCCAGGCGTTCGAGGGCAACGCCGCGGGCGATCCGGGCGGCGAGGTTGAGGGGATCGGCTTCGCAGCGTGCGTCCAGGGTCGGCAGAATTTCGGGGAGGGTGCCGCTGACTGTTGCCGCCTCGATACCATGCAACGCGAAATCGACGGCGGTCGGGGCGAGCGCCTCGGCCTGGGCGAAAGCGGCTTGGGCCAGTTTGTGCTCGCCGGTCGCCATCAGGATCAGCCCCAGCCGATCCCAGGCGTTGGGATCGGACGGGGCTGTTCCGCAACGACGGAGTGCGTCAGTGGACGGGGTGTGCTGGCTGAGCAACGATCAGGTATCCTGGAACGGGTGCGCCGGCTTCGAGACGGATGACCTGATCCTGGATCGTTCTCACCGTCAGGCCGGCGGCGCGCAGGGCATCGATCAGATAGGTTTTCGCGTGGCCGTAACGGCCCTGCCGTTGCAGTGACCAGCTGTCGCCATCGGCGGCCTCGACCGAGAAGACGAACCAACCATCCGGCGACAATCTCTGGCGCACGGCGGTCAACAGCGGGTCGAGGGCGCCGAAGTAGCAGGCCATGTCGCCGGCCAGAATCAGATTCCAGGCTCGGTGGTCTTCGGCGAGCCAGTCGAGGACATCGGCTTCGTGGAGTGCGGCGTAAAGGCCTTTGGCAGCGGCTTCGGCCAGCATGCGGGCGGAGACGTCAACGCCGGTGATGGACCCGATGCGCAGATCGGCCACGGCGACGCCGACGAGGCCGGTGCCGCAGCCGAGGTCGAGGATCGGGCCGTTCGGGTTGCCGGCGTCTATATATTGCAGCAGCACGCGGCGGATCGCGCCGGGGATGCGGTATTGCAAGCCGATGAGGTGTTCGTCGAACCGGGCGGCGTAGCCGTCGAAGACGGTGCGCAGGTAGTCGGGCGGGGCGCGTTTGGCGCTGGGGAGCAGACCGCTGGCGGCGACGAGGTGCCGGACATAGGGGTCGTCGGGGCCGAGCTTGAGGGCCTCGGCGTATGATTCGGCGGCGGCTTCGTGTTGGCCGAGGCTGGTTTGGGCGTGGCCTTTTAGCCCGAACAGGCAGGCATCGACGGTGCCGGCCATGCGTCCGTCCTCGGCCAAGGCGATGCCGGCGGCGAATTGTCTGTGCCGGATACAGAATAAAATGGCGGCGTTGCGCAGGCTGAGTGCGCCGCCGGTGCGTGAGAGGCCGGCGCGGAGGATGGCGAAGGCGGCATCGGGGTCGCCATCGGCTTCGGTCGCGACGGCGAGCGCTTCGCGCATCGCGGGGTTGGCGGGTACGGCGGCGGACGCTTCGGCGAGGCAGATGCGTGCGTCCGACACGCGGCCGAGGCTGAGCAGGGCGCTGCCGAGCAGGGCTTTGGCGTCGGGGTCGTCGGGGTTGAGGGTGACGGCCTCCGCGGCGTCGCGGGCGGCGCGGTCGAAATCTCCCACCCGGTGGCTGAAGGCGGAGCGTTGCTTCCGCAGTTCGGCATGATCGGGGGCGGCGTCAACGGCGACATCGTATTGAACGCGGGCGAGGTCGATTTGACCCTGGCCTTCGGCGATACGGGCAGCGAGCAGATCCAATTCGGGCGATTGTCCCGTCAACTGCCGCGCGGCGGCGAGCAGTGGGCCGGCGGCGGCGCAGCGTCCGGCCTCGACGAGGGCGCCGACACGCTGGATCAGCACAGCGGGATCGGCGGATGCGTGAAGGGTTTGCATGGATTTTTCCTATGCTCGCGTTGTTGGGGTTTAATATCGGGAATTTTTTTCCGTCATGTTTCGGACAGGCCGGCGGCGATGTTTTCGTTGATTTTGATCAGAAAATCGAAATTCGGTTCGTCGTTGTCCATTTCGCGCTGGACCGACAGGCCAACGGAGATGATTTGTGCGCGCAACGGGGGGGGCAGGGTGCTGAGGGGGTCGCGCATCAGGTCGCCGACCGAGGTCCAGAGCCGGCGGTTATCGGCCAGGGCGCGGACCCGATCGATCGGGGACCCGTCGCGGGCGGCGCGCAGGGCGCCGATCGCACGATGGAAGACGTCGGCTTCCTGCGCGCGCTGGGACCGCTTCACGGATGCGGCTTCATACGCGCGTGCGGCGTGGCTCATGGTTTTCATTTTGGTCCTTGCTCCTGACCGAGGGTGTTGGTCCATTCCAGGCCGTTTTGGCCATGGATGCGTCAGAGAAACGGCCGAGCGCGGCATCTTCGTGCTGGATGATGCGGCCGGTGAGTTTGAGTGCCTTGTAGCAATCGTCGGCACTGGCGGCTGACATTGCCTGATCGAGCATATCGCGGGCGATGGCGGAGGTTGTCGCGTCCTTGAAATCCTCGATCAGCGCGCGCGCGGCCAGGAGGCCTTGGGCGCGTTCCTCCTCACTGCCGATATAGGCGGATTGGAGTGCGAAGTAGATGCGCCGGGCCGGGCTGTCGGCCTGATCGGGCGTCATGATCTGCTTGCCAAACAGAAATCTGACATGGGATGTGAATTCGATCCGCGAACGGGATCGGAAGCGTATGGGTGCGCCGTTGACGATCATCATTTCGCCAGCGCGAATTTCCAGAACCAGTGTCGACATATCGTGCCTCCCGCCGGGCGGGCGCATCCACCGGAAGCGGATGCGCCCGTTGGCCATTACTTGAAGAGGCTGAGCAGGGTCTGGGGTGCCTGGTTCGCGAGCGAGAGTGCCTGCGTGCCAAGCTGCTGGCGAATTTGCAGGGACTGCAACTGCGCCGATTCCTGCGCCAGATTGGCGTCCACCAGCGAGCCAAGGCCGCTGTTGAGCGCGTTGACCTTGTCGCTGTTGTAGCTGATCTGGTTGGTAACGTAGTTGGTTTCGGCACCCACGGTATTCAGCGCCGACCCGACCGCGTTTTGCTGGTTCAGGAACGTGCCTGTCGCGGTGATCAGGGCCGCGATGGTGGATGCACCGTTCATCTGCGTGGTGGTGAAATTGATCGAGCCGTACAGACCCGATCCGCTGAACGTCGTGATGCCGTACGATGCACCGGATTCGTTTCGTGCCACGGCGACCCGTGAGAAAGTACCGGTGCTGCCCGTGAGGTTGCCGACGAGCGTTTTGCCGTTGTAGTTGGCGTCCTGTACGAAGGTTTTTACGTTGGCGAGCATCGATTTGTATTGCTGTTCGTATTCCGTCCGTTGCGTGCCCTGCACGTTGCTGTCGGACAGTTTGACCAGCACGTCCCGCATGCTGGCCATCGTGGTGGATATGTTGTTCAGGCCCGACTGGGTCGTGGACAACAGGCCTTGCACACCGCCCAACTGCTGGTTGGCGCTGGTCAGCGCGCCGACGGTCGAACGCACGCCCTGCGCGATGGCATAGGCCGCGCCATCGTCGGTGGCGTCGGCGACACGAAAGCCGGTGGAGACCTGCTTTTGCACTGCCGCCAACTGGGTGTTCGTGTTGTTTAACGATTGGAGCGCGATCATCGCGCCGACGTTGGTATTCACGGAGTCGAGGGACATGGTGTCGTACCTTTATTTAACCTGGTTACACATGCCCACTTTTTGCGGGTCGGAAGCAGCGTGGCAGATAAAGGTTAACAAAAGGTTTACGCCGCGCGGTTTTTTCACCGACCCTATAAAAATTTTACCAGGGACAGGCCGGACATGCCGGCGATCAGCTGATAGGACGCCTGTAACCGCGTCTGGGTCTGGGTCAGTTGCGACAGAGTCGCGGCCATATCGACGTTCTCGACGTTGCCGACCTGGGTGGTGAGGGCGGTTTGGGTGTCGCTCAGACCGGTTTGGATCGTCGTGAGCCGTGTCTGCTGATCGCCGAGCACGCCGACATCGTCGGCCATGGATTGGACGACGCCGGTCAGGTTGGTGTGGGTGTTTTGCACGAGGGTGGCGAAGTTCGGGTCAGTCTGCTGCCCCGGCGTGAGCGAGCCAATGGTTGCCAGCGCGCCCATGAGATCGCGCATGTAGGACCCGGTGGTGGAAGCTCCGGTCGAAACGACCGCGGTGTTGGCGCTGGCGAGGATGCCGGTCTGCACAATCTGCCGCGGGCCAACCTGGATATAGGGCACCTGCAGCGACCCGGCGGGTTGCGAGAGATATGCCGAAAATGGAGAGGTCCCGGCGGCGTTGGAACTGGCGATGCCGAGGATCGATGCCTGGGTCGCGGCGGCGCCGTTGGCGGTCAGCCCGGCGACGGCGGTGGCAATCTGGGTGGTGAAGCCGGACGACAGGATCCCGTCGGGATTGGGCACCGGCGGGTTCTGCGAGTCCTGTCCGGCGAAGACATAGGTGTTGCCGTCCTGGGTATCGAGCAGGTTGGCGACCTGGGTCAAAGCGGATCGCGCGGCGGCGGCGATGGAGGCGACTTCGGATCCGTTCGTACCCGGAAGATTGTTCATGTCCGCCATGAAGGTCGAAGCGATCGATTGCAACTGCGTCATCGCGGTTTGGGTGACGTTCAGGCGGGTCGTGGCGGCGTCGACATTGTGCTGCTGGGTTTGCAGCGTGGCGACCTGGGGCTGAAGATCGAGCGCGACGGCCGCGCCGTTGCCCAACCCCGCATAGGTATTCCCGATCAGCCCATTGCTGGCCTGCTCGGTCAGCGTGTTGAGCTGTTGCTGCACGGTGTTGCTGCCGGCCAGGAGCTGGGTCAGCAGTCCGTAACCGGTCGATCCGATCGCGCCTGACATCGTCAGTTCGGCACGGCGGCGAGAAGCTGCGTCCACATCGACTGCACCGCGGCAATAATGCGGGCGTTGACGCCGTAGGCATTCTGCAGGGCTACGACGGAGCCCATCTGCTGATCCATGTTCACGCCTGTCTGGGATGAGAGTTGGGCGGTCAGGCTGGTCTGCACCGCGGTTTCGGTTTGCAGGTTGGCGGTGACGGTGGCGCTGTCCTGGGCTTGGGAGCCGACGATGGCACTGGCGAAATCGGATATCGCCTGCGGGGCGCCGAAGGGGGCACCGAGGTTGCCGGCAGGGCCAAGGCCAATCAGGTTCGGTGGGGGTTGGGTCACGCCGTTCTGTGCTGTGGCGCCCATGGCGAAGTTCAGGACCCGGACGATCAGGGTGCTGAACCCGGCGGGACCGCCAGCGGGGTTGGGGGTGAAGGCCGAGGCACCGGTGGGGCTGCCGGCAACCGCCTGGGTGCCGTCGCGGACCAAAGACGGCGTCGCGATCACCGCGGGGTTGACCTGGATATCCCCGGAGAAACCGACATAGTTGCTTTGCACCGGCGGGCCGGACGCGGCGGGAATGTTGCCCGAGGGATCGGTGAACAGGTTCAAACCCTGCGCGGAGAAGCGGGTCGCGAGGGTTTGGGAGAATTCGTCCAGCTCGCTTTGATAGGTCGGCAGGGTGGTGTCGCGGAGGGCGATGTTGGCGCCGATCTGGCCACCCTGGACCTGGCCGGTGACGTCCTGACCGTTGAGCATGACCCCGGGCACGGTGCCGGTATTATAGGACGCGCCGGGCGATATGTTGGCATTGGCGATGCTGAACGGGCCCGTGGTCGCGCGCGTGGGCAGGCTGAGGCCGGAGGGGGTGAACACCAGCAGATCCCCGTTGGCGTTGGCCATCGTCTTGACGTTCACCAGCCCCGACAGGGTCTGGACGGCGGCGTTGCGCTGGTTTTCGAGATCGGCGGTGGACTGGCCTTCGGCTTTCAGACTCACGATCTTGTCGCTGAGCGCGCCGATCTGGCTGAGCGCCTGATTGGCCGAAGCGACCTCGGAGACCAGGTTGGTCTGGGCGGTGTTGCGTTGGGCGGTGTAGGCGTTGCTGAGGGCGTTGATACCGCTGGCCAGCGTGGTGGCGGCGCCAACCACCGCACTTTGCGCGGTCTGGTTGGAGGGATCGTTGAGCAGGGTGGAGAACCGGTTGGTCAGACCGGCCACGAGACTGCCAAGATCGGTGCCGGCGCCAGGGGTTCCCTGCGCGCTGTCGAGCGCCTGGAGCGCGGTTTGCTGCGTGGTCAGGCTCGATACGGTGGCGGCCAGGGTCTGGGTCTGGGCCTGGAGCGCGGCGTTGGTGGCGAGGGTTGTGGCCTCGGTCCGGACACCCATGCCGATGCCGTCGACGGTGAGATTTTGCTGATTGGCGACCTCGTTCGCATACCCGGGCGTGCTGGCGTTCGCGATATTCTGCGAGACCAGCGCCAGCTGGCTGTCGATGTTGGCGATGCCGCCGGAGGCGATGGACAGGGCGGCGCCGAGGCTCCCGGTCATGGTGTTACTGCTTCATGTTGATGGTTGTTTGCAGGAGCTGGTCGGCGGCGGTGATCATTTTGGCATTCGCGGAATAGGCCTGCTGGGCGACGATGAGTTGGGAGAACTCGGCGGCGATGTCGACGTTCGATTGCTCGACCGCGCTGGTCACGAGGGTGCCGGCGCCGTTCGACCCGACGGGGTCGGCGGTTGGGGTGCCGGAGAGCGGGGTGGCGGTGTAGGCCTGTCCGTTCTGGCTTTGCAGTTGGTCAGGCGCGGCGAATGTGGTGACCGGCACCTGCGCGATGGTGCGGCTTTCGCCGTTGTTGTAGTTCACGACGATGCTGCCGTCGGTCTGTGCGGTGACGCTGGAGAAGCTGCCGGGGGGCACGCCGTTCTGCGTCAGTCCGGCCAGGTTGTAGGTACTGCCGGCATATTGCGTGACACCGTTGGTCAAGCCGTAGGTGCCGAGGTTCAGGCTGATATTCTGCGCGCCGGAGCCGAAATTGGCGGAAAAGCTGAGCGCCGCCGGCTGCCCGGCCGCATAGCCGGTGGTGGAAAGGACACCGGTGGTGTTGGAGATTTGACCGATCGTGCCGGCCGGGACCGGGTTGCCGCTGGCCGATCCGAAGGTGACCTGGGCGGTTCCGAGGGTCGAAGGCGTCAACGCCGGGGCATTGATCGACACCGTCCAATTGTTCTGGCTGTTCTGCACCCAACTGAGATTGAGCGTCTGCTGATTGCCAAGCGCGTCATAGACGTTGATTTGGGAGGAAATCGGCGATGCCGCGGTGGCGGTGCCGGTCGCCGGGGTCGCCGGGAGATTGGCGGACAGTTGCACCGAGGAGGTGGCGACGGGGTTGAACGCGTTCTGGGACACCTGAATTGGCGACAGCGCGTTCTGGTTGGCGACCCCGGTGGTTTGGTTCACCTGCCAGCCGTTGAGATACATGCCGGCGCTGTTGACCAGGTAGCCGCTGGCGTTGACCTGAAAATCTCCGGCGCGGGTGTAGTATTGTTGCGGCGAGAAGGTCGTGACGCTGTTGGCGGTGCTCAGCGCCTGCGAGACGGCGAAGAAGCCCTGGCCTGCGATGGCCATGTTCAGGGGGCTTGTCGTCTGGTTAACGGTGCCCTGGACGTTGTTGGTATAGTCGGGACGGGCGACGACGGCGCCGGGCTCATTGACCTGATTTTTGGACGTGGTGAGGTAGTCGACAAAGCTGGTGTTGACTTCCTTGTAGCCGACGGTTTGGGCGTTGGCGACGTTTTCGCTGATGTTCGAGAAGGATGTGGATTGGGCGGACAAGCCACTGACGGAGCTGTTCAGCGCACCGAGCAAGGACATTGGGGGGCTCCTGGAGACGGTCGGCGTTGCAGGAGCAGGAAGCGTGCCAGGGGGGCGGCGCGTCTCATTGGGTGCCAAGCATCTGAAACATCGTCGCTATTTCCGCGATGAGGCGTGACCCCTGGGCCGGCAGAAAATGCCGGGCGCGGCAGAAACGGATCAGCGGGCAGGGCTTGTCGGGCCTGGCCCTGACCGTCCTTGCTCCCCCGGCATCACGGGCTTAATGGTGCGCTGCACAGTAACCCGCCGGAAACCGAGATGACCCCCAGCTTCCAGGACCTGATCCTGCGCCTTCACACTTTCTGGTCCCGCCAGGGCTGCGTGATCCTGCAGCCCTACGACGTGGAGATGGGCGCGGGCACGTTCCACCCGGCGACGACCTTGCGGGCGCTGGGTCCGAAGCCCTGGCGCGCGGCCTATGTGCAGCCCAGCCGGCGGCCGACCGATGGGCGGTATGGCGAAAACCCCAATCGGCTGCAGCACTACTACCAGTATCAGGTGATCATGAAGCCGAGCCCGGCGGACGCCCAGGATCTGCTGCTCGCGTCGTATCGGGAGATCGGTCTCGATCCGCTGAAGCACGACTTCCGGTTTGTCGAGGACGATTGGGAAAGCCCGACCCTGGGCGCCTGGGGCCTGGGGTGGGAGGTCTGGTGCGACGGGATGGAGGTGGGTCAGTTCACCTATTTCCAGCAGGTCGGCGGCATTCCGGTCACGTTCCCAAGCTTCGAGATGACGTACGGGCTGGAGCGGCTGGCGATGTATGTCCAGGACAAGGAGAACGTCTACGACCTGGACTTCAACGGGAACGGCGTCACCTACGGGGATGTGTTCCTGCGGGCGGAGAAGGAATACTCGGCGCATAATTTCGAATATTCGGACCCGGCGATGCTGTCCCGGCACTTCGCGGATGCCGAGGCGGAATGCGCCTCGCTGCTGAAGCACGATCTGGCGCTGCCGGCTTACGACCAGTGCATCAAGGCAAGCCATCTGTTCAATCTGCTGGATGCGCGCGGCGTGATCAGCGTGACGGAGCGGGCGAGCTATATCGGGCGGGTGCGGGCGTTGGCGAAAGGGTGCTGCGAGGCCTGGGTAGCGGGGGATGCGGCGTGACTTTCGCGGGCGAAACGCGTAATTCTACCAGATCATCCGCATATTCTACCGAGGTGCAGCATGGGCGCACAACTGAACATCAAAAGCGATGATGCCTATCGCATGGCCTCGCGTTTGTCGGAGATGACCGGCGATAGCCTGACCACGGTTGTCACCAAGGCTTTACGAACCGAGTTGGAGCGGCAGGAACGCGAGCGCGGCATTGAATCCAAAGTGCAAAAAATGCTGGCGAGGGGGCAGGAGATTCGCGCGCTCATGACCAGGCCCGTGACATCCGATCACAGCTGCCTGTACGATGAAAATGGGTATCCGTTGTGATTCTCGATGCCTCCGCCCTGCTTGCGTTGGTATTGCGCGAACCCGACGCTGAGCGGTACGCACGCGCGATCGCCGTTGCGCCGGCGGTCCGCCTTCCTTCTGTTACGTGGTTCGAAGCTTCCATGAGAATCGATCATGGCGGTGGCGGTGCGGAGGCACTCCAGCGGTTCGACCGGTTCCTGGTGGATTTCGATATCGATATTGTTCCTTTCACCAAGGATCACGCCCAACACGCACGCGCGGCGAGGCTGTTGTACGGCAAGCCGCATAAAGCCGAGCTGAATTTTGGAGATTGCATGGTCTACGGCGTCGCGAAGCACGAACGCGAACCCCTGCTGTTCAAGGGCAACGACTTTTCCCATACCGATATCGAACCGGCGTTGAAGGACTGAACATGCCCGCGTTTTTCCTGGAACTGTTCAGCGAGGAAATCCCGGCGCGGATGCAGGCGCGCGCGGCCGAGGATCTCGCTCGGCTGCTGACCGAGGCGCTGTCGGCGATCGCCCCAACGGGCGTGCAGTCGTTCTTCGGGCCGCGGCGGATCGCATTTGCCGCCACCGTCGCGGCCGGCGTCGCGGCTGTCAGCACGACCGAACGCGGGCCGCGCGCCAACGCGCCGGAGCAGGCGCTGGCGGGGTTTCTGCGCAAGCACGGCGCGGCGAAAGAGCAACTCCGGCAGGAGGGCGATTTCTGGGTGCTGGAAAAGCGCGCCGAGGCGGTGTCGGCCGAGAGCCTCATTGCTCAGGCGGTGCCGGCGGTGCTGCGCCGCTTCCCCTGGCCGAAATCGATGCGCTGGGGTGGATCGAGCAATTTCACCTGGGTGCGGCCGCTGCGCCGCATCGTCTGTCTGCTGGACGCGGCGGTGGTGCCGTTCGCTTTGGCCGATGGGACGGATGACGGGCATGGGCTGTCCAGCGGCAATCTGACCGAGGGGCATCGGTTTCATGCGCCCGGGGCGTTCGAAGTCTCGGGCGTCGAGGACTGGCGGGCGAAACTGGCCGAACGGCATGTGCTGGTCGATGTCGCCGAGCGGAAGCGGGTCATTGCCAAAGGGGTCGCACAGTTGGCGGCGGCCCAGAACTGCTCGGTGGTCGACGATCCCGGTCTGTTGGATGAGGTCGCGGGGCTGGTGGAACGGCCGGTGCCGCTGCTCGGGCGCATCGCCGATGAGCACATGGACCTGCCGGCCGAGGTCATGCAGGTGTCCATGCGGGTCAATCAGCGGTATTTCGCGCTCCGGACGCAGGACGGCAAAGCGGCGCCATGGTTCGCGTTCGTGTCCAATATCGCGGCCGAGGACGGTGGCGCGACCATCGTCGCCGGCAATGAGCGGGTGCTGCGGGCGCGGTTTTCGGATGCGCGGCATTTCTGGGACCTCGACCGTAAGGCGCCGCTGGAGGGACGGGTTCCTTCGCTCGCGCATGTGACATTCCAGGCCAAGCTGGGCAGCCAGGGGGATCGGGTCGTCCGCTTGAAGCGGCTGGCGGAGATCATCGCACCGCATGTCGGCGCGCCCCAGGCGATGGCGGAACGGGCGGCGGAACTGGCCAAGGCGGACCTGGTTTCCGGCATGGTGGGGGAATTCCCCGAACTGCAGGGCGTCATGGGCAGCTACTATGCGCGGCATGACGGCGAGCCGATCGAGGTCGCCGACGCGATCCGCGAACACTATGCGCCAAGAGGGCCGAACGAGGCGGCGCCGAGCGCACCGGTTTCGGTGGCGGTTGCTTTGGCGGACAAGCTGGATCAGCTGGTCGGGTTTTTCGCGATCGGCGAAAAGCCGAGCGGCTCGGGCGATCCGTATGCGCTGCGGCGGGCGGGGCTGGGGATTATCCGCATCATCCGGGAAAATGGGCTGCGGCTGCCGCTCGCGGCCCTGATCGAGGCGGCCGGGGCGGGTTTCAGCGGACTGGGCATCGATCCGGTGCCGCCGGCGGAAATCATGGAATTCCTGGCCGACCGGCTGCGGGTGCAGTTGCGGTCCGAGGGTGCGCGGCACGACGTGCTGACGGCGGTGTTCGCCACCGGCGCGGACGACGACCTCGTGCGGCTGCTGGCGCGTGCCAGCGCGGTGGCCCAGTTGCTGGGGACGGAGGACGGGACGAACCTGCTGATCGCCTATCGCCGCGCCGCCAACATCCTGCGGATCGAGGATCGGAAGGACGGGCCACATACCGGCCCGACCGATCCGGCGCTGTCGCGGGAGCCGGCGGAGATCGGGTTGGAGCAGGCGTTGGCGGGGTTGAGCGACCTCGACCGGCAATTGGCGGCGGAGGACTATACCGGCGCGATGACGGCGATGGCCGGGCTGCGGGCACCGCTGGATGCGTTCTTCACCGATGTCACGGTCAATGCACCCGATCCCGATTTACGCCGCAATCGGCTGCGATTGCTGCGCCGGGTCCAGTCGACGATGGACCGGGTGGCCGATTTTTCTCGTATCGAAGGCTGAAAGCTGGTTCTTCAAGGCTTGCGCCGGTTACCCAAGCTCGGGCAACGGGTCGGGACGCTGAGCTGAGTGGCGTAAGGCGTGGACAATCACCTCATCCGATCGGACCTCGTAAAACACCACGTAAGGATACGGAGACGTTGTCATGCGTCGGACCGGCGGGTGATCGGTCGGCGTGCCAATGAACGGATGATCTGCGAGCAGCGCGACCACGGCGCGGATGCGGTCCCGAACGCGTGTTCGGATGGTAGGGAAATGTGCACCGACATAGACGCCAATTTCGGTCAGGTCAGCCAGTGCGGCTCGCGTATATCGGACCCTCACAGTCCGAATTTTGACCAGACCGACACGACTTCGGCTTCGGTCGCGAACTCTCCCCGCGCTGCTTCGTCCAGAGAAACAACAATTGCCGCATGCTCGGCCGGCGTCAGGGCGACAGGCGTCGGATCCTCGTCGGTGGCCAGCCGCAGGACAATCCGGGCGATGTCGTCTTGCATGTCGGGTGGGAGCGTGCGGGCTGCCGAGACGGCGGTTTCCAATAGGCTCGTCATACGGTCCTGCCTTCGCCAAGATGTGGCATGCGAACCTTAGGGGACGGTTGCAGGAATCGCCACGACGAAGTGTGCGCGATGTCGAATGACACCTCCGAACCCCTGCTTGCGGCAGCCTTGCAGAACAGTTTAAGGGTGCGGCGCATCACGGCTGCACGGGGTGTATCGCCACGGCAAGGCTCCCGGCCGCCTGTGCGCTGCAACCGATCGCGGCCAATTTCGTACCAGTAGGCGCCTGATTATGACCAACAAGTGGGTTTACTCCTTCGGCGCCGGCCTCAATGAAGGTCGGTCGGACATGCGCAACCTGCTGGGCGGGAAAGGCGCGAATCTGGCGGAAATGGCCAGTATTGGCCTGCCCGTTCCGCCCGGTTTCACGATTACGACCGAGCTCTGCACGGCGTTCTATGCGAACGGGCGGAAATATCCGGACGATCTCGCGGCGCAGGTGGACGCCGCATTGGCTCGGGTCGAGGAAGCCGTCGGCCTGACGTTCGGCAATGCGGAAAAGCCGTTGCTGGTGTCGGTGCGCTCGGGCGCGCGGGTGTCGATGCCCGGGATGATGGACACGGTGCTGAACCTGGGTCTGAACGACACGACAGTGGCCGGGCTGGCGGCTTCGGCGGGCGATGCCCGGTTTGCCTGGGATTCCTACCGCCGGTTCATTCAGATGTTCGGTTCGGTTGTGCTGAACGTCGATCATCACCGGTTCGAGGAAATCATCGAACAGGCGAAGATCGAGGCGGCGGTCGTCGAGGATACCGATCTGACGGCCGAGGACTGGCAGAACGTCGTCGAAGGCTACAAGGACCTGGTCGCGCAGGAGACCGGCAAGCCGTTCCCGCAGGATCCGAAGGAACAGCTCTGGGCCGCGGTGGGGGCGGTGTTCGGATCGTGGGAGAACCCGCGTGCGAATACCTATCGCCGCTTGCACGACATTCCCTCGGACTGGGGAACGGCGGTGAATGTGCAGGCGATGGTGTTCGGCAACATGGGGCACGATTGCGCGACGGGCGTCTGCTTCACGCGCGACCCCTCGACCGGGGAGAACATCTTCTACGGCGAATATCTGGTGAACGCGCAGGGCGAGGACGTGGTGGCCGGCATCCGGACGCCGCAGCCGCTGTCCAACAAGGGGGCCAAGCCGGGCGAAGTGCCGCTGGAAACGGCGATGCCGCATGCCTATGCGGAGCTGATGGCGGTGCGCGAGACGCTGGAACGGCACTACCGCGACATGCAGGACATCGAGTTCACGGTGCAGCGGAACAAGCTGTACATGCTGCAAACCCGCAACGGCAAGCGCACCGCGGCGGCTTCGCTGCGGATGGCGGTGGAGATGGCCAACGAAGGTCTGATCGACCGGGCCGAAGCGGTGCGGCGGGTCAATCCGGCCTCGCTGGACCAGTTGCTGCACCCGACCCTGGATCCGAAAGCGCCTCGGACACTGCTGGCCAAAGGGTTGCCGGCCAGCCCCGGCGCGGCCGTGGGCGCGGTGGTGTTCAATGCCGATGAGGCGGAAAGCCGCGCCGCGAAGGGCGAGGCGGTGATTCTGGTGCGGATCGAAACCAGTCCCGAGGATATTCACGGGATGCACGCCGCCCGCGGCATTCTGACAACCCGTGGCGGCATGACCAGCCACGCGGCGGTGGTGGCGCGCGGCATGGGCCGGCCTTGCGTGGCGGGCGCTGGCGGGATCGCGGTCGACTACAACGGCCAGACTCTGACGACCGGCGGCAAGACGGTGCGGGCGGGCGAGACGATCACGCTCGATGGCGCCACCGGGGAAGTCTTCCAAGGTTCGGTCGCCATGATCGAGCCGGCGATGTCCGGCGATTTCGGCACGTTGATGGCATGGGCCGATGCGTGCCGGCGGATGGGCGTGCGGGCCAACGCGGAAACACCGCTGGACGCGGAAACCGCTCGGAAATTCGGCGCCGAGGGGATCGGCCTCTGCCGGACGGAGCATATGTTCTTCGATCCGGAACGCATCCTGGCGGTGCGGCAGATGATCATCTCCTCCACCGAAGCCGGCCGGCGGGCGGCTCTGGCGCGGCTGTTGCCGTTCCAGCGGGAGGATTTCCGCAAGCTGTTCACGATCATGGCCGGGCTGCCGGTGACGATCCGGCTGCTCGATCCGCCGCTGCATGAATTCCTGCCGCACGCCGATCAGGAAATGCAGGAGGTCGCCGACAGTCTTGGAACGGATGTCGCGGCAATCCGAGCGCGGGCAGAGGAACTGTCGGAAGCCAATCCGATGCTGGGGCATCGTGGCTGCCGCCTGGGCATCGCCTATCCCGAAATCTACGAGATGCAGGCGCGGGCGATTTTCGAAGGCGCCTTGCTGATCGACGGCGAAGCGCCGCATCCGGAAATCATGATCCCGCTGGTCGGAACGCGGCGGGAGCTGGAGATCACGCGGGCGCAGGTGGACAAGGTCGCGGCGGAAGTCTTCGCCGAGGCCGGGCGCACGATCGAATACAGCGTGGGGACGATGATCGAACTGCCTCGGGCCGCGCTGATGGCGGGGTCGATCGCCGAGGAGGCGGACTTCTTCAGCTTTGGGACGAACGATCTGACCCAGACCGTGTTCGGGCTGTCGCGCGACGACGCGGGCAAGTTCCTGCCGGCCTATGTCGATGCGGGGATTCTGGAGAAGGATCCGTTCGTGTCGATCGACGTCGAGGGCGTTGGAGAAATGGTGCGGATCGCGGTGGAGAAAGGACGCAAGACCAAGCCCGGCCTGAAGATGGGGATTTGCGGGGAACACGGCGGCGATCCGGCGTCCATCGCGTTCTGCGAGACCGTCGGGCTGGATTATGTGTCGTGCAGCCCGTACCGGGTGCCGGTGGCGCGGTTGGCGGCGGCGCAGGCGGCGTTGGGGGTCCGGGGCGATCGGACGGCGTAGTGACGGACACGGTCCATAAGGCCGACCCCGCCAATGCCTGGTGCATGGCGGGGTTTTTCACGTTCATGTTCGCCTCCGTCGTGGCGGCGACGATATCGGTTGTCTCCGACGGGATGGCGCGGGACGGCGCTCGGGTCATGGGGCTGTCGTCGTCGACGACGGCCGCGATGGTCATGGGGGCGGTCGCCGTTTATTGCGGCTGGCTGGCCTCGAAGACCATCGTCGGTGCGGCGCGGGGGATGCCTCGGGTCACGATTTCGGACAAGGGCGTAATGGTCGAAGGTGCGATCGGGGGTAAGCGCTGGGCGGAGTGGTCCAGTCTCTCCGGGTTTGCCGTGTCGTTCCTCGGGCAGAAGCGGGTGCCGGTGGCGGTGGCGCGCATCACCGGGGACAAGGTGAGCCGGAATTTGCGCCGCAAGACAGAGTTCGCCGTGGGTGGCGCCTTGACCGTCACAATCGCGGCTTTGACCGAGGAACTGAACGCGCGCCGGCCCTTGTCGGCGGGACCGGCGGCGGCTCCACCGCCTGAAAACGCACAGGCAAGATTGGCGGCGCTGCAGCCGAGCGGCCTGTCGATCAAGGCGATTGTGCTGATCTGGTGCGGGATCCTGGCGCAGGGCATCTGGTTGTACGTGGTGCTGTTCCAGCATTGACGTCGCGCCCCGCGCGGTGATCAATCTCCGTCAGAACAAAAACCGCGGAGACGGACCATGCCGGACACCAACGTGTCGCCCGACACCAGCGCGATGCCGCAATCCTGGCCGGCGGGTATCAGCCGTGTGCCCTTCTGGCTGTATCAGGACCCGGAGATCCTGCGCGCCGAGCAGCGGAAGATTTTCGAGGGGCCGGCGTGGCATTTCCTGTGCCTGGAAGTGGAGATCGAGAATACCGGCGACTATCGCACCACGGCGGTCGGCGACATGCCGGTCATTGTCGTGCGCGGGGAAAACGGGGCGATCCACGCGTTCGAAAACCGCTGCGCGCACAGGGGGGCGCTGATCGCCTTCGCGAACCGTGGCACCGTGAAGGATTTCACCTGCGTTTATCACGCGTGGCGCTATGACCTGAAAGGCAATCTGTGCTCGGTCGCGTTTCAGCGCGGCGTGGCCGGCAAGGGCGGCATGCCGGAGGATTTCCGGGTGGAGGACCACGGCCCACGCAAGCTGCGCGCCGAAACGATCGGCGGGCTGGTGTTCGGGACGGTCGATCCGGCCGCGCCGTCGCTGGAGGACTATCTCACCCCGCCGATCGCCGCGAAGATCCGCCGGGTGTTCAATCGCAAGCTGGAGGTCATCGGCCGGTTTACCCAAACCCTGCCGAACAACTGGAAGCTGTACGCGGAGAATATTCGCGACACCTACCATGCCAGCCTGCTGCATCTGTTTTTCACGACGTTTCGCATCACGCGGTTCAATCAGGCGGGCGGGGTGACCATCAGCGAGGACGGGGCGCACCATGCCTCGGCCACGATCGGGCGGATGGAGGCGTCGGACGATGTCTACAAGCAGCAGAACATCCGCTCCGACGACGACGAATTCCGGCTGAACGATCCCTCGTTCCTCGACGCTGTGGCGGAATTCGGGGACGATATTCAACTGCAGAACGTGGCCCTGTTCCCCGCGACGATGTTGCAGCAGCTGCATAATTCGATCGCCGTGCGGCAGACGGTGCCGCGCGGGACCGACAGCATGGATTTGAACTGGACGTTTGTCGGGTTCGCCGACGACACCCCGGACATGCGGCGGCGGCGTTTGCGGCAAGGCAATCTGGCGGGGCCGGCCGGGTTCGTGTCGATGGAGGATGGCTGCATCGGCGGCTTCGTCCAGCGCGGCGTGGCCGCCGCATCCGGTGAGAACGGTGTGGTCGAGATGGGCGGGCGGGATGCGACGTCGATGGCGACGCGGGCGACCGAGGCATCCGTGCGCGGCTTCTGGAAGGCCTATCGCGGCCTGATGGGGATTTGACCATGTCCGCCGAACTGCTGTTCCGCCTGTCGGCGCTGAATACCGCCTATGCCGCCGCGATCGACAGCGACCGGCTGGAGGTCTGGCCGGATTTCTTCGTCGAAGATTGTCTCTACAAAGTCACGACGGCGGCCAATCACGCGGACGGGCTGGCGGCCGGGGTCATCTACGCGGATTCGCGCGGCATGCTGATGGACCGGATCGCGGCGCTGCGAAAGGCCAATATCTACGAGCCGCAGGCCTACCGCCATTTGATCGGGATGCCGTCGATTCTGGGCCATGACGCGGCGGGAATTCACTGCGAGACGCCATTTTTCGTGGCCCGCATCATGCGCGACGGGGCGACGACCCTGTTCGCGACCGGGCGTTACCTCGATTGTCTGCGGGATGACGGCGCGCTGCGGTTCGTGGAGCGGATCGTGGTTTGCGACAGTTCGCGGTTCGATACGCTGCTGGCGATACCGTTGTGACGGTTGACGCAGCGCCGCACCCGCCGCATTTTGGTGGATCGCAATAGCAGGGACGCCGTCGCATGGCGCTGAGCCGATCCACCCGGGTCAACATCCTGATTGGCAACGGGCACTTTCTTTCGCATTTCTACGTGATCTGCCTGCCGCCGCTGTTTCTGGCCTGGCAGGACACGTTTCATGTCACGTTCGCCCAACTCGGATTGACCGTGGCGATGATGTCGGGGACGACCGCGATCCTGCAGACACCCGTGGGATTCCTGGTGGACCGGTTCGGGGCGCGGCCCTTCCTGGTGGGCGGGACGCTGCTGATGTCGCTGTCGATCGCGGCGATGAGCCAGGCGACGGCGTTCTGGCAGATCCCGATGCTGGCGGTGCTCTCGGGGATGGGCAACTCGGTCGTGCATCCGGCGGACTATGCGATCCTTTCGGGTTCAGTCGATCCGAAGCAGATGGGCAAGGCGTTCGCGCTGCACACGTTCAGCGGCAATCTGGGCGGGGCGATCGCGCCACCGATCATCGCACTGCTGGCAGTCACCATCGGCTGGCGCCATGCGATGCTGTTGGTCGGACTGTTGGGTGTGCCGGTGGTGATCTCGATCCTGCTGCAAAGCTCGATCCTCAAGGATCAGGTGCGCGAGCATGTGCGCAGCGGCGCGGCCAAGGTCGGCGCTCGGGAACTGCTGTTCAGCCGCTCGATCCTGTTGTTTTTCGCCTTCTTCCTGTTGGGATCGATGGCCGGCGGCGGGGTGCAGTCCTGGCTGGTGACCGTGCTGCACACGGTGAAGGGCATGGACGTGAAAGTCGCGTCGACCGCGCTGACGATGTACATGGTGGGCGGCACGGCGGGCGTGCTGGTCGGCGGCTGGTTCGTCGACCATCACCGCAAATGGGTGCTGGTGTTCGCGGCATCGCTGACCACACTCTCGGCGGTGACGATGCTGACGCTGAACTGGCTGCCGCCGCTGGGCGTGGGGGCCTGGGTGCTGACGTTCATCTCGGGCACCGCCTTGGGGGCGAGCCGGACGCCGCGCGATGTGATGCTGAAGGATGCCGCACCACCGGGCCAGATCGGCAAGGTGTTCGGCTTCGTCAGCGCCGGCCTGCCGCTGGGTGGCGCGATCACGCCGGTGCCGTTCGGGTATCTGATCGACAAAGGGCATCCGGAACTGGTGCTGGTGCTGGTGGCGGTGCTGCTGCTGGCGAGCCTGTTCTGCGCGGGCACGGCGCGGAAGGTCGCGGGGCGCGAGGAGGCCGCTGCGGCCGCTGCCGCGGGGGACTGACGCGGACCGGTATCCGCCGCGCGTCAGGGCTTGGCGTTGACGTCGCCGTCGAAAATGAAGCGCCGGTCGGTGGCCGAAGCCACCTCCATACGCAACGTGCCCTCGCCCGCCGCATCCTTCAGGCGACCCGTGCCGCCGACGATCTGCCACGCACCGTTGTAGCGCATGGCCAGCTTGCCATCGGGGCCCGGCGCGAACACCGCACCGATATGCCAGTCGATATAAGCGATGTCCCCATTCGCCGCGGTCATTTCGAAATAGCCGTTTATTGAGCCGCTGGCGCCAGGGGTGATGTCGTGCATCCCGTATTCCATCACCGAGGTGCCGGCCAGCGGGCCGCTGCCCTTCGCCCTGCCTTCGCGGGCAGGGCAACGGGGCAAAGCACGGAGGCGAGAACGGCGAGGCGAGAGATGGTGCTGGGTTCCTGAGCGGCGCGTGTCTGGACAGACACCGGCTGAGCCCGATCAAGTACACCGGTCGCTGCCCCCCATCCAAGGCCGGTTGGGGCGGGGACTGACACGGAGCGAAATTCCCGGCATGCTTCCCGATAATAGAGCACGATAGGGTCAAGTTGACCCTATCGTGCTCTATAAATCTTTGTTTGATCGCGTGATTCACGCCACCGTGTGGTTCCACCTCTGGCGATCACGCTCTAAAATAATCGGGAGGATGCCATGCGTCGCAGAACCGTCTTAACGGGCGCCGTTTCCACCGCCGCCCTGGCGCGGCCGGCCCTTGGGCAAAGCGCCGCTCGGACGATACGTCTCGTGCCCTACGTCAACCTGACACAACTCGATCCCGTCTGGACCGTGACCGGCGCGAGCATGGCGTGCGGGTATCTGGTCTATGACATGCTGTACGGCATCGATGAGCATTTCATGCCGCATCCGCAAATGTGTGCCGGGCACGAAACGTCCTCCGACGGGCTGACCTGGACGTTCACATTGCGCGACGGGCTGCTGTTCCACGATGGGGAGAAGGTGCGGGCGATTGATTGCACGACCTCGATCGCGCGATGGACGGTGAAGGATCCGTTCGGGCAGGCGCTGGCGGCGGTCACGCAGGAGATGAGGGCGCTGGACGACAAGCGCTTCGAAATCCGGCTGAAGAAACCATTTCCGCAGATGCTGTTCGCCTTCGCCTCCCGCCCCTGCTTCATGATGCCGGAGCGGCAGGCGAAAACACCGGCCTCGGAACAGGTGAAGGACTTCGTGGGCTCGGGACCGTTCCGGTTCCTGCCGGGCGAATGGGTATCGGGCGCCAGCGCGGCCTGGGCGAAGTTCGACAGGTATGTGCCGCGGCAGGAGCCGCCGTCGACGCTGGCGGGCGGCAAGGTGGCGTATGTCGATCGGGTGGAATGGGTGGTCCAGCCCGATCCGGCGACAGCAGTCGCGGCGTTGCGCAAGGGCGAGGTGGATTGGATCGAGTGGCCATTGACCGATCTGCTGCCGCAGTTGAAGGGCTCCCCAGGGGTGGTGGTGAAGGCGTTGAATTGGCCGCATTTCTGCGTGCTGGCGCTGAACCATCTGCATCCGCCGTTCGATAATCCGGCGTTCCGGCGGGCGCTGCTGCCGGCGATCGACCAGAAGGCCTTCGTCCAATCGATTGTCGGCGACCAGATGGAACTGACGCGCATACCCTGCGGCTACTTCACCGAGGGCACGCCAATGGCAAACAAGGCAGGGTTGGACGCGCTGACCGGCCCCCGTGACCTGGCGTTGGCGCGGCGGCTGGTGGCGGAGTCCGGCTACAAAGGCGAGCCGGTGCTGGTGATGTCGCCGACGGACTCGCCGCCCTTCGCCGAACTGGCCCATGTGGTGCTCTCGACGCTGCAATCGATCGGGGTGAACGTCGATTTCCGGGAGATGGATTTCGGGTCGCTGATGACACGGCGGGTGAACCAGGCGGCGCCGGCGGCGGGCGGGTGGAACGCGGTGGCGCAGATCTGGACGGTCCTGAACTCGTCCAACCCGGGGAACGCGCTGGCGCTGCGCGCGAATGGCAAGGGGGCGGCGTTCGGCTGGCCGACCGATCCGGAACTGGAAACGTTACGGCAACAATGGTTCGATGCCCCGGACCTCGGGGCACAGCTTGCGGCGGCGGAGCGGATTCAGCGGCGGGCATTCGAGTTCGTGCCGGGGATACCCTTGGGACAGGTCACGATGCCGACGGCCTATCGGGAAAACATCGCCGGGATCGTGCGGACGCCGTATCCGGCGTTCTGGGGATTGAAGAAGGGGTAAATCAAGTCCGTTTCAGCGCCGCCACGGTATCCAGCAGTCCGGCGATGCGGCGCACCCCGCGCGGATCGCGCGCGGCCGTCAGTTCCCGCAACCAATCGAAATCCGCCTGCTCGGTGGCGTGTTCATGGAGCAGGTCCAAACCGAAGACGTCATACTCCGGACGCCCGTCGCGCAAGGCCAGTTCGGCCAGTCGCAGCGGCGCCGGGCGCCCGTCGGTGCGTGGCAGCAGAAGTAATGACCCGAAAACGTTTTCCAGGAGCCGTTCGTCCATCCGCGCGTAGTGCCACAAGATCTTGATCAGTTCATAACCGGACCGATTATTTCTGTCGAGGTTCGGTGCGCTCATGTTCCCGCCATCGGCGCGGATTCGCACCGCCGTGACTTCCTCGGGGAGCAGATGGATGTTGAACCCGGCGATCAGCATCCGGATCCACATATCGAAATCCTGCATATTCGTAAGCCGGCGATCGTAGGGGCCGACCGTTTTATAAGCCTCGCGGCGGATCATCGCCGTGGGCGCCGACAGGCAATTGACGTTGACGAAGAAATCCCGCAACCAGGTAAAGCGCGACATGTCGCGAAATCGCAATGGGCGAGCGAAATCGTTATAGGCGGTCGCGGGTTCGTTGTGCTCCCCCACGATCCGTGGTTGGCCAAAGACCAGCGCGACGTCGTCATGGCTGTCCAGGAAGGACACCTGCTGTTTCAGGCGATCGGGTAAGGCCCAGTCGTCCGAGTTCAGGATCGCCAGATAACGTCCCCGAGCGCGGGCGATGGTGGCATTCATGGCGCCGGAGATGCCGAGATTGACGGGCGAGACCTCCAGCTTGATGCGGGGGTCGCGATAGGACCGGACGATATCGGCGGTGCCGTCGGTGGAGGCATCGTCGGTCACGACGATTTCGAAATCCTGGAACGACTGGGTCAGGATGCTGTCGATCGTCTGGCGGACATAGGCGGCGTGATTGTAGGACTTCACCAGCACCGACACCGTCGGCGGCGGGTCGCCGGGACGGCCGATGATGATGGGAAGTCCTTGCGACATCAGGCTGTTTCTCCACGCGCGGGATTGCCGACGACGCGGCAGCCGGGCGGTACATCGCGGGTGACCACCGAACCGGCACCGATCGCGGCGCGGTCCCCGATCGAAATGCCGGGCAGGATGGTGGCGCCGGCGCCGATCATCACGCCGTCGCCGATGGTGACCTGACCGGCGATGACGGCGCCGGGCCCGATCGAGACGAAATCGCCGATTGCCGCGTGGTGGCCGATGCTGGCGCCCCGGTTCACGAAGGCGAACGCGCCGAGGCAGCTTTTCGCGCCGAGGAGGCAACCTGCGTTGATGTAGGTGCCGGCGCCGAGGTCGAGGGTGCGCGGGACGATCGCGGTTGGATCGACAAGCGTATGGGGATGGGCGAAGCCCAGGCACGTTGCTTCCTGGTAGGCGACCAGACGGTTGGCGGGGGCGAACAGTGGGATCAGAAAAGGTACAGATGTTATCGTCTCATCGACCATCCCGGGCACAATGAGGCGGGTCGTGTCTGACAAATAACTGAACAGGTCCCGGTTCCGGATGCCGGCCGCGATTTCCAGGCCGGCGCGGGCGATGCTTTCCTCGACATCGACCAGCACCGGCGATCCGGTTGCGAAGATCACGATTTTCGTCAAATTGAGATTTCTTTAACAGATTATACCAACCGCGCGAAACCCTGACTCGTGGCCCGACCCATATCGTCATGCCGGCGAATGCCGGCAACCACGACTTTTCAAGCTCCGCGCAGCGGAAGTCG
>CAIRCM010000049.1 GCA_903877125.1 uncultured Acetobacteraceae bacterium | reverse complement strand
TCCCTTGCCAGCCAACCCCCAGCGCCTGCCAGATATGGTCCAAAACGCGGTCAAACCAGCAGAGGGGAAGGCGTGCCTACGCCAAGCGCGGCACGATAATTTGTGTGTGCGGAATAGAACGGTGAATAAGATGGGCTAGCCATGTTCACGATCCAACACCTCGAACGAGTCGGCTCCACCAACGACGAAGCGCGCCGTCAGGCGCTGCTGGGCGCGCCTCATGGCACCGTGGTACATGCCGACGAACAAACAGCCGGACGGGGGCGCCGCGAACGGGCCTGGTTCAGCCCGCCGGGCAATCTTTACATGTCCGTGCTGTTGCGCCTCCCCACCGCGCCGGCCCGCATGCCGGAATTGAGCTTCGTCACCGCGGTGGCCGTAGCGGATACGGTCGACAAGCTGTTGCCCAGACAATTGCGCGCAACATTGAAATGGCCAAACGATGTGCTCGTGGATGGCGGGAAAATCGCCGGAATCCTGCTGGAAACCGCCGAGGACGCGGTGATCGTCGGTGTCGGTCTGAACGTGCTGCTGGCGCCCCACAATGTGGCCTACAAGACAACCACGCTGGCTTCGGCCGGTGGAATCGCGAGCGTGGACGCCGCGCGCGACATTCTGCTGGAACGCCTCGCCGCCTACCTGACGGCTTGGCAGGCAGAAGGATTTCCCCCCATCCGCGACGCCTGGATCGCCCGCGGCCCTGCGATTGGAACGCCATTGCGTGCGGGCGGCGGGAACCACCCCATCGATGGCACCTACGCCGGCCTCGACGATGACGGCGCCCTCCTGCTGGACACGCCGGACGGACAAAGACGCATCGTCGCCGGGGACGTCGGCGCGCCGCCGGTTTGACCGCGCATCCCGCGGGTGGTTCCATCGCGCCGGGAAACGCCCGATCGCAATGGAACACCGAATGGAACAGATGATCGGCTGGGAGCC
This sequence comes from uncultured Acetobacteraceae bacterium, assembly GCA_903877125.1. Lineage (GTDB taxonomy): Bacteria > Pseudomonadota > Alphaproteobacteria > Acetobacterales > Acetobacteraceae > Rhodopila. Next base: position 14,777 of record CAIRCM010000049.1, on the reverse strand, counting down.
GGAACTCGCCGAATTGCGCGAACGCCAGCGCATCGCCCGCCAGATGGGTGGGCCGGAGCGCATCGCCCGCCAGCACGCAGCCGGTAAATTGACGGTGCGGGAGCGGATCGATGCCATGCTCGATCCCCGAACATTCCTGGAAGTAGGCTCGATCGCCGGCAAGGCAACCTACGATTCCACCCAGAAGATCATGACCGATTTCATGCCGGGCAACGGGGTCTTCGGTCGCGGCAGCGTGGACGGCAGACCAGTGGTGATTTTCGGCGACGATTTCACCGTCCGCGGCGGCTCCGCGGACGCATCCATCCGGCACAAATACCAAATGCCGGAGATGATGGCCGGCGAATTCCGCATCCCGCTGATCCGCATGATCGAGGGATCGGGCGGCGGCGGTTCGGTCAAAACGATCGAGACCACCGGGCACGCCAACCTCCCCGGCGGCATCGGGCACAGCTCCGGCCTGTGGCTGTGCGCCCAGAATATGGGCCGCGTGCCGGTCGTCGCGCTGGGCCTGGGATCGGTCGCGGGGCTGGGCGCCGCGCGGCTCGCCGCGAGCCATTACGCGCTCATGGTGAAAGATACCTCGGCCGTCTTCACCGCCGGCCCCCCGGTGGTGGAGCGCCTGGGCGAAAAGCGTACGAAAATGGAGCTCGGCGGACACGAGGTCCAGGTCCGCGCGGGCACCGTCGACGACGCCGTGGACAGCGAGGAAGAAGCCTTTGCTCGGGTCCGCCGCTTCCTGTCCTACCTGCCATCCTCGGTCTGGGAACTGCCGCCCCGGGTCACACCGACCGACGATCCCGAACGCCGGGACGATTTCCTGATCCACGCGGTGCCAAAAAGCAGCCGCCGTGCCTATTCCATGCGGAAAATCATCGATGCCGTGGTGGACCGGGACAGTTTCATGGAACTGTCCAAAGGCTTCGGACGGGCGATCATCACCGGATTTGCCCGCCTCGACGGCTGGCCGGTGGCGATCCTGGCAGGGGACCCGCTGTATGGCGGCGGCGCTTGGGGGGCGGCAGCCTCGCGCAAGATCACCCGCTTCGTCGATCTGGCCCAAACCTTCCATCTGCCGGTGGTCCATCTGGTCGATTGTTTCGGCTTCGCGGTGGGGCTGGAGGCGGAGTCGACCGCCACCATGCGCCACGCCGTCGCCGCCGTCAGCGCCATCCACCAATCAACCGTGCCCTGGTGCCCGATCATCGTCCGCAACGTATTCGGCGTCGGCGGGGGCGCGCATCTCCCGCACACCCATCCATGCGTCCGTTACGCCTGGCCATCCGGCAACTGGGGTTCCCTGCCGCTCGAAGGGGGCGTGGAGGCCGCATACCGAGCGGAAATCGCGGCCGCGGATGATCCCGCCGCCAAGCTGGCGGAAATCGAAGACCGTCTGCAACGTCTGCGCTCCCCCTTCCGGTCGGCGGAGGCCTTCCTGATCGAGGAAATCATCGATCCCCGCGATACCCGGCCGCTGCTGTGCGAATGGGCCAATCTGGTGGCGCCGCTGCGCACCCCAGGCCAGTCGTTTTTCACCATGCGCCCGTGACGAGACCGAAATCATGCCCCTGAGAGGTTACCGCGTTCTGCAGCAAGGGTCCGGCATAGCGCTGGATTATTGCGGCAAGCTGTTCGCCGATTTCGGTGCCGATGTGATCAAGCTGGAACCGCCCGGCGGCGATCCGCTGCGCACAATGCCGCCGATCCTGGCGAACGGGGAGAGCGGGGTTTTCGCCTGGCTCAATACCAACAAGAAAAGCGTGACCGATACGCCCGCGGCCATCGGCGCGCTGCTGCCCGGCGCCGACGTGCTGCTGACCGATCGCACCCGTGACGATCTCGCGGCCCGCTACCCCGGCCTGACGATCACTGCCGTCGATTGGTTCGGGGAACACGGCCCCTACGCCAGCTTCGCCGGGACCGAGGCTGTTGCGCGCGCCCTCGCCGGCCTGGTGGCACTGACTGGCTCGGCCGAGGGGCCGCCAATCCTCGCGACCGAATGCCAGCAGGGACCCATCGCCGGTCTCGCCGCGTTCATCGCGACCGCATCCGGCCTTTACGGGCGGGACAGGGGCGCCCGCCGGTTTTCGGTCAGCATCCATGAGACAGCGGTGAACGTCGCGGAATACGAAGCCGCGGTCGCCTGGGATGCCGGCGGGTCGCGCAAGCGCCCGGGGATCAACCGGTTCGGCCGCAACTATCCAGTGGGAATCTATGAAACGAAACAGGGCCTGATCGGCGTCACCATCGTCACCCCCGGCCAATGGCGGGGCATTTGCGCGATGCTGGGGATGCCCGATCTGGCGAAGGAAAGGCGGTTCTCGCTCAACACCGACCGGCTCGCCGCGTCGGCGGAGATCGATGCGCTGTTCCAGCCGGTCTGGGCGACCAAAACCGCCGAGGAATGGTTTGCCCTCGCACTGGACTACAAGCTGCCGATGGCGGTCGTGCCGGACATGGCGACATTGCTGGAGCAGCATGTCCATCGCGAGCGCGGTGCCTTCGTCCCCGTCCGCATCGGCGAGGAAGCGTTCGAGGCGCCGCGCTTGCCGCAGTTCCTGACCGGCACGCCGCCCCTATCCGGCGGCACCGCGCCCTTGGCCGGTGAAGATCATGCGATCTGGTCGGTGCCCGCTTTGCCCAAACCGGCCGCACCGGCGCCAGCGGGTTCCGGTGCCTTGCAGGGCTTGCGGATCGTCGATCTGACCATGGGGTGGGCCGGACCGACCGCCGCGCGGCATCTGGGGGAGCTCGGCGCGGAAATCATCAAGGTCGAGGCATGCCAGTATCCCGACTGGTGGCGCGGCACCGACCTGCGCGCGTCGTTCATCGCCGAACAGAAATACGAGAAAATCCCCTGGTTCCAGCTCATGAACCGCAACAAGCTGGATGTGACGCTGGACCTCGCGAACCCCGAGGGTGTGGCGCTGCTGAAACGGCTCGTCGCGACATCGCACGCCGTGATCGAGAACTACTCCGCCGATGTGCTGCGCAAGCTCGGTCTGGACTACAGCGTGCTGAAGGATGTCCGTCCGGGACTGGTGATGTTGTCGATGCCGGCCTTCGGGTCCGGTAATGCCTGGAGCGACTGTCGCGCCTACGGATCGACCCTGGAACATGCCTCGGGATTGCCGACGCTGACCGGATCGGCCGATCATCCGCCGGTGATGAACCAGACCGCCTATGGCGATCCCGTGGGTGGGTTCAACGCCGCCGCCGCGCTCATCGTCGCGCTGTTGCACCAGCAACGCACGGGGCAAGGCCAGAACATCGATATCTCGCAGGTCGAGTGCATGCTGCCGCTGGTGGCACCATCGCTGATCGAACAATCGGCGTTGGGAACGACATCCCCGCGCATCGGCAACCGCCATCGCGTCTACGTCCCCCACGGTGCCTTTCGTTGCGCCGGAGACGACGAATGGGTGGCGATCGCGGTATGCGACGACGCCCAATGGCGGGCCGCCTGCGCCGTGCTGGGCCGCCCCGACCTCGCGAACCTCACCGCAAGCGAACGGCGCGCTCGGGAAGAAGCGCTGGAGGCGGCGATCTCCGCCTGGACGATACAGCGCCCGGCGGACGACGCGATGAACCGGCTGCAGGCGGCCGGCGTCGCCGCCGGTGTCGTGCGACGGCCGGGCGATTTGCACCTGGACCCGCATCTCGCGGCGCGCGGATTTTGGCACCGGATCGACCGGCCCTTCATCGGTCCGCACTGGCAATCGTCCGCGGCATGGCGCGAAGGTCCCCACGCCTACCCAATCCGCCGAGCGGCGCCGACGCTCGGGCAGGACAATGCGGCGATTCTGAAGGGGATATTGGGATTGAATGCGGCGGACCTGGAGCGGCTGGCCCAGCAGGACATTATCGGCACCGTGCCCAAGCCGCGGCGGGCGCAAGGCGATGCGTGACGGCACGACATATTCCCGGTAAGGTTTCTTTGTAGAAACTGACAAGCCGGGAGCTGCGAACGATGCGCGTAAACGATCCCACCCGCCGTCGGCTGCTGCGCGGAATCGCCGGCGTGGTCGCGGCATACGAGGCGATGTCGCTGCCCAGGGCGGTCGCGGCCTCAATGCCCGCGTTCCCCCCGACCTTGGGCAAGGGTGTACGTGTCGCGGTCCTCGGTGCCGGTGTCGGCGGGCTTTGCGCCGCCTATGAGCTGCAGAAATTGGGCTTCGAGGTGGCGATCCTCGAAGCGTCCGAACGCGCGGGCGGACGCAGCCTGACCTTGCGCAAGGGCGACAGGTTCCAGGAGATGGGCGGACCCGAGCAGACCTGCACGTTCGAAGACGATGGCTGGATGAATGCCGGCCCCGGGCGGATCCCGCAGCATCATGTCGATGTCGTGGACTATTGTCGCGAACTGGGCGTCAAGCTGGAGCCATATATTTTTGGCGGTCGGACGAACCTCGATACGCGCGGCACGCCGGAAGGGGCGGTCAAGCAACCGATGCCGGTCGGTCGTATCGTGAACGATCTGCGCGGCCAGGTGGCGGCGATGTTCGATCAGTGCATGAAACGATCGGGTGCGCCGCAAAACCTCGATCTGTCTGCGATGTTGAAGGAATTCCGGGGGCTGTCGGGCGATGCCGCGAAGCCGGATCCGCTGACCTACACGAATGCGACGGGGCGGGCGGGCTATATCGATCCGCCCGGACTGCTGGTGCCGCCCCCCAATCCGTTGCCGCCCCCCAATCCGTTGCCGCCATTGTCGATGGACGATCTGCTGAAATCGAAAGTGTGGCAGGACTCGGTCTTCCGGGAAACGCGCTACTACTGGCAAAGCACACTTTTGCAGCCCACCGGCGGGATGGACATGTTCTGGAAAGGCTTCATGCGCCAGAAGCTGCGACACACGCCCAGCCGTACCGTCGCCAATCTGGTGCGTTATCGCGCCCGGGTGGACAGTATCGAAATGAAGCCGGCGTCGGTCGTGATCGGCATCAACGGCCACGCGTCGCTGGAAGTCGACTACGTCGTGTCCACCATTCCGATGCCTATATTTGCCGGCATGAAGACCAATCTCGACGCGGCCTATATGAAAGCAGCAGCCGCGATCCCGATCGCCAAGGCGGGGAAGGTGGGCTGGCAGGCAGAGCGATTCTGGGAACAGAACGATCAGATCTATGGCGGCATTTCCTGGGTCGATGGTCTGGCCGATCAGGTCTGGTACCCCTCCGATGGCTTCCTCAGCCGGCTGGGCGTTCTCACCGGTGCTTACATGACGGGGGACAAGGCAGCGGAATTCGATTCGAAGCCGATCGCCGAGCGGCTGGAAATTTCGCGGGCCGCGATTGAAAAAATGCATCCGGGCCAGGGCAAAAAGCTGATGCACGGCGTCGCGATCGCCTGGGAAAGGATGGAACACCTGCAGATGGGGTTCGTCGATGAGGGCAGCCAGGCCTTCAAGGACAACGCGCCGGTTGTTGCCGCGCCGCAGGAGAACCGGCTTTTCCAGGCCGGCGATCAGCTCACCTGGCTGTCCGGTTGGCAGGAAGGTGCGATCCTCACCGCCAAGCTGGCAGTGCGACAGATCGCGGAGCGTACCAAAGGCGGTTAACCGCCGTTCACCGTCGTTGATGCCGTCGCGATCTGGCCGTTGGCGTCCCTGGCCGTTACGGCCATCGTGTGCCGACCTTTCGAACAGGTCGGCAGGGTGAAATGGCCATCCGCGTCGACCCGCACCGTCACGGCAGGCATTCCATCCAGGCTCACCTCGACGGCTTGAACCGGTGCGTCGGCGTCGATCGCAAGGCCTGCCATTGCGGCGGCATCCAGAATGATCATCGGGGCGCGGTGACCCTCGGGGTGCCGGAACACGTCCAGCGCCCATTTGCCGACCGCGCGGCCCGTTGCCAGACCGTTGTCATTATCGAATTTGTAGTGGATGCCGCCCCACAGCCGGCTGTCCGCGACTTCCTCGGCCGCTTGGTCGAAACTGGCGAAGCGGCGCGTTATCCCCGGCGTGCTCGCGCTTCCCGCTTGGAAGCCCATCGATCCGAATTCCGCGGTCAGCACCGTCGCCGCCGCACCGCTGAAGACGGAATGGCCTGACAGGTAGCTGGGGTGGTTGGGTGTTTCGAGCAGTCGCGTCCAATCGGGTTGAGCCAGGAAATTGGCGTCACCCTCCCGGATCGCGGTGATGGGGCGCCACACCGTGAATGTGTATTTGGCATCCGCCATGGCGATCGCCGCATCGGCCACGGCGATATTCAACGCGGCCAACACCGTCGCTTGCCGCATCGGGTCCTGGGTTCTGGCCCGCAGCGCGTCGGCGGCAATGGCGTTCCAATGGCCCGCCGGCGCATAAGTACCGATTGCATCGCTCCAGTAATGCGCGGCCTGGGTTTGATCGGCGGTGCGGGACCGCGAATGTGCGCCGCCGATGGAAGCTGTCAGCGCGAGGGCGCTGCCGAAGGCGGCCGTGCCGGGGGCGGGGGGAGCGGCTGGGCGAAACTGCCCCTGGAACCGCAATGTGAATGGGGTAAGCGCCGCCCATTGCGGATCGAGCGGCGGGAGAAACCGCGGCGGTGTGGGGCGCCACTGCCCAGGTGCGTTACCGGTTATGACGGTGCCGGTGCGGTCCCAGCCATCGCGATCGCGGATGGCAATGATGGCTCGGGCAATGGCGGTTCCGAACGTTTCGGCGCGCGCCCGCGCGTCATCGGCCGGATACGCCGCGAGCGAACGTATGAACACGGCATCCAATGCGGCCCTGCGGGCGGGGAACAAATACACCAGCATCGTGTGGGCTGCCGCGTCGGCCGCGACCATGGGCGAAACCCCGGCCGGCGCCGGCAACCGCACCAGAAAACCCGGCCGATCGGCCGCGGAGCGCAGCGTGTCCAAGACCGCGATACTCTCCAACGCCAGGGCCCGCGTGGCCATGAACGGGTCCATGGACGTTTGCTGAATGGCCCGGTTTGTTTCCGCGTTCCAGAACAGCACGGCGCTTTCGGCGCGTGCGGATGCCATCGCCATGATCAGGGCGCACACGCTGACCAAATGCCGTCCGAAACGGAACCTTAGGCCGTTACCCCTCATCGCCCGCCCAGGTCCCCCTTCTGTCTGGAAGATATCGCAGCCGTCTTGACGATAGATCACCGACGGATGATGAGTCCCGGAATATTTTTCAATGGTGTCACGTCGGTCACCTTCGATCCGCCAAGGTTGATCGCCTTCAGGGAGACCGAGCCCGCCAGAGGTGCGACACTGTCGACGGACGTACCCTCCAGGTCGAGGGTCTCGAGTTTCCGCAACTGTGCGAGCGGTGAGATGTCGCGAACGGTCGTGCCGACCAGGTTCAGCGTCCGCAGTTCGGTCATATTGCGCAGCGGCCGAACATCGTAGGTCAGCGTGCCGTTCAGATTGAGGTCCCGCATCGCTATCATACCCGCCAGCGGCGAGATGTCCGAGACCGACGTGCTGCCCAGATCGAGTGTCGTCATCTGCCACAGGTTCTTGAGCGGGCTGAGATCGGTGACTTTCGTCACCGCGAGCACCAGTTCATGCAAGTGCGCCAATTTCGCGAGAGGCGTCAGGTCGCGTACCTCGGTTCCACCGAGATTGAGGGATTCCAGATCTGTCAGACCGGCCAATGGGGTGAGGTCGCTGACCGGCAGAAACTGAAGGTTGATCGACTTCAGGCCCGAAATACTGGCCAAAGGTCCGACGCTGCGCACCAGGGAACCGCAGATATCCAACGATTTCAAATGCACGAGGCGTTCCAGCGGCGTCATGTCATGCACCGGGGTGCCACGCAGGCTGACGGCCTGGACGCCTTGCGCGATCAGTTCCGGGATTGCCGCCAGTAAGGCGGCATCGTCGGCCCGATCGGTGAACGTCGCGACAACGACGCCATCTTCGTTCGATATCGTTGCAATCTGCTTATCGAGCGCATGAGCGGGCGGCGCCGCCAGCGCGCAGACGCTCGCCAGCAACAGCATCAATCCAATCTGTAAGGGCCGTGTCCAGGCCATTTGCGCGCGCATTCCTAATTCTCGACGAGGGGGACATCATCTGATGAGTTCAATAGCATGCAAAATGGTATAATAAAATGGATTTTTTATCAATTTTAATGAAATTTGGGTAGTGATACGCAAGCCGCCCCGACCGCGGCGCCATCATGCCAGCATGCACCGTCCTGGGCCTGCCAGCAAAACCATGCTATCGAAGACCCGGTGAGGAGGGGCGTTAAGAATGGATTTCGGCATCGGCATCGCCACGTCGCACGACTCATGGAAACTCGTCGAACGTGCCGAAGCGCTGGGTTTCACCCATGCGTGGTTCTACGACACCCAGATGATCACCGCCGATTGCTTCGTCGCAATGGGTGCGGCTGCGCTCAAGACGTCGAAAATTCGGCTTGGCACCGGCGTGCTCGTGCCCTCGAACCGTATCGCGCCGGTCACAGCCAATGCCTTCGCCACGCTCAACGCCATGGCGCCGGGACGAATCGATTTCGGTGTCGGCACCGGCTTCACCGCCCGGCGGGCAATGGGCCTCGGTGGAATGAAACTGGCCGACATGGAGGAGTACATCCGTGTCGTCTACGGCCTGCTGAACGGCGAGACGCCCGAAACAACCATCGAAGGCAAGCGCCGGAAAATCCGCTTCCTCAATCCCGATGCGAAGCTGATCAACATCGATGACCCCGTGAAGCTGCACGTCTCCGCCTACGGACCCAAATCGCAGAAACTCGTCGCCAAGCTCGGGGCCGCCTGGAAATCCTTCATCCAGGACGTGGACGGTGCGATCGAGGGGCTGAACGGGATGCGCAAGGACTGGATCGAAGCCGGCCGCGACGTCGCCGACCTCTATACCACGGCCTGGGTCTGCGGCTGCGTTCTGGAACCGGGGGAGGCCGCTGATTCGCCCCGCGCCATGGCGCAAGCCGGCCCGCGCGCTGCCGTCCTGCTGCACCGCGCCGCCGATCTGGACATGGAGGGGTGGAAGAACACCTCCCCCGTCCCGCCATCCACCCAGCGCAGCATCGACGGCTATATCGCCAAGGCCCGGACATTCGAACCGGCGGATGCCCGCTATCTGATGAACCATCGCGGCCACTTCGTCTTCGTCAAGCCCGAGGAAAAACCCTTCGTCGACGCCGAACTCATCCGCCGCACCACCTTCACCGCCACCGAACAGGAACTGAAGCAACGGATCGAGGCGCTGCGCTCGGCCGGCTGGAACCAGTTCGTCATGCCCATCACCCCCGGACAGGAACACGCGATCGAGGACTGGGGTCGCATCAGGAAGGCCTTCGCCTAATGCCAAAATCACCCAAAGCCGCCGAGCGTCATGCGCTCGGCCTTATTTCATTGGCGCATCTGGTAAGCCACTTCCACTATCTCGTGCTGGTGCCGCTGTTCCCGATGCTGAAAGCCACGCTCGGCGTCGGCTACGTGGAGCTTGGCTTCGCGCTGACATTGTTCAACATCACCAGCGGGTTGATCCAAACCCCCATGGGCTACGCCACCGATCGCTTCGGCGCTCGCCGAGTGCTGATCGCGGGACTCCTGCTTGGCGGCTTCGCCTACGTCTCCCTCGGGCTGTTCCCGAATTACGTTTGGATGCTTTGCGCCTCGGTGCTGCTGGGCATCGCGAACGGGGTCTATCACCCCGCCGACTACGCGATCCTCGGTTCCGTCATCGAACCCGCGCGGCTGGGCCGGGCGTTCTCGATCCACACCTTCGCCGGATTTCTGGGGAGCGCCGTGGCACCGATCGCGATGCTGGCCATGGCACGGGTCTGGGGCATCGGCCCGGCGATCGCCGCTTCGGGAGTCCTGGCGATCGTCGTCGCGATGCCGCTGCTGGCGGCCGGTTGGCTCGACCGAGCAGTGACCGCGAGCACGCCGCAGGGCTCGGCGCATATTCCGATGCGTGGCCTGTTGACGCCCGCGGTGATCGGCCTCGTGGGTTTCTTCACCCTGCTCAGCCTCAGCAGCGGGGCACTGACGAACTACTCCGCCGTGGCGTTGACCTCGCTTTACGGGATCACGTTGTCGGCCGCGAATGTGGCGCTGTCCGGGTTCCTGTTCGCCACCGCCATCGGCGTGTTGGCCGGGGGCTTTATCGCCGACGCCACACGGCGGCATGGCGATGTGGCCGCGGCCGGATTCGGCGGCGCGGCGGTCCTGATCCTGCTCGTGGGAACCGTCGATCTCGGGCCGATCCTGCTGACGCTGGCCATGATCGTGGCCGGGTTCCTGTCGGGCATGATCTCCCCCTCCCGCGACATGCTGGTGCGCGCCGCCTCGCCCCCCGGCGCGTTCGGCCGGGTGTTCGGCATCGTCACCACCGGCTTTAACATCGGTGGCACCGTCGGTCCCCTCATCGGCGGCTGGATCATGGATCACAACCTGCCGCGTTGGGTCTTCTACTCCTCGGTGTGCTTCATGGTAGCCACGTCGCTGATGGGCCTGGCAAGCGAGTGGCGTTCCCGCCGGCGCACAGCATGGGGAGCAGCGGAATGACCGGATTGCCCAAGGCCGATGCCACCACCCGGGACTTCTTCCATCGCTGGCTGGAGACATTCTCCGCCTACGTCCGCGCCGTCGACTATGCGCCCGCCAAACCCCTGTTCCACAAGGATATCCTCGCGTTCGGCACGCACCAGGACGTGCTGCCGAGCCTGGAGGCGTGGGTGAATACCCAGTGGGACAATGTGTGGCCGCGGACCGACGATTTCCGCTTCGTGCTGGAGTCCACCCATGTCCTGGCGGCCGATGACGGCTCGATGGCGGTCGTCGTGGCACCATGGACCAGCACCGGGTTCCATGAGGACGGGTCGCGCTTCGACCGTCCGGGACGGGCGACCATGGTGTTTCACAAGCGGGACGGTGTCTGGTTGGGCGTGCACACCCACCTGTCGCTGAACCGGGGCGTCCCGCAGGCCAGTTTCGGCAATCGCCCGGTGAAGTCCCGATAGTCGCCCGACCACTCCCAAATCGTCATGGCCCGGCTCGTCCGGGCCACCTATAGCGGCACACTGCCACAACAGGTTGCCCGGACGAGCCGACCCCTATCGATGTAACGAGACCGCCGCGACTTGGAGCGGTAATTTTTGCGCGTTGCCTAAGGGCTTTTGAAATCGATATGGACGGTGACCGTGCGCTGATCGTTCATGGCAGTAGGTTACCCCGCACCGCGATGGACCGCTATAAGGCGGCCCATGGAAGCCCTGATCCTTCGCCTCACCCACCATCTGCCGCGCGGCCTGCGCGTCCATGCCACCGCCGAGCGCGTGGCGACCTTGGCGCAATTCGTGAAATTCGGATTCGTCGGACTGTCCGGCCTGGTCATCGACACCCTCACCGTCTACGCCTTGCGCGGCAGTTGCGGGTTGTACGGGGCCGGACTGATCGCCTACGTCGTGGTTGCGAGCCTCAACTGGCTGCTGAACCGGATATGGACCTTCCGCGGGCAAGGCAGCGGCCCGGCGCACCATCAATGGGGCCGCTTCATGCTCACCAACCTCGCCGGCTTTGCCTTGAACCGAGGCACCTACGCATTGCTGGTCACCTTCGTGGCGGTCGCGGCGAGGCAGCCGGTGATTGCCACCAGTGCCGGCGCCATCGCGGGGATGTTCGTCAATTTTCACCTCTCGCGCAGGGTTGTGTTCCGCTGAACCCATACAGCCGGCAGTCGTTCGTTGTGTGTTCACGCAGTCCCGAAATAAATCGGCCAAATCGAAAATTCCGGCATACCCCGGTCTGAGCCGTTAACCTTTTGATAACCTTTACGGCCCGACAGTCCTCCCATCGCGATCAACGCAGGTGGTGGGCGCATGTTCGACACGCACGGCAACTACACGGACCGGATGTTGGTGCCCGAGGAAGTCTCGGGCTTCCATCCAATCTCCTACGCTTCCCGGCTCTATTTGCCGCCGGTTCCCAGCGCTTGGCAGGCGCGGCTGAAGCGCGGCATCGACATCGCGGGCGCCCTGCTGGGCTTGGCCCTCGCGCCCCTCATCATGTTGCCGATAGCGCTGGCGATCTGGCTGGACAGTCCGGGGCCGATCCTGTTCCGCCAGCCGCGGATCGGGCGGGATGGCCAACCGTTCACGATGTGGAAATTTCGCACCATGCGATACGCGCCCGAACCGCGTGGCCTCAGCCAGGCGGTGCGCAACGACCCCCGCGTGACCCGCGTGGGCGCCTGGCTGCGGCGCAGTTCCCTCGATGAGCTCCCGCAATTCATCAACGTGCTGCGCGGCGAGATGTCCCTGGTCGGCCCGCGTCCGCACGCACCGGGCACGCGCGCCGGCGGACGGTTGTTCGAGGATGTCACGCCGCAATATGCCGCCCGCCATCGGGTGAAGCCGGGCATGACGGGCCTGGCGCAAATCCGTGGCTGGCGCGGTGAAACCGATACCGAAATCAAACTGCTCCGCCGCGTCGCCGCCGATCTGGAATATATCGAAACGTGGTCGTTGCGTCTCGATCTCGCGATCCTCCTGCGCACGCTCCCCGTCGTCGCGCGCATGTTCAACGCCTACTGAGCGCGGGAGCCGACCATGTCCGAAACGCTCGAACGGGCCGATCTGCGGGTACTCGCCGACGCCGCCGTGCTGCCGAAGGCCCGAACCGATTGGAAAGCCGAACCGCTGCCGGACTTGCCGACGGCTTTGCGGCCGCAGGGGCCGGCGGTCGCGGTGCTGATCCCCTGCTTCAACGAGGAAGCCGCCATCGGCGGTGTGGTCGCGGGCTTCCTGCGTGCGCTGCCGCACGCCACGGTCTACGTCTACGACAACAACTCCACCGACCGCACGATGCTGGAGGCTCGGGCGGCCGGCGCGGTGGTGCGGCGGGAGCGTCTGCAGGGCAAGGGCCATGTCGTGCGTCGGATGTTCGCCGACATCGACGCCGATATGTTCGTTCTCGTGGACGGCGACGGCACCTACGACCCGGCGGCAGCGCCCGGAATGTTGCGGATGATGACCGAAGGCCAGCTCGACATGGTCACCGCCGCACGTATCCCGGTGGAGACCGAGGCCTACCGGCGCGGTCACCAGCTTGGCAACACCGCGCTGACGGGCATGGTGCGGCTCGTCTTCGGCAACGGCGTCAGCGACATGCTGTCCGGCTATCGCGTGTTCAGCCGCCGCTTCGTGAAATCCTTTCCCGCCTTGGCGACAAGGTTCGAAACCGAAACCGAGTTCACTGTGCACGCGCTGGCCCTGAACATGCCCGTGGGCGAGGTTCGCACCGCGTATCGTGGCCGTCCCGCCGGGTCGCAATCGAAGCTCAACACCATCGGCGACGGGTTTCGCATCCTGCGGGCCATCCTGACATTGATCGAGCAGGAACGGCCGTTGCAGTCCTTCGCCTGTGGGATGCTGGCGTTGGTTGCGACGGGCTGTGCGCTGGGGCTGCCGGTGATCTCCGAATTTCTGCACACCGGCCTGGTGCCCCGATTGCCGACCGCGGTGCTGGCGACCGGTCTGGTACTGCTGGGCTTTATGTCGCTGGGTTGCGGTCTGGTGCTGGATGTCGTTTCGCGCGGGAGGAAGGAAATGAAACGCTTGGCCTATCTGGCGGTGCCACCGGTGAGGGGGGCGTCGTGATGGCGAAATACACGATCTCCCACGTCGCCGGTGCGACGCAGCCGCCGACGACGGCTTACGACGTCGATGTGATCATCCTCGCGCTCGACCGGCTCGAAGACACCGTGGCGGCCATTCGCTCGGCGTTGGACCAAACCGGGGTGTCGCGCCACGTTACCATCCTCGACCAAGGGTCTGCCCCTGAAAATCTGGTCTGGCTCGGGGCCACCGTCGCTGGCCGAACCGATGCGACGCTGCTGCGCGCGGATCGCAATCTGGGCGTGGCCGAGGGACGCAACCGGGCCAGCGCCTTCGGCCACGGGCGGATGATCGCGGGTATCGACAACGATGCCGTATTCGCCGAGACGAACACACTGTCGCGCATGGTGGCGGCGCTGGACGAGGAGCCGGATATGGCGGCGATCGGTTGCCGTATCCTGAACCATGGCACCGGCGAGGACGATGCGACATCGTGGGGCTATCCGCGCGGGCTGCTGCCGCGGGCCGGCGGTTCCTTCCTCGCAACCACCTTCGTCGGCGCCGGGCACGCGATCCGCCGAGCGGCCTGGATCGACGCCGGCGGCTACGACCCCGCGTTGTTCTTCTGCTGGGAGGAATACGATTTCTGCCTGCGCGCGCTCGCTCGGGGATGGCGCGTGCGCTATCGCGGCGATCTCGCGATCCGCCACAAGGTGGCCGCCGAGCAAAGGGTGACCTGGACCGGGCGGCGGTGGTTCCAGTTCGTGCGCAATCGTTTGTATATCGAGCGAAAATACGGTGCGCCCTGGTGGCGTCTGCTGCCGCGGATCGGCGGTTATCTGGTCAAGGGCGCGTGCAACGGGATGGTCTTGCAGACACCCCGCGCGATCCTGGCGGCCGCCTGGATGGACCGGCGGACCTTCGCACCGCCTTTGCCCGCGACAGCGCGGGCATATTTGCGCAGCAATGACACCGCGCATCGGGGCAGTCTGGTGCACCGCTTGCGGGCGGAGGTTCTGGTGACGCAGGAGGGTGGGCCGGTTTGAAAATTTGCGGCGGGTGGGGAATGCCGGTCATAAAGTTCTTGATTTGTTCCTTTGACCCTGCTACGTTCAACCCGAATGACACGAACAGCCCCACCCACCCCGCCTACCACCAAACCCCGCCCCATCCCTGGGCGTATCGGGGCTGTTCTCCGCGTCCTCGCCACCCTCATCACCCACGCTCGGCACTTCGCCGCGACCGTCGG
>CAIRCM010000048.1 GCA_903877125.1 uncultured Acetobacteraceae bacterium | reverse complement strand
GTCCCTTGCCAGCCAACCCCCAGCGCCTGCCAGATATGGTCCAAAACGCGGTCAAACCAGCAGAGGGGAAGGCGTGCCTACGCCAAGCGCGGCACGATAATTTGTGTGTGCGGAATAGAACGGTGAATAAGATGGGCTAAGTCGGTTTCCGGCAAAAACGGGCGTGGTGACGGCTACCAGCACATCGGGGGTTGTGAGTATTGGCGATCAGAATCCCGGTAAACTGATCGACCTCAGGTCCGTCACCGCGGGTGTCCACACTGGGTACACGATATACGGTTACGCCATCTGATAAAAAGCATACCAACCCCGCCCCCATCGGATCGCCCTTTCCCAACTTCGTTACCCACCCCGCGCTGGCCACTCCGCCTTATGGAACCCCAACGGCACCGAAGGTCGCGCCCAATACGGCGGCGTGAGCGGTAACCCGACGACCGGTCCAAGATGCCGCAGCTTTCCCGCCGGCGTATCCGACACCATCGACCATTTTGCCAATTCCTCCGCCGTGAACTCCGCCGGGGCCGCCCGCGCGGCGTCCTCCGGCACCTCCCCCAGGTCCACCAGCCATTTCCCGACCTGAGCCAGCGAAATCCGCACCATCCAGCTCCCGCCTTCTCTGGCTCGCCGGCCCAGCGCGACCATTGCGCCGAAGGCCATCAGGTAGCCGGTGCAGTAATCGATCGCCGAGACCGGATAGAAATAGGGTGCGGGCGTCTTCCCCGGAATGACCTCGGCCTGCCGGTGTACGATCCCGCTGACCGTCTGCACCACCGTATCGAATCCGCGGCGGGACGCCCACGGCCCGGCATGACTGAACGCGCAAAGCGAGACATAAACCAGCCCCGGCCGGATCGCCGCCAGTTCCTCCGGCGACAGCCCTCGCCCGCCCAGCGTCCCCGGCCGATACCCCTGCGAGAACACGTCGGCCTGCGCGACCAGCCCTTTCAGGGTATCGACATCCCCCTGCTCCCGCAGGTCCAGATGCGCCGACAGCTTGCCGTGCCCCGTATCGAATTCCTGATACCCAATATTGGGCAGATGCTTTCCCGTGATCTTCAGCACGTCCGCCCCATGCTCCGCCAACGTCCGGGCGCAGGTCGGTCCGGCCAGCACGCGGGTGAGATCGAGCACCCGCACCCCTGATAACGGCCGGTTCCCCGCCGGGAGCGGTTCGGCTGGGGCGTCGCCGATCTTGACGATCTCCATCAACGGCAACCCCGCGATGGCGGCGGATTGCGGGTGGGCGGCCCATTCGGCCTGGGAGCGGACCATACCGCCGGCGCCCTTGGCGGCGATGATTGCTTCCTCCAGATCCGCCGCATTCCAGTTCAGCACCGCCTTCGCAACGGCGTCCCGGTCTTCGGCGACGCCGAGCACGCTCAGGGCGGCGGCACGGTGGTTTGGAAAATTGCAGTGGAGGTAGCTCCACCGGGCGTCCTTGGTGGGGTAGATGCCCATCACGCTGTTGCGGGCATGTGAGACCTGCCCATCGCCCAGCTTCATATACTGCCCGCTGCGCAACGATGCCGTGGCCTGACGGATATCGACCGAAACCGGTTGGCTCTTCCCCGACCGCAGTTCCCAAAGATCGGCCGCCGCAAGACCGGTTGCAGCGAGCGTCGCCGCCCCGGCATCGGCGATGCGGAACGGGGTGGGCAGCACCGGGTCGGAGGCGCCCGAAAACGTCACCGTATCCGCCCGGTCGGCATTCCAGCCGACAACTGGAAGAATGGAACGAAGTGCGGCTTGCGGCATGGTCTTGGGCTCCCCTGCATGGCTTGAGGGTCAGCAAATCACGTCTCTGGCGCGCCGGCCAGACCTGGGGCAGGCTGGCGATTAAACAGGAGGAAGCCATGAAGATCGGCACCATGCTGCGTCTCAACCCCAACCCGGAACAGTACGATGGCTTGATCGATCATATGGTCGACGCCGCGCGCCGGATCGAGGCTGGAGGTTTCCCGGGAATTTGGGTCGGTGATTCGCTGGGCCGGGGCCGCCCCACGATCGATCCGCTGGTCGCGCTGGGGGTGCTGGCGGCGGTGACGCGGAAGGTGGAATTGGGGATCTCCGTGCTGCAGATACCGCTGCGCAACCCGATCGAACTGGCGCACCGGGTTGCGTCGGTGCAGAAACTGTCTGGCAACCGGCTGATGCTTGGGGTCGGCAGCGGGTCGACCCGCGCGGACTTCGAATTGTTGGGCTATGACTACGATCACCGGTTCGGCGCGATGAAGCGCGGGCTGGCGGCGATGCAAAAGGCGTGGCGGGAGGAGCCGACCAATTCCGGTGGCACGCTGTCCACCTGGCCGGGCTGCGAGGGCGGGCCGCCGATCCTGATGGGTGCATGGCGCAGCCCGCGCTGGATCGCGTTCGCGGCACAGGAATGCGCGGGGTGGACCCCGTCGGGCCGTTACAGCAGTTGGGACGATCTCGAATACGGCATGAAAATCTACCGTGAGGCTGGCGGCAGGAACGCCGTCCTCGCCAATGTCGCCATCGACCTCGCCGACCGCCCCGGTTCAGCCGAGGTCGCGGCCGGTGCGCATTGTTCGCTGATCTGCCCGCCGGACGAGGCGCGGAAGCGGTTGAAGCGGCTGAAGGATATCGGCTTCGACGAGGTCCTGCTGATCTCGCACGGCTATGCCATCGAGGATATCGAGCGGGCGCGGGATTGGGTTTAAGCGTGTACGGGCCGGCGCGACATTTCCGCAACACAGGTGTGTTTCGGGTCTGCCGACCGGGGCCGATTGATTTAAGTCAACGCCGCTAACGCCTCCCGGTGGTGTTTTCCCTGTCGACGCGATGGCGCGACATGGAAGGACAAAGACAATGAGGAAATTGCTGCTGGCGACGAGCGTGATGACAGCGCTGGCGTGTGCCGGTACTCAACCCGTCTCGGCGCAAACGGCTAACGACGCTCCGGTCGGAAAAGCCGCCGGGACGTTCATGGTGCGCGGCCGTGTCATCGGGGTGATACCCCAAAACTCCAGCAGTTCGATCTCGGGCGCGATCAATGGCGGGTCGGTGGGGACATCGAGCTTCGCGACACCGGAAGTCGATCTGTCGTACTTCTTCACCGACAATATCGCGGCGGAAGTGATCGCGGCGACGAGCAAGCATGAACTGTATGCCAACAATACGCCGCTGGGCAGCAGCTACCATGTCGGCAGCACCTGGGTTCTGCCGCCGACATTGCTGGTGCAGTATCATTTCATGCCGCATGAACGGTTCAGCCCCTATATTGGCGTCGGCGTGAACGCCAGCTTCTTCTACGCCACGCAGGCTGCCAACAACGCGGTGACGTCGCTGGCGATGAAAAGCAACTGGGGCGTCGCCGCGCAGGTCGGTTTCGACTACAACTTCTCCGGCCATTGGTTCGCCAACGTGGACTTCAAGCAGATCTGGGTGAACACCCAGGCCAGCGTCAATGGCGGTGCGATCGTGGCGAAGACGGCGCTGAACCCCAGCGTGGTGGGTGTCGGTATCGGCTACCGGTTCTGATCGTTACTCGGCCGGTTCTCCTGGGATCGGTGTGCGGCCGAGGCCCGCGATCAAAGCGGTGACCTCGGCAATGCACTTTTCCGCGTCGTCGCCGCTGGTGCCCTTGGCCACCAGGGTCACGCCGTTGCCGGTCGGCCGGTAGAAGGGATAACTGCCCAGATCCAGGTCGGGATACCGAGCCTGGATTGCCGACAGGCCCTCGGCGATCAGTCCCTCGGGCAGGCCGATCGCGTGGACGGAGCGGGATTCGACGCGGGCGCCGCCTTCCAGGCGGGGGGCCAGCCATTCGAACATCGAGCGCATCACCCTTGGCACGCCTGCCATGACGTAGACGTTTTCCATCTGGAAGCCGGGTGCCACCGACATCGCGTTGTCGATCAGCGATGCGCCGCGCGGCATCGTGCCCATTCGTTGGCGGGCGGCGTTGAACTCGCCCGGCTTGTAGGCGGCTTCCATCCGAGCGAAGGCGACCGGATGGGGCTCCCACGGGACGCCAAAGGCGGCGGCAATGCATTCGCTGGTGATGTCGTCGTGCGTTGGCCCGATGCCGCCGGTGGTGAAGACATAGGTGAATTTTTTGCGGACCTCGTTCACCGTATCGATGATGGTCTGGGCGATGTCCGGGATGACGCGGACTTCCCGCAAGGGGATGCCCAACTCACCGAGGCCCACCGCGAGGTAGCGGATATTCGCATCCTGGGTACGGCCCGACAGGACCTCGTTACCGATGACGAGCAGGCAGGCGGTCGGGTTGGTCGCTGGCATTGTCATCTCCCCTATAGAAAGTCGCGCAAGAGCGGGATCAGCGGCTTGTCGGCCGGCGGCATTTCGAAGTCGGTCAGGCGTGATGGGCGAACCCAAGCGAGGGTCTGATTTTCCCGCCCCACCGGCGTCCCTCGCCAGCGCCGGCAGAGATACAGTGGCATCAGCAGGTGGAACGTGTCGTAAGCGTAGGAGGCAAAGGTGAACGGCGCCAGACAGCTTGCCGCGACGTCGATGCCGATTTCTTCCTTCAACTCGCGGATCAGGGCCGCTTCCGGGGTTTCGCCGGGATTGACCTTGCCGCCGGGGAACTCCCACAGACCGGCCAATTTCTTCCCTTCCGGCCGGCGCGCAAGCAGGATGCGGCTGTCGGGGTCGATCAGGGCGCAGGCGACGACCAGGAGCACCGGCTTGTCGCCGGTCGCTGTTGCCGGGGCCTCGGTCTCGCCGAAGACATCGCCGCGATCGGCCTCGAAATCCCAGACCGGCCGGCTGCCGCCGCGGGCGGGAAAGTCGCGCACGCTTTCGCCGGTCTGTTGGAACCCGACATGGCGCAGCACGGCGGCCGAGGCAGGATTTTCCTGATCGACATGCGCCTGGATGCGATCGATGTCGAGGTTCGCCAGGGCCCAACTGACCAGGCGCCTGGCGGCTTCGGTCGCGACGCCATGGCCCCAGAAGCGGCGGCCAACCCAGTAGCCGAGGTGGCCGAGGCGGGTTGCCCGGTCGACATGCAGAGCGATGACGCCGACCAGCACCTCCTGCCCCGCCTCATCGCCGGTGATAGCGACCTGATAGGCGGTGCCTTCGGCCAGTTCCTTCAGGGTCGACGCGATCCATTTATCCGCGAGTTCGCGGGGATAGGGGAAAGGCACCACCGGCAGGGCCCGCGTGACCTCCCAGTCATTGACGAGTCGGTGCAGCGACTCGGCATCCTCCGGCTTCAGCGCGCGCAGCGTCAGCCGCTCGGTTTTGAGCGGTTTGAACAGGACAGCGGCCGGTTTCCGGCGGGGTTTGGCGGGGGGCATGGAGTCCGGGGGGTGGGTGGAAGGACAGGGTGGCGCAGCGGGGCGGGGTCGCGCAAGGATGCAACGGCAAGGATGGAGTGAGTCATGGCGAAACAGCCCACACGCTACAGCGACATGGCCGACCCCCAGGCCCAGCCGCGCCACACGGGCATCGCCAGCTTCTTCCGCTGCCCGATCGCTTCCGGTCTGGACGCCATCGACATCGGCCTGATCGGCGTGCCCTTCGATGGCGGGGTCACCCATCGGTCCGGCGCCCGCCACGGCCCGCGCGCCGTGCGCGAGCAATCGACGCTGCTGCGCCGGATCAGCGCCGCCACCGGCATCGCCCCTTTCGCCGGCCTGCGGGTCCGCGACCTCGGGGATTGCTGGATCGAGCAGCCATACGAACTCAAAAACGCGCTCGACGAGATCGCCGCCTACTACGGCCAGATCGTCGGCGCGGGGATCGTGCCGCTTTCGGTCGGCGGCGATCATTCCATCAGTTGGCCCATCCTGCGCGCGGTCGCCGCGTCCGGCCCCATCGGGATGGTCCATATCGACGCCCATTGCGACACGGGCGACGACTACATGGGTTCCCGCTTCCATCATGGCGCGCCCTTCCGCCGCGCGGTCGAAGACGGTTTGCTCGACCCCGGCCGCGTGATCCAGATCGGCATCCGCGGCACCACCAACGACAAGGACATGTGGGGATTCAGCCAACGCAGCGGCATGCGGGTCCTCGGCATGGACGAATTCCAGGACAAGGGCTGGCGGTACGCGGCCGAGGAAGCGCGCCGGATCGTCGGCGGCGGCCCTGCCTACCTGACCTTCGACATCGACAGCCTCGACCCCGCCGAAGCCCCGGGCACCGGTACCCCCGAAGCGGGCGGCATCCGAGCGATCGAGGCGCTGCGACTGCTGCGGGCGTTACGCGGGCTGGATTTCGTTGGCGGCGATTTGGTGGAGGTCGCCCCCTCCTTCGATCCCGGCACGCTGACGGCTTTCAACGGCGCGTCGGTGCTGTTCGAGATACTCTGTCTACTCGCGGAGGCTCGGTTGAACCGCGACGCCGCCGGTGCCACAGTTCCCGCGTAGCAAGGGAGAACGACCATGGCATTCGCACTGAACCACGTGCACCTGAAAACCCCGGACCCCGAGGGCACCGCCGCCTATTACGTCGCCAATTTCGGCGCGACCATCAAAGGCCGGCCGCCCGGGCGCGGTGTGCAGGTCGATCTGCACGGGCTGCAGCTGAACATCACCAACATCAACACCGACCAGAACCACGAACAGCACTACGGGATCGAGCATATCGCGGTGAACACCGACGATTACGTCGGCACGCTGGCGAACCTGCGCGCCAACGGCGCCACCATCCTTGAAGAACTGCCGCGCGAAATCGGCCGCCGGGTCGCTTTCGTTCAGGCCCCCGACGGGGCGCAGATGGAAGTGATCGAGAAGGTCTGATCGCATGGCCCTGAAAGACCGGATCCCGTTTGGGGTCTCGCTGCCGCATCGTTCGCCCGATGTCATCGGCATGGACGACGTCAAGCACGTGGCCCAGCGGGCCGAGGCATTGGGCTTCCGCGATCTCTGGGTGACCGAAAACACCCTCGATCACGTCAACTGCTTCGATCCGGTCGTGGTGCTGACGTATGCCGCGGCCGTCACCACGCGCATCCGCGTGGGGTGTTCGGTGGTGGTGCTGGCGGTGCACTCGCCCAACATGGTCGCGCACCAATGGTCCACGCTGGACTACGTGAGCGGTGGCCGCGCGATCCTGGCCGTCGGCC
Organism: uncultured Acetobacteraceae bacterium; assembly: GCA_903877125.1. Lineage (GTDB taxonomy): Bacteria > Pseudomonadota > Alphaproteobacteria > Acetobacterales > Acetobacteraceae > Rhodopila. The sequence continues at coordinate 7,857 of CAIRCM010000048.1, read as the reverse complement.
TGGGGCGCGAACACCACTACCGCGAGTTCGAGGTGCCGACGGAGGGGAAAGTCCGCCGGTTCCGCGAAGAGGTCGAGATCATCAAGTCCCTGTGGACGCAGGAACGCACCAGCTACCAGGGCCGATTCTACCATCTGGACGGGGCGACGATGGGGCCGAAACCGGTGCAGAAGCCCCATATCCCGCTGTGGATGGGTGTTGGGCATCCGAACGCGGTGCGGCGGACGGCTGGCATCGCCGACGGATGGATGGGTTCCGGTGGCTCGTCGATCGCCGAGTTCGGACGTTCGGTGCCGATCCTGAAGGAAGCCCTCGCCGCCGCCGGGCGCGACCCCGAGGCCTTCCCGATCTCCAAGCGGGTGTTCATGGCGGTCGACGAAAAGCCCGAACGGGCGCGCGCGGAGCTGCTGCGGTGGTTTACCGATGTGTACCACAACCCACCGGGCACGGATGCGTCGGGTATCTGGGGCACGCCGGAGCAGGTGCGCGAGAAGCTGGAGGCGCTGGTCGATATGGGCGCCAACCATTTGATGCTTAACCCGGTGTCCCGCTATGCCGAACAACTGGAAGCGGTGGCCGAGGTCGTGGGGCTGAAATAGCCCGTTCGAAGGAAATCAAAACATGTCCCTGTCACGCCAGTTCGCAGCCTTTGTCCATGGTCTGCGCTATGAAGACCTGCCGCCGTCCGTCATCGATCGAGCCAAGGGCGTTATTCTGCAAGCGCTCTGCTCCGCCCTGCTGGCCAAGGACATGCCAGCGACACGGGAGGCCCTGACCCTTGCCCGCGAGGAAGACCCCGGCAGTGCCGCGACCGCCTTATGCTCGGGGGAGCGCTTCACCAAGGCCGGCGCGGCCTACGTCAACGCCGAAATGATGTTCGCCGGCGGCAAATGGGACACGTTCCGTATGCTGACGCATCCCGGGGTGGCAATCATGCCCCCTGCCCTCGCCGCCGCCGAGGCAACGGGCTGCGACGGCAAAACCTTCATCACCGCCATTGCCGCGGCCTATGAGGTACTGGAACGCATGGCATCGGAGTTCATTCCGACGCTGATGTCGCGCGGTTTCCACTCCGGCCCGGTGTTCGGCATTTTCGGCGGCGCGGTGGCAGCGGCTAAAATCCATGGTCTGTCGGCGGAACAGATCAACGGCACGATCGCGCAATGCGTCAACCTCGCGGCGGGCAATCTCGAAGGCGCGCGCGCCGGCGGGGCATCGTTGCGGGAGGGAGGCGCGGTGCGGAATGCGCTGCTGGCCTGCGCGCTCGGCCGCTTCGGCAAGCCCAGCGGCGATACCACGCTGGAAGGCGAGGCTGGGTTCTATCACGCCTATGTTGGCAACAACCTCGGCCTGCTGCGCTATAGCTTCACCGGCGACAACCGGGTGGATCTGTCGGCGATCACGAAGGACCTGGGCAAGGAATGGATGTTCCTGGAGACGCTGTACCGCGTTTACTCCACCGCCGGCTACAACATCGCCCATGTCGATGTCACCGCCGCTTTGTGCCGGGAGCATGGGATTGGCTACGCGGATATCGACCGGATCGAAGCTGTCGTGAACTGGTTCGAAACCGAATACCCGAGCCCGGCGTTTCCCTCGCGTGGGGGCGATGCGGTGGTGGGGAGCACGCAGTATTTCTCCGCGTATGGTGCGGTGACCGGGGGATATCCGCTGGTGCGCGGGGCCGGGCCGGGACCGGGCGAGAGCGACCCGCCGGAGGTCCTGGACCTGATGAAGCGGGTGAAAATCATCCCGATGGTGCGGCGGACGTTGTTCGGGCCGCGCGTGACGGTGTTCGCCAGGGATGGGCGCGTGGTGACGAAAGAAGGCACCGGCCGGGAGTTCATCTGGGATTTCGAGGCCCATGCCAAGCGCATGGCCCCGATCGCGGCCGTCGCCCCGACTTACGACGGCGTTGTCGCACTGTGCCGGGGACTGGACGGGGTGACGGAAAAGGCCGGGCCGGCGCTGGTGGCGGCGACGGTTGGTGCACCGGGATGATGCTGTTCTGAACCGTCAGCGTCGGCGCCGCGGGCGGCGCCGACGTCGAGAATAGGCTACGCGGCCACCATTTCCGCCTTCGCGGCGGCTTTGATCATGTCCGCCCCCTTCTCCGCGATCATGATCACCGCCGCGTTCGTGTTCCCGCTAGGCACTGTCGGCATGATCGAGGCATCGACCACCCGCAGCCCGGCGATGCCATGCACGCGCAACGTGTCGTCGACCACCGCCATCGGATCCTGCCCCATCTTGCAGGTTCCGATCACGTGGTACGTCGTCTGCCCGTTCTCACGCGCGAACTGCAACCATTCGTCGTCGGTCTGCACCTTGGACCCGGGGTTCATTTCGTAATCACGATACTTGTCCAGGACCCGGTTTTCGATGATCTTGCGGCCGATCTTCATCCCATCGACCAGCACCCGCTGATCGTAGGGGTCGGCCAGATAGTTGGGCCGAATCGCTGGCGCGGCGAAGGGGTCGTCGGACCGGGCGTGGATCGATCCTTTGGATTCGGGACGGCACTGGTACACCGTCAGCGTCATACCGGGTTTCTTGTCCAGCACGCGGGACTGCGCGTTCGCGTAGCTGGCATGGGCGAAATGGAACTGCACATCGGGCTCTTCCAATTCGGGCCGCGTGCGCACGAAGCCGTAGGCGATACCGGCGGTGAAGGTCAGAACACCGGTCCGTTTCGTGTAGTATTTGATAATTTCCTTCACGAAGGCCAGCCCGCGGGTCTGTTCGTTCAGGGTCACCGGCAGCTTCACCCGCCAGTTCATCCGCGGGGCGTAATGGTCGCGGTAATTCTCCCCCACGCCGCGCAGTTCGTGCTGCACTGGAATGCCCAGCGATTGCAGCAGCGTCGGCTGGCCGATGCCGGAGAGTTCCAGCAGATGCGGGGATTTCACCGCGCCGGCGGCGAGAATAACTTCACGGTCGCAGCGTGCTTCGATCACGTTGCCGCCCTGCATATAGGCGACGCCGACGGCGCGTTTGCCTTCCAGCAGCACCCGCAGCGTCATCGCCTCGGTTTCCACGCGCAGATTGGCTCGGTCGCGAATGGGATCGAGGAAGCCACGGGCGGTGGACCAGCGTTCGCCGTTTTTCTGGGTCACCTGGAAATAGCCGAAGCCTTCCTGCTGGCCGTTGTTGTAGTCCTTGTTGCGCGGATATCCCTCATCCACCGCCGCATCGATGAACGCATCGAGCAGTTCGGCGCGTTCGCGCATCGGCGCGACGTTCAGCGGTCCGCCGGTGCCGCGCGCTTCGTCCGCCGGGCCTTCGAAATGTTCCGCTTTTTTGAAATAGGGCAGCACCGAGTCGTAGGACCAGCCGCGATTGCCATATTGCGACCACGTATTGTAATCGAGCGGGTTGCCGCGGACGTACAGCATGCCGTTGATCGACGACGACCCGCCCAGGGTTTTGCCGCGCGGCACCGGGATCGACCGGCCGTTGGCGTTCGGTTCGGGTTCGGTGGCGAAATTCCAATTGTATTTCGGGCTGTTCAGCAGCTTGGTGAAGCCCACGGGGATGTTGATCCACATGGAGCTGTCCTTTGGACCGGCCTCCAGCAACAGCACCCTGGTACGTCCGTCCTCGGTCAGCCGGTTGGCCAGCACGCAGCCGGCCGAACCCGCACCGACGATGATGTAGTCGTAATCCGCCATGTCTTTATTCCTTTATCCGACCGTTACGGCCGCTTCTTCGCAACGGCGACGCCGGCGGCTTCCTCGTAGAAGCGCAGCATGTTGTGGATGTCGCCATTGCGCCCGTATCGTTCCATACCCATGCGATAGTTGCGCAGGATGGACGGCGCCATCGACAACGCCCCCAATCCCGCTGCTTCGCCCAAATCCGCCGCCATGGCGACGTCTTTTTCCATCAGTGCCATGGTAAACCGGGCGTCGAAGGTATCGGTGAATATCTTGTTGGGAAATTCGTTCAGCGTGGCGTTGTTGCGGCCGGAGGACTGGTTGATCACGGCCACGGCGACCTGGGGGTCCAACCCGTTGGCGGTCGCGATCGACACAGCCTCGAACGCGAGGAGGCGATTGGCGGCGGACATCATGTTGTTGACGGCCTTCAGCGTGTGTCCCGCGCCCAGCGGCCCGACATGGGTGACGTTGGGGCTGATGACCTTCAGCACCGGGGCCACCCGAGCATATTGGGCGTCGGTGGCGCCGACCATGATGGCGATGGTGCCGGCATCCGCGCCGGCCGGACCGCCGCTGACGGGGCCGTCGATCAGTTCGATTCCGGTGCTCGCCAGATCAGCCGCCATCGCGCGGGTTTGCACCGTCGCGCCGGAGGTCTGGTCGACGATGATTCCGCCGGGTTTCATGCCGCGGATCAGGCCGTGATTGTCGCCGAAAATGACTTCTTTGACCTGGGCGGAGGTCGGCAGGCAGGTCAGCACGATATCCGATGCCGCGCCCACCTCGGCCGGGGAGGCCACGACGGTGGCGCCGAGGGCGGCGAATTCGGCGCAGCGTTCAGGGGACAGGTCGAACACGGTCAGCTTATGTTCGCGGGTCAAACGCCGTGCGAGCGCGCCGCCCATGACGCCGAGGCCGATATATCCGATGCGGGGTTGGGTCATTTGGCGCGTTTCCTTCAGTCAGACGATGGCGCTGTTGTCGGACATGGGAGGAAGGTTTGGCAAGGCCGCCGGGCGGAGGGCTAAAACTGCTTGATCGCCTCGCGGTTGATCGAAAATCCGTGGCCGTCGGCGCGGCGGCAGGTCAGGCCGGTCTGCGCGGATTCGCAGGTGAAGCCGTCCTTCGACCAAGTCTTTCCATAGGGTAATGGATTGTCGACGCTGCAGCAGGATTGCTCGCCGGGGTTATTGGTCCGAGCGACGCGCTTGGGCGTCATCGTCAGGTTGACGTAGGACGGATCGCGGCGGTCGCAACTCAGTTCCGGTCCGCCGTCGAGCGGCTGGTAGACCTTCGATCCGCCGGCCGGCGTGAACACGCAATCGACATTGCCGGACGGCATCGAGAACATCGTGTAACCATTGGGCGAGGGCGGAAACGAGATCACGTTCTGGGCACATACGGGGGTCGCGGCGATCAATGCCGCAAACGCTAGGAACGCCGGTTTCATGGGAAGCTCCAGTTCAAAGGCCCTCACGGGCAATCGCTTGTCGCCCAGCTTTGCAGGGCCTGACTAAAGGCATGGCCGTACGGGTGTTTGACGCTGAGTCTGCGTGTCTCACCCGCTTTCAGGTAAAAACGGCCCTGTTCGCAAAGGGTCGCTTTCGTCCATTCCTTTTGGTGGCACGCCGCGCAGGGTTTGCCTTGCCATGCTTCCGCCGGCAGCCCCTCGATCGGCGCGAAAGTGGGCACGCCGGCAATGAGCTGGGCCAATGATTTGCCATCGATTTCCGGCGCCCCGATTTTGAGGGGCGTGGAAAATTTGACGGCGGTCAACGGTACCGTCGCGGCGGGTCCAGGCCCCGGCGTGGCGCGGCCGCCGACTGCTTTCAGCAGGGCCTGCGCCTCATCCATGTGCAGGCTGCGCGGGTAGGTTTGCATGAATTTCAACAGCTTGTTCGGATCGCTCGACGCGCTCGCCGCCGCCCAGGCCTGCTGCTCGGGGTCGCCGGCCGCGGCGGGCGCGGCGGCGGCGTTGAAGATGAAATCCCGTGTCAGCGACGAACTGTCCCACGGCGTTTGCCGTCCCCCGGTGTCACGCAGAACGCTGACGCGCACCTGCTTGAACACTGCCTCGATGGGCTGGGCGGGTTGCGCGAGCGCGGTCGCGAGGGCGGTGGTGAACGGGCTGTTCCCGTTCGCGCCGTCCATCGCCACCATGCCGGGTGCGGTGGAATAGGCGACGAACGTTCCGGTGGGCGCATCCATGCGCGCCAGGCCCTGGCCGCGAAAACCCAGCGCGGCGAACGGATTGTCGCGACAGGCATCGAGGATGACGATGTTGGTCACGTTGCGGGCAGACTCCATCTGCCGCACGACCCATTGTGCCTCCACCCCCGCCAGGTCGAGATCGGCTTCATCGCGAATGGCGATGTCGGTCGGCAGCAGATAGTTGATGCCGGACGCCTGCACGCCGTGTCCGGCATAATAGAACAAGCCCACCGCGTCGGGTCCCGCGGTCCGCAGTGCTCGGCCGAAATCGGCGATGGCGGTTTTCATTGCCGCCTGGTTGGCATCGGTCAGGGCGGTAACCTTGAATCCAATTTCGGTCAGGGCGCGCACCATCAATTTGGCGTCGGCCGCGGCGTTCGGCAGCTTTCCAACCTTTTCATAGGCGCCGTTGCCGATGATCAGCGCGACCCGCGGTTCAGCGACCGCCGCACCGGCGGTCAGTGCCCAAAGGAGGCAAGCGAAGGAAAGCGCGGCAGCCCATGGTTGCCAGCGCCGGGGCGCGGGATGTGCGAACATGGCGCGGAAGATAGGCAACTCGGCGGTGCTAAATCAATGACACGGCGGGTTAACAGTCTGCTTGCGCCGGCCAGACCGGACTGGCAGTTTCGCGACGCCTCAATCAACAGGGAGAGCCGCATTGCGCATATTCAAGATCATGGTGATCGGCGCATGTCTGGGCGTCTGGTTGTCCTTTGGGGGTTCCGCGCAGGCCGATGACGCGTTCGCGCCCGGCTGGACGCTGCAGACCAGCGGATCGAAGTTGAACTTCCAGACCGTCAAAAGCCAGACGATCGTCGAATCCAGCGGATTCGCGACGTTTCATGGCGCGATCGCGCCAGACGGCGCGGCGACGGTGACGATCGCGCTCGACAGCGTCGACACGCATATCGATCTGCGCAATGTGCGGATGCGGTTCCTGTTTTTCGAGACATTCAAGTTTCCGGAGGCGAAGGTCGCGATGCGGCTGAATCCGGCGGACCTCAAGGACCTGCCCACGCGGCGGCGGGTGACGCTGACGGGCGCGAAGTTCAACCTGACGCTGCATGGCGTAACCAAGGAACTGGCCGGCGACATCGTCGTGACGATGCTGTCCGATACAATGGTCGATGTGTCGTCCAGCACCCCGATCAGCGTCGCTGCCGCGGATTTCGGCCTGACCGACGGGGTGCGCAAACTGGAGGATGCGAATCAGGTGCCGATTATCCCCTCGGGATCGGTGACATTCGATTTCCTGTTTCAGAAGAACGGGGCGACCGTCGCGCCCGCGCCCGCGCCAGCCGCGACCGCACCACCGCCGGCGCGGACCGCGCTGGAACCAACGGGCGAGCTCGATACCGAGGCGTGCGCCGGGCGGTTCGAAATCATCTCCCGCACCGGGGCGATCTATTTCAAAACCGGCAGCGCCGAACTGGACGCCGAGAGTTGGCCCCTGCTGAACAGCATTGTGGATATCGCGCGCCGTTGCCCCAAATTGCGGATACAGGTGGCGGGGCATACGGATTCCAGCGGCGACCCGGCGGCCAATCGCGTGCTGTCGGAGCAACGGGCGCAAGCGGTTGTCCATTTCCTGACCTTCGCCGGCCTTCCCGCGGCCCAACTGGAGGCGGTTGGCTATGGGGACACCAGGCCGGTGGCGCCGAACGACACCGTGTGGAATCGAAGCCGCAATCGGCGCATCGCGTTTTCTGTGGTCGGGGGCGGATAGGGCACGATCGGGTCAAGTTGACCCAATTGTGCGTAAGAGGGGCAAAAGTGTGGGTCGATACCGGCGGCATCGGCCATCGGTCGATGAACCGCCACCGTCGGTGCGTTGGGCGGTTCCCCGTTCAACGGTAGAGTCGAGGAAGGGCGCGGTATTGCCAAGGCAACCCGTTTCCCTCCCCCGCTCATCAAACCGGACGTGCGGGTTTCCCGCATCCGGCTTTCCGACTGGCTTCATGTTAGGCTCACGACAGGACGCCTTCCC
>CAIRCM010000047.1 GCA_903877125.1 uncultured Acetobacteraceae bacterium | reverse complement strand
GGGGCGGCCTCGATGGCGGCGAGGGAGGCCGTGCCGACCAGCACGCCCTCGATATGGCTGGCGACCATGTGACGGGCGGCTGTGCGGAAGGTGTAGAACGCGCCGTCGAGGTTGACGCGGGTGACGCGGTGCCATTCCTCGCTGGTCATCTCCAGGAAGGGCTTGCCGCCCCGGCCGGACACCCCGGCGTTGGCGAAGCAACCATCGACATGGCCGAATTCTTCCAGCGTGCGAGCGAAGGCGGCTTCCACGGCGGCCTCATCCCCCACGTCGCATTCCAACGTCATGATACGACGCCCGGCCGAGGCAAGGTCGGCCTTGGCAGCGGCGTTCTTGGCCGCGTTCGTCCCCCAGATCACGATATCGGCCCCCGCCTGCGCGATGGCCCGAGCCATGCCGAGGCCGATGCCGGAGTTACCGCCGGTGATCAAAGCGACTTTGCCGGTGAGGTCGAATGGACTGTAGGCCATCTTGCGTCTCCTTCTGTATGCCTCGGGTGTAACCCTGGAGGAACCCATGCTGCAAACCACCATCGCCGGCAGCTTGCCGAAGCCGGACCATCGCGGACCGGCATTACGGGGACAAGGTCGCACTGGCCATGGCGTTCGCCGCGCTGTTGAACCAGGAGGCGCTGGCGCTCCAGGCGGACGGGGTGGATGTCATCCAATTCGACGAGCCCGCCTTCAACGTTTATATGGACGAGGTCGGGGCATGGGGCGTGGACGCGCTGCATCGCGCGGCACAAGGGCTGACATGCAAGACGGCGGTGCATATCTGTTACGGCTACGGCATCCAGGCCAACATCGACTGGAAGGGCACACTGGGATCGGAATGGCGGCAGTATGAGTCGACGTTTCCGGCTTTGGCCGCCAGCCGCATCGACCAAATATCATTGGAATTCCGCAATGCTCGGGTGCCCATGCATCTGATGAAGCTGCTGGCTGGCAAGGACGTGCTGGTGGGGGTGATCGATGTCGCCTCCGACATGGTGGAGACAGCCGAGCAGGTGGCGGATTTGATAGAGTCGGTGCTGGAATATGTGCCGGTGAACCGTCTGTTCCCCTGCACCAATTGCGGCATGGCACCGATGCCCGGAAGCGTCGCCGAGGCCAAGCTGCAAGCCCTCGGCGCGGGCGCCGCTCTGGCGCGCAAACGGCTTGGGGTGTAGACTGCCCGCAAAAGACAAGGAGTTGTCCCATGCTCGCCACCGCTGATGCCGCCGTCCAACTCTCCACCCGTCGCAAACGTACCGGCAACGGCTGGAACACGCCATTCATCGGGAAGAACCGCAACACCATTGGGTCGGACACCCCGCCGCCGCTCGACGAGATCTATCCCATGGCCTTCCTGGTGGAAAAGGACGCCGGCGCCGTCGTGAAGCCGCATTTCCACATCGCCGATCAATACCAGGTCGTCATCCAGGGCGGCGGCTCCCTCGGCAAGCACGCCATCGGCACCGTCGCCGTGCACTACACCGACGCCTATTCCGCCTACGGCCCCATCATCGCCGATGAACGTGGCGTGTCCTGGTTCACGCTCCGCAACACATGGGACTTCGGCGCCAAATACATGCCCGAACACCGCGCCGAGCTGCGCGACGCCCGGTCCAAAATCGCCCATCGCGAAGCCACCTGCGGCCCGCTCCCCCCGCTCTCCGTCGCCGAACTCGCCGCGTTGAACACCGTGACGACGGAAGCGGTGATCGAGGAAACCGCCGACGGCCTCGGCACCTGGCGCTACACGCTGCCCGCCGGCCAGTCCGTGACCGGTCCCGCGCCGTCCACCGGCGGCGGTCAATATTGGCTGGTCAGCGCCGGCAGCGCCCGCGCCCCCGGCGGCGAGCTGCTCCCCCCGCAATCACTGGTCTTCGTCGGCCCCGATGAGGCCACCTCGGTCATGACCGCCGGCCCCGCCGGCGCCGACCTCATCTGCATGCAATTCCCCAAGCGCGCTCGGAACTGACCCAAGCACATCGTGGCCGGGCCTGTTCCGATAACGCATGAAGCCTGATCCGCCGTCACCCGACAGTGACGGCGGCAGGGTCGAAAACGGCAGCCCGTGTCAGAACGGCTTGTCGCAGGGCACGGTCCCAAACTTCGCCGGAACCGAAATCTCCAGAATATCCATCTCGTCCGACGTCGCGGTCTCGTTATGCCGCAGCCCGCCCGGGATCATCATCGAATCTCCCTGGCCCAGACGAACCTTCCGCCCGTCCTCGAACTCCAGATCCACCCAGCCCTTCAGCATGTAGATGAACTGCTGCTCGCACACGTGATAGTGCCAGCCGGTCTCCTTGCTCAGCCCCTGCTTCGCCTCGGTGACCTGCGCCCGCATCCGCCCATTGGACGCCTCGGTCACCCCGAGTTCGCGGTATTTGAAAAACGCCCGCCGCCCCGCCACATAAACGGGGTTGGCCGCGGTGGCGATCGCAAGGGTCTGCGGCTTCTCGGTGCTGACAACGTCATTCATGACGGCTTTCCTCCTGGTTAGGTGAACCAGGAGGCAGGCTACGGCCGATGCCGCCTCTACCGCAACCGCCTGGGCTTTTCGATGTTCGGCAGGAACGCCGTCAACAGCCCGATAACCGGCAGGAACGACACCGCCTGATACACGGTCGAGATGCTCGTATAGTCCGCGATCCGACCCAGCGCCGCCGCGCCCAGCCCGCCCAGCCCAAACGAAAACCCGAACACCATGCCCGCGACCGTCCCGACACGCCCCGGCATCAGTTCCTGCGCATAGACCAGGATCGCCGTGAAGGCCGAGGCGAGAATCAGCCCGATCACCACCGAAAGCACGCCCGTCCAGAACAGCCCGGCGTACGGCAGCATCAACGCGAACGGAAACGCCCCCAGGATCGAGAACCAGATCACCGGCTTGCGCCCGAACCGGTCGCCGATCGGCCCGCCGGCGAAGGTGCCGATGGCCACCGCGCCCAGGAACGCGAACAGATGGAACTGCGCGTTCTGCACCGTCAGCCCGAACTTCTGGATCAAATAGAACGTGTAGTACGAACTCAGGCTGGATGTGTAGACGTTCTTCGAGAACAGCAGGATCAGCAGAATGCACAGCGCCCCGATCACCGTCTTCCGCGGCAGCGCCGACGCCGCCACCGGCGGCGCCGCTCGGTTGGCCCGCCGAGCCGCCATGGCGGGGTGACGGCTGTACCAAAGGCTGACATTCGCCAGCAGCAGCATCGCCAGCAAAGCCGCGGCCGAGAACCACGCGATGCTCGTCTGTCCCCGCGGCACCACGATGAACGCCGCCAGCAGCGGCCCGATCGCCGAACCCGACGACCCCCCCAACTGGAACAGCGACTGCGCGAACCCATACCGCCCGCCCGACGCCATCCGCGCCACTCGCGAAGATTCCGGATGGAACACCGACGATCCCACACCCACCAGCGCCGCCGACAGCAGGATCATCGGATACGACGTCGCCACCGACAGCATCAACAGCCCGACAAGCGAACAGCACATCCCCACCGGCAACGAAAACGGCCGAGGGTGTCGGTCCGTCACCATCCCAACCACCGGCTGCAGCATCGACGCCGTCATCTGGAATGCCAACGTAATCATGCCGATTTGCCCGAAGTCCAGCGCATAGCTGTCCTTGAGGATCGGATAGATCGCCGGCACCAGCGACTGGTTCATGTCATTCAGCAAATGGCAAACGCTGAGCGAAATGAGAATCGCAAACGTCGTGTTGGTATCGGACGCCGGCCGAGCCGCGGGCACGGAAGTGGCGGTGGCGGTATTCTCGCTCAATGGATCGACCTCTCGCAGTTGCCCCGATTATGGCCGAGGCCGGCCGCGGACACCCATGCATTGAGCGCGTGGCTGGTAACCTCGTTGTCGCATTTGTGATGCCGAATCCGCTAAAAGCTGCCGCAATTCGAAGCCAACGTGATGTTCAGCGATGGCTGACGACCGTAACGTGCTTTGCGTTTGGGTAACCGGACTCTCCGGCGCCTCGACCTTCGCTGGAGACCTTGGATGCCGACGTCAAGAAAGGCCGAGAACAGCGGCCGCAACTTCACTGTTCCCGTAAGCCTGATCGTCGGTCTCTTGGTTGCCTACGTACTGCTGATCGACTGGCACACGCTGCCGCTGATGATCTCGACCGTCGCCGCCGCGTTTCTCTGATCCTCAGCCAGGCGGCGAATCGGCCGCGGCAACGATCCGCCAACGCGCGTCGCGGATCAGCAACGCCACGCCCTGACCGGCCCGCGCCGCCGGCATGACGATCGGCCCGCCCGTCAGCGCGATTTCCCGCGTCTCCCGCACGATCCGGTATTCCTTCAGCCGCCGTCCCGCATTCTCCCCAGCCGCGACCGGCGTCGCCGCCTCCCCATCGTAAAACGCTGCCAGCGCCGAGGCTCCGGCCGGCAAATGGCTCGCCATGGTTTCCAGACCCGCCGCTGTCCGCCGCAGCGTCAGCACCGCCGGAGGCGTCGTCGCCGCCATCGCTTCCGCCACCGCCGACCGGTCGGACCCCACGACGATCTTCGCCCCGTTGACGACCAAAGCCGGCGTGTAGACCTCATCCCGCAACTGCGCGGCATACTCGCGTTGCCGAGCGGTCGATTGCGCGCTGGCGAACGGGTCCTTCCAGCCCAGACCGTTCCAGTAGTCCACGTGCCACGCCAGCGCGATCGTGTTCGGCTGCCGGGCCAGTTCCCCCAGCAGCGCATCCGCCGGCGGGCACGACGAACACCCCTGCGACGTAAACAGCTCCAGCACCACCGCCGGCGCCGCCGCTCGGCTTTCCCCAACGATCGAAAGGGTCATCCCCGCGATGAGAAGTTCGCGCCGGCGCATGGTTCGGTCTCCTGGTTTGGATAACCGTCGGACTCTCGCCATGCACCGGCGTTACGGGTTCAGATGTGACGTTTCACGTGGGCGATGAAGCGATCCACCCAGTTTTGGACAAACCCGCGGCTGGCCTCGCCGATATTGCCGTCCGCGTCGAAAAACCCCTCCTTCGCCTGTAAAAATGCCTCGGGCTGGGCCAGAACCGCAACGTCCAGATACGCCAGGATATTGCGCAGATGCTGCTGCGCCAGCGCCGTGCCCATCGCACCGACGGAAATCCCCAGAACACCGCCGGGCTTGCCCCCCCACACGCTCTTGCCATACGGCCGCGAAGCGTGATCCAGCGCGTTCTTCAGCACGCCGGGGATCGAGCGGTTGTATTCCGGCGTCAAAAACAGCAGACCCTGCGCCGCCGCGATCTCTGCTTTCAGACGCAGCACCGACGGCGCCTGCGCGCCATCGTCGTCCTGATTGTAAAGCGGCAGATCGCCGATCTCCACCTGATGAAACGCAACATCCGGCGGTGCGAGCCTGGCGAGCGCATCGGCCAGTTTGCGGTTCAGCGAGTCACGGCGAAGGCTGCCGACGATCACGGCGATGTTGATTTGCGACATGGTTGAGGCTCCAGGTTGGTTCGTTCCATGCCTCTAGCTGTACGCCTCACCGTCTTTGCATGAAATTCGGAATGAAGGCATCATCGATGTGCGAAAATGCACAGGTGGCGCCATGCTCCCATGGGACGATCTGCAAACCTTTCTGGCCATCGCCCGCCACGGCACCCTCTCCGCCGCCGCCCGAGCCCTGGGAGTCCAGCAATCCACCATGGGCCGAAGGCTGGCAGGGCTGGAAGAGCGCGCCGGTGCCCGCCTGCTGATGAAAACGCCCGGCGGCTTCATGCTGACCGCCGCGGGCGAGGCGATCATGGGGCACACCGAACGCATCGAGGGCGAAGCACTGGCCATCGAACGCCGCATCGCCGGCGGTGACATCCGCCTGGAGGGCACGGTGCGGGTCACCACCATCGAAATCCTCGGCGTCGAAGTCCTCACGCCCGCCTTCGCTCGGCTGCGACGGGAACACCCCGGCATCGTCATCGAAGTCATCGTGGACGCCCGCAGCCTCAGCCTGACGCGGCGGGAAGCCGATATCGCCCTGGGCCTGGTCCGGCAGACCCAGAACGATGTGGCGGTGCGCCGGGTGGGGGAGATCGGGTTCGGTCTATACGCCTCTGCCGACTATCTGGCGCGGTGCGGGATCCCCGATTTCGCCGCCGGCGCCCCCGGCCATACGACAATCCTCAATCCGCCCGATGGCATGGCGCTGCCCGAAATGGTCTGGCTGACCGGCCTCATGCATCGGGCACAGGTCGGACTCCGCCACAACAGCCGCTACGGCCATCGCGAGGCCGCCGTGGCCGGCATGGGGGTGGCCGTTCTCTCCCGCGTCATGGGCGACGCGACCGACCTGTCGCGGCTGGAAACGCCAACCGAACCGCCTCCCCGCGATGTCTATCTCGGCGTGCACAACGACATCCGGCACACGCCAAGAATACGGGCGGCGATCGATGCGATTGTTGCCTCGATGCATGCGGAAGCGGGACGGCTGGCGCCCGGCGGTGTATAGACGCCGCAACGACCGCGAGAAGGAAACGCCCGCGTGATCGGCCGGATGGCGCGCCGCGCGACCCGATCCTCGCCGCGCTGCAGGCCCCGGTGGCCAGCGCGATGCCAACGCTGTACGAAACCGAACGAAACTGGCACCCCGACGGCGAATACCGCCCGCAAAGCCCAAGCGCCTGCCGCGCCGACGCCCGACAGTTGTTCGATGCCCAATGACGTCCTAAAGACGCGGAGCATTCAGGAGGGAACACCATGCGACCGAACAAGATCAAACAGATGTGGCGTGAGGGGAAATGGGCGACCATGGGCTGGCTGTCCATCGCCCACGGTCTGACCGCCGAGGTCATGGCGCGCCAGGGCTTCGACTCCCTGTGCATCGACATGCAGCACGGCTCCGCCGAACTGAGCAACGTCCTGCCCCTGCTCCAGGCGGTCTCCCAGACCGATACCGTGCCCTTCGTGCGCGTGGCCTGGAACGAGCCGGCGGCGATCATGAAGGCACTCGACCTCGGGGCCTACGGCATCATCGTCCCGCTGGTGAACACCGCGGAAGAAGCCGCGCAGGCCGTCGCTGCCTGCCGCTATCCCCCGGTCGGCTTCCGCTCCAACGGCCCGGTCCGCGCGGTGCATTACGGCGGCGCCGACTACGTCGCCAATGCCAACGATGAGATTATCATCATGGCGATGATCGAGACCAAAGAAGGTCTCGCCAACCTCGATGCCATCTGCGCCACCCCTGGACTCGACGCGGTCTATATCGGGCCGGCCGATCTGTCCTTCGCCCTGGGCATGGCCCCGCGCGGCGACAATCCCGATCCGCTGCACATCGCGACCTGCGACAAGATCCGCGAGACCGCGCACAAGCACGGCATCAAGTGCGTCATGCACTGCGCGACCGGCGCCTTCGCCGGCGGCGCGATCAAGCGCGGCTTCGACATGGTGATGGTCACGTCCGACCTGTCCTGCATGATCGCGGGCGTGAAGACCCAACTGGACGACCTGAAAGCAAAATCGGCCTGATCGCGAAACGCCGTGACCGGACAACAGCCGGTCACGGCATCGTCGTCTCAGTAATACACGGCCCGCCCGGCACCCCCGGTCGCCGCGACCAACTCGCCCGAAACCGCCCACGATTTGTCCGACGCCAAAAACGCCGTGACGAACGCGATCTCGCTCGCATCGACCATCCGGCAGATCGCATTGCCCCGCGGCGAGTCCGGCAGAAAATCCTGCCGTTCCGCGTCTTCCGGCGTCGTATTCAACTGCTGAGCCCGCGCAGCCAGCAGGCTCGGCGTCCGTTCGGTCCGCGTCGTCCCCGGATGAATGCAGTTGACCGTGATCCCGAAACGCCCGAGCTGCACCGCCAAAGTCTTCGTCATATGCACCAGCGACCCATTCCGCGCACCGCCGCTCAGATTGCCGGCGTTGCGTGCATTCGCCCCGCTGATGTTGATGATCCGGCCCCAGCCGGCCTGTTTCATGAACGGGATCGCCGCGCGTGAGCACCGCAGCGCGCCGACGTATTTGACGTTGAAATCGTCGATCAGTTCCTCGTCGATCAGACCCTCGATCGGGCCGATCGCACTCGCCGATCCGCCCGGCGCCGATCCGCTGTTGACCAGGATATCCACCCCGCCCAACTGACTCGCAGCCTCCTTCACCATCGCATCGACCTGCGCCCGGCTGGTCACATCGCAGGACAGCGCGATGATGCGTCGATTGGTCTCGGCGGCGAGTTCCGCGGCCGCGGCGTCCAGCGCGTCCTTGTTGCGGGCGACGATGGCGACATCCACCCCCTCCCGAGCCAGTTCCCGAGCGATCGCCTTGCCGATGCCCCGGCTGCCGCCGGTCACGATGGCGCGTTTACCTTGCAATCCCAGATCCATGACGTCCTCTCCCTTGTCTTGTGAATCGCTCATATCACGCGACCCGGTCCCCACCTAAGGCAACGCGCAAAAATTACCGCTCCAAGTCGCGGCGGTCTCGTTACATCGTCATGGCCCGGCTCGTCCGGGCCACCTATAGCGGCACACTGCCACAACAGGTGGCCCGGACGAGCCGACCCCTATCGATTTGG
>CAIRCM010000046.1 GCA_903877125.1 uncultured Acetobacteraceae bacterium | reverse complement strand
GGTGCTGAAGCCTGGGCAGGCGGTGGTGATTTCCGCGATGGAGCATCATTCCAACATCGTGCCGTGGCAGATGCTGCGCAATTCCCACGGGATCGAACTGCGCATCGCCCCGATCGACGATGCCGGGGAACTGGATATCGCTGCCTTCGAGCGTCTGTTGGAAGACCGCAAGGTCGGGCTGGTGTCGCTGACGCACATGTCCAACGTCCTGGGCACCGTGACACCCGCCGAACGGCTCACCCGGATCGCCCATGCGTACGGGGCAAAAATCATGTTCGACGGCGCCCAGGCCATCGTGCACCGCCCGGTGGATGTGCAGGCCATCGGCTGCGACTTCTACGCCTGGACCGGTCACAAGCTGTACGGCCCCACCGGGATCGGCGTGCTGTGGGCGCGGCGCGAGTTGCTGGAGGCGATGCCGCCGTTCCTGGGCGGCGGCGACATGATTTCCTCGGTCAGCTATGAAAAATCCACCTGGGCGCAGGTGCCTCACAAATTCGAAGCCGGAACGCCGGCGATCCTGGAAGGGATCGGGCTGAAAGCGGCGATCGATTACGTCCAAACCATCGGCTACGACGCGATGACGGCGCATGAGGCGACGTTGACCGATCACGCTTTGGCGCGTCTGGGCAATATCGACGGCGTGAAGACCTACGGGCAGGCACAGGATCGCGGCGGCGTCATCTCGTTTACGATGGACAACGCGCATGCGCACGATGTGGCGACCCTGCTTGACCGTCAGGGCATCGCGATCCGGGCCGGGCACCATTGCGCGGAACCGCTGATGCGGCGGCTGGGCCTCGACTCCACGGCGCGCGCGACATTCGGGGTCTACACGACTTTGGAAGAAATCGACGTCCTGGCGGACACGCTGACCCGCGTGCGGGAGTTCTTCAAGTAATGGCCGAGACTTTCGACGATCTGCGGGACCTGTATCAGGAAGTGATCCTCGATCGCGGCCGCCACCCGCGCC
The DNA here is from genome assembly GCA_903877125.1 of uncultured Acetobacteraceae bacterium. Classification (GTDB taxonomy): domain Bacteria; phylum Pseudomonadota; class Alphaproteobacteria; order Acetobacterales; family Acetobacteraceae; genus Rhodopila. The sequence continues at coordinate 20,263 of CAIRCM010000046.1, read as the reverse complement.
ATGGTCAGCGGTTGGAGCCGAACGACGCCACCGCCAAGGGCGACAATCCGATGTGTGGCGATAGGGTACAGGTTTTCCTCCGCTACGCCCCCGACGGCAGCATCGCCGAAACCGGGTTCGAAGCGCGCGGCTGCGCCATCAGCGTGGCATCGGCCGATCTGATGGCCGAGACGGTGCAAGGCCGCACCAAGGCCGATACCAGGGCGCTGTTCGAAGCCTTTCGCGAAATGGCACGCACCGGCGTCTGTCCGGCCTGCGATGCGGCGATGGAACAACTGGCGCCATTGTCGGGCGTGCACGAATATCCATCCCGGGTGAAATGCGCCACCCTGCCCTGGCACGCGCTGATCGCCGCGATCGACGGCAACAAGGAGACCAGCAGTGAATGATACCCCCCATTCCGTCTGGACCCCGGACGGCGAACTGATCGCCAAACCGACCGAGGATGCGATCATCGCCGCCATCCAGACTGTGCACGACCCGGAAATCCCGGTGAACATCTACGAACTCGGGCTGATCTACGCGATCGAGATCGACGACGAAGGCGGCATCAAGGTGGAAATGACGCTGACCGCGCCGGCCTGCCCCAGCGCCCAGGAACTGCCGGAGATGGTGCAGAACGCGGTGCTGATGGTGCCCGGCGTGACGTCCTGCCATGTCGAAACGGTCTGGGAACCGCCATGGGATCAGTCGCGCATGAGCGAAGAAGCCCGTCTCCAGTTGAACATGTTCTGATCGATTACCATATTGGACAGTGTCATGAGCACCACCACCGCCGCCCCTCGTAAAGTCCGCGCCCTGCCGCCGCTGATGTCGGTCACCGATGCCGCCGCCGAACGGCTGCGCAAGCTGTACGCGAGCGGCGAGCAAGGCAAACTGTTGCGCATCGGCGTCAACACCAAAGGCTGCTCGGGATTGTCCTACGACATGAGCTGGGCCGACGAGCCCGCACCCACGGACGAAGTCGTGAACAACAACGGCGTGACCGTGCTGGTCGACCGCAAGGCCAGTCTGTTCCTGATCGGCACGACGATGGATTACGAGGTGAAGGCGCTGACGTCGGGATTTACGTTTACGAATCCGAACGAAAAAGGCCGTTGCGGGTGTGGGGAAAGTTTCCACGTCTGACCGCCCCACGCCCTGAGCCGCCAGTCCCGGCGCTGACACCCGATCGGTGTCAACGCCGGTAGCCTCAGCCAGCCTCACTCCATCGAAATACGCGGCCCTGCCTGCCGTCCGCCGCCGACCTTCTCCCAAACCCGAGCGGCCAGCGCCGCGTAGGCCTTGGCCGCGTCGCTGGAGGGGGCGGAGGCGGCGATCGGCGTGCCCGCATCCGAAGCCGTTCTGATATCCAGAAGCAGCGGAATTTCGCCCAGGAATTCGGCGCCGATCCGTTCCGCTTCCGCCTTGGCACCGCCATGGCCGAAGATGTTCGTGGTATGGCCGCAGTTCGGGCAGCAGAAGAAGCTCATGTTCTCCACCAGCCCGAGGACCGGCACGCGGGTCTTTTCGAACATCTTGACGCCCCGGCGGGCATCGATCAGGGCGATGTCCTGCGGGGTGGACACGATCACCGCGCCGGTCAGCGCGACACGTTGCGCCATGGTCAGCTGCGCGTCCCCCGTGCCCGGCGGCATGTCCACCACCAGGATGTCCAGCGCACCCCAGGCGACCTGTCCCATCATCTGCTCCAGTGCGCCCATCACCATCGGGCCGCGCCAGACCATCGGGGTATCCTCATCGACCAGGAAACCGATCGACATGCAGGCGAGACCCCAGGCGCTGAGCGGGATCATTTTGTCGCCGCGCACCTCCGGCTTGCGGTTCAGGCCCAGCATCCGCGGCAGCGACGGCCCGTAGATATCGGCGTCCAAAAGGCCGACCTTCAACCCCTGCCGCGCCAGCGACACCGCGAGGTTCACCGCGACGGTGGATTTTCCGACGCCGCCCTTGCCCGACGCGACGGCGACGATCGCCTTGACCTCCGGCAGCAGCATCGGCGCCTTCGCCGGTGCCCCCTGCCCATGCGCGTGGGCGTGTGAATGGGCGTGCGGCTGCGGCGGCGGGGCGGGGCGGGCGCCGGGTTTATGCGCGGTCAGTACCGCCGTGGCGTTGGTGACACCGGGTTGGCAGGCGAGGATTTTCTCGGCCTCGGCCCGCACCGGTTCCATCGATGCCGCCTTCGCCCGGTCGGTCAGCAGGCTGACCTGGACGAGGCCATCGCGGACCTCGATTCCCTCGACCAGGCCGGCCGAGACGATATCCCGCCCGGTGGCGGGATCGTTAATGGCACGCAGCGCGTCGCGCAGCGCTTCGGTGGATAGTGTCGTCATTCCTTGCAAACCCTTTGCGTCCGGCCGATAAGCGGCCCGGCCATACCGTATCCGGGCCTCCCATATGGCGTGCGGCGGCGAAACGCCAACGCCTAATACCGGATGGGACGCCTGCAGGAGTTATAGAGACACAATGCCCTGGAACAATGGCGGTCCAAGCCAAGGCCCGAGCCCGTGGGGAAACGGTGGTGGGAATGACGGTCCCGGTCAGCCGCCGCCAAATGGGCCCGGCGGTCCGAACCGTGGCCGCCCCCCTGGCGGGCCACCGGACCTCGACCAACTGATCGCGCAGGCGCAGGATTTCATTCGCAACCTGCTCGGTGGCGGCGGAGGATCGCGCGGACGCGGACCGTCCGGCCCCGGCGGGGGCGGCTTCATGGGCGGATTCTTCAGCAGCGGGCGCGGCCTGTCGATGACCGCGCTCGCGGTGTTCGCACTGTGGATCGCCACCGGCATCTACCGCGTGCAGCCGGATGAGCAGGGCGTGATCCTGCGCTTCGGCGCCTATTACGACTGGAGCAAGCCGGGCCTGCATTGGCATGTGCCTTGGCCGATCGAGGAGGTGCTGAAACCCGCCGTCACCCGGATCAATCGCACCGAAATCGGCTTCCGCTCCGGCCCCGCCGGTCTGATCGAAAACGGCCGCGACGCCCACGGGCGCGACGTGCTGGCGGAAAGCCTGATGCTGACCGGCGACGAAAACATCATCGATATCGACGTCGCGGTGTTCTGGCGGGTGCGCATCGGCACGGACAGCGCATCGAAGTTCCTGTTCAATGCCCGCGACGCCGAAACCCTGGTGCGCGGCGTGGCGGAAAGCTCGATGCGCGAAGAAATCGGCCGCACCCCGATCATTCCGGCGCTCTATGAACTGCGCGCCAAGATCGAAAGCGACGTGCAGGCGCAGGCGCAGCAGATCCTCGACCGCTACAACGTCGGCGTGGAGATCATCCAGGTTCAGCTGCAGAAGGTCGATCCCCCGGCGGCAGTGATCGAGAGTTTCCGCGACGTGCAGCGCGCCAACACCGACAAGGACCGCCTCCAGAACGAGGCCGAGTCCTACCGCAACGACATCGTCCCGCGCGCGCGCGGGGAGGCCGCGCGGATCGTGGCCGAGGCGCAGGGCGTGAGGCTGGCCTCGATCGCCCAGGCCACCGGTCAGGCGGAGCGTTTCAACAGCGTGCTGGCCGCCTATCAATTGGCCAAGGACGTCACCCTGCGGCGCATGTATATCGACACGATGACCGATGTACTCAGCCATGCGCAGACGCTGGTCGTGGATGACAATCTGCGGGGGTTGGTACCTTTCCTGCCGCTGAACCTGGCGCCCGCGGCGCCGCAACCACCGCCTGCCACGAGCCAGGTGCCGCCAGGGGGTGCATCGAAATGAGCCGCCTTTCCATCGCCGGCATCGCGTTACTGATCGTCCTGGCGATCGTCGCGAATTCGAGCCTGTTTACCGTCTACCAGACCCAACGGGTGCTGGTCGTGCAGTTCGGCCGCGTGGTCGACACTATCGACACCCCTGGCCTGCATGTGAAAGTGCCGTTCGTGCAGGACGTCATCAGCTTCGACCGCCGCTTGCTCAGCGTCGAACTGCCCGGCGAGGAAGTGATCCTGGGCGATCAGCGCCGCCTGATCGTCGACAGTTTCACCGTCTACCGCATCGCCGATCCGCTCACCTTCTACCAGGCGGTCGGCCCCAATCCGGATGCGATCAACGGGCGACTCAACTCCATCGTCACCTCGGCGTTGCGCCGGGTGCTCGGCAAGAACGGTCTGCTGGAAGTCCTGTCGGCGAACCGGGAGCAGATCATGGCGACGATCCGCGATCAGGTGAACGCAGACATGAAGAACTTCGGCGTCGCGATCGAGGATGTCCGCATCCGTCGCGCCGACCTGCCCGAGGAGAACACGCAGGCCATCCTGTCGCGTATGCAGTCGGAACGGCAACGGATCGCCGCGCAGGCCCGCGCCGAGGGTGCCGAAGCGTCCGCGAAAATCCGCGCCGACGCCGAACGTGAACGGACCGTTCTGCTCGCGGATGCTCGTGCGACATCGGACAAGCTCCGCGGCGAGGGCGAGGCCGAGGCGACGCGTCTTTATGCCGCCGCCTTCAACCAGGATCCCAAGTTCTTCGCCGTCTGGCGGACGTTGCAGGCCTATCGCGACGTGTTCGGCGCCGGCGGCGGGCGGCTGGTGCTGACGCCGGACAACGATTTCCTCCGGTTTTTGAAGTCCGCGCCTCCGGCCGCGGCCCCGTGATGGCGGCCGCGGCGACTCGGGCCCATGGCGGGCGAAACATCGCCATTTGCGCCCCGGCTGCGATTCCCAGTGCCCCTTGGGGGGATGACACAGTAAGCTAACCTCACCATATGCGGCCCACCTTCCAGGAAGTCCGATCCATGCGTCTGCCCTACGTCTTCTTCCTTCTGGCCGCCCTCGCGCTGCCGCTGGCGTCTGCCACGGCCCGGTCCGGGCCCGAGAGCCTCGCGGACCTCGCCGAGAAACTGCTGCCGGCGGTGGTGAACATCTCGTCATCGCAAACCATCCCGGTGCGCAACGGCGATCAGAGCGGGCCCGAAGTGCCATCGTTTCCGCCGGGTTCGCCATTCGAGCAGTTCTTCAAGGACTTCATGAACCGCAACCGTCCGCCTGGCGACGGACCGCCCGCGGCGCCGGAACGGCGCGCCCAAAGTCTCGGGTCAGGGTTCGTGATCGATCCCTCCGGCTATATCGTGACGAACAATCACGTGATCGACGGCGCGGATGAGATCACGGTGACATTGCAGGACAACACCACGCTCAAAGCGACGCTGGTGGGCAAGGACAGTTCCGGCGACATCGCCCTTCTGAAGGTAAATCCGGAAAAGCCGCTGCCGGCGGTGCCGTTCGGCGATTCCGCCAAGGCGCGGGTCGGCGACTGGGTGGTGGCGATCGGCAATCCGTTCGGCCTGGGCGGGACGGTGACGGCGGGGATCGTGTCGGCGCGCGGGCGGAACATCCACCAGGGCCCCTACGACGATTTCATCCAGACCGACGCGGCGATCAACCAGGGTAACTCCGGCGGTCCGCTGTTCAACATGGATGGCGAGGTCATCGGGATGAACACCGCGATCTATTCCCGCTCAGGCGGGTCGGTGGGCATCGGGTTCTCGATCCCGTCGAACATGGTCAAGATGATTGTCGCGCAGTTGAAGGACGTCGGGCATCCGGTGCGCGGCTGGCTGGGCGTGCGCATTCAGCAGGTGACCGCGGATATCGCCGAAAGCGTTGGGCTGAAGGAGGCGACCGGGGCGATGGTTGCCGGCGTGAACGATGGCGGCCCCGCTGACAAGGCGAAGATCCGCAACGGCGACATCATCCTGAAATTCGACGGTCAGGACGTGAAGGACATGCCCGCCCTGCCGCGCATCGTCGCGGAAACCCAGGTGGGCAAGGCCGTCGCCATCGTCGTCTGGCGCGATGGCAAGGAAGTCACGGTCACCGCGACGCTGGCGGAAAAGCCGTCCGATGCCGATCTCGCCGCGGGCGACACCCCGCCCAAGGCCCCCAATCCGACCGCGCCGTCCGATCTGGTCGGCCTCGGCTTGAAAATCGCGCCGATCACGCCTGACATGAAAGACAAATTCCAACTCGGCGACGATCAGAAAGGCGTGGTGATCGTCGAGGTCAAACCCAGCGGCGCGGCCGCCGATCGCGGCCTGAAGCCCGGCGACGTCATCGTCGAGGTGCAGCAAACCGAGGTCAAATCCGTCGAGGACGTGACCAAACGTATCGAGGCCGCCCGCAAGGAAAGCCGCAAATCCATATTGATCCTGGTGCAGGGTCATGACGGTTTGCGGTGGGTACCGCTGCCGTTGACGGACGATAGGGATCAGCGCAAAAAACCAGGCTGAAATTCGATCGGCGCAGGGAGGAACACCGCCATGTTCGCACGGATTGTCGGGTCGCTTGCCGCGATAGGCGTGTACGGACTGACAATGATGCTGCTGCTGCCGCGGCTGTTGCTTTCCTCCGGGCAGGTGGCGGGCGGGCAGCTGGCCAACAGCGACGCCTCGTTTGTCGGTGCGTCCGTTCAGATGGGATTGAACAGCCGGTTTGGCGCCTTGCCGGCGGTCGTTCTGGCCATCGTGCTGCTGGCGATCTGGTGGAAGCCGCTACGGCAGCGTTTCGGCGGCCGTTCGATGGCGGTGGGGCTTTTCCTCCTGGCGGGCATCGCGCCGGCGCAGGCCTATTACGACAAGACCGACTATACCGAGGCGTACACGATCCTGCCGAACGAGTCCGCGTTTTGGATCCCCGACGCCGGTGCGAACAAGGACAGCCAGACCCAATTCGATTCCGAGGCGTACCTCAACGCCAACAAGGTGCCGCTGAAGCGCTTCATCGTGCCGCATGTGAAGTTGCAGGGGTCCGGCGGCTGGTACGATTTCTATGTGCCCGCCGGGCGGCTGATCATCGTCGATCGCACCACCTACAGCCGCGAATGGGTCGATTCGGCTGAACGTGGTACGTCGCGCAAGAAGGAAGGCTTTCCCTGCCAGTCGATCGAGGGTCTGAACATCACCGTCGGAATCTCGGTCGGTGCGTCGGTATCGGAAGCGAACGCGGCGAAATATCTGGGGCGCTTCGGCGTGCTGCCGATCACCGGCGACCGGACGAACCCAGCGGTCATCTTCAACTCGGTTTATTACAGCCGACGTCTGGCCGAAGTGATGGACGATGTCGGCCGCAAGAAGGTCCAGACGCTGGTTTGCAACGAGATCGCGTCGCGCACATTCGACAAGGCGAATGCCGAAGCGAACCAGATCATGGAAGCCGTGTCGAAAAAGGCGACCGACTATTTCGCTTCGGTCGGGATCACGTTGGATTTCATCGGCTGGGCCGACACGTTCAGCTTCGACAAGGAAGTGCAGGATTCGGTGAACCGGCGATATATTGCCTCGCAGGACAAGGAAATCGCGACGGCGCTCGCGCCTTATGCCGATACGATCCAAAAACTGGCGGCGGCTTCCGCGTTGCGGTCGTTTGGCGATCACAGCGACGGTAAACTGCCGACGACGATCGTGGGATTGCCGCCCGATCTGGGCGGGCTGCTGGGAACGCTGCTGCGGACAGGGGCGCCGCCGGCGCCACCGCCACCGGCGCATTAAAAGGTCTCTCATGTTTTACGAACCCCGGAACGGCCACGGCCTGCCTCACGATCCCTTCAAGGCGATCCTGGCGCCCCGGCCGATCGGATGGATTTCCACCGTCGATCGCGACGGGCGCCCCAACCTCGCACCCTACAGCTTCTTCAACGCGGTGCACTCCAACCCGCCGATGCTGATGTTCACCAGCGAGTCGATGAAACACAGCGCCGCGAACGCCATCGCGACCGGCGAGTTCGTGTTCAACCTCAGCACCCGCCCGCTGTTCGACGCGATGAACATCTCCTCCGGCGATCACCCGGCGGGTGTGAATGAGTTCGCGGCCGCCGGTCTGGAAATGGCCCCGTCGAAATTGGTGAAAGCCCCGCGCGTCGCGGTTTCCCCGGCGTCGCTGGAATGCCGGGTCGTGAGCGCGAACCAGTTGCGGGATGTCGACGGCAAGGCGTTGCAAGGCTGGATCGTCATCGGCCAGGTCGTCGGCGTGCATATCGCGGACGCCTATATCCGCGACGGTCGTTTCGACACGGCCGCGGCCCAGCCGCTCGCCCGTTGCGGCTACCGCGACTACGCGACGGTCACCGAACTGTTCGAGGCGCTGCGCCCGACCGACGGCGGCGGCTTCGCGCCGGGACAACGGGACCGCTAGCGGTTGGGATCCGACGGATGTGCCGATCGGATTCCGACCACTCGTAAAACCACCGGCGGGGCATCAGGCGGCGCCGGTAAACTCCGCCGCCCGGTACCCTTGCGCGAACAGCAACGCGCGGAGGTCCGCGTGATCGACCCGCGCCCGAGCCTCGGCTGCAACGACGGGCTTGGCGTGGAAGGCAATCCCGAGACCGGCTTCGCGCAGCATATCCAGATCGTTCGCCCCGTCGCCCACGGCGAGCGTCGCCTTCAGTTGCACCCCGCGTTCGGCGGCAAGATCGCGCAGCGCGTCGAGCTTGGCTGACCGATCCAGGATCGGCTCCCGCACCGTTCCGAGGAGCGCGCCGTCGGCGTGCAACAGTTCGTTGGAGCGATGGAGATCGAAGCCGACGGCCTCGGCGACGCGTCCGGTGAAGAAGGTGAACCCGCCGGACACCAGCGCGGTCAGCGCCCCACGCGCCCGCATCGTGGCGACCAGTTCGGCCGCGCCCGGGGTCAGGCGTATCCGTTGCCAGGTCTGATCGAGCGCGTCGGTCGACAGGCCCTTCAGCATCCCGACCCGTTCCCGCAGGGCGTCTTTGAAATCCAGCTCACCATTCATCGCGCGGGCGGTGATCGCGGCGATTTTTTCGCCGATCCCGGCGATCGCGGCGAGTTCGTCCAGCGTCTCGGATGTGATGATCGTGCTGTCCATATCGGCGATCAGCAGGCCCTTGCGCCGCCCCCTCGGGCGGACAGGGATCGCGTCGATCGCAGCCCCCTCCAGCGCCGCATGCACATCATCCATCTTTGGCGGGGCGGCCAAGGGGATATCGGCGGCCTCGCCTTCCGAAAGGATAACCGGCATGGCGCCGCGCACGGCGTCGCGGACGCGATTCAGGACGGCGGGGCTGAGCGTCGTCGCTTCCCGGTTGGCGACCAGCGTCAGGATGGTGTGCATGCTACGGCCCCGCCATGATCGCTTTGCAGGCCGCCGGCAGCACGCGCGGGCGAGGCGGAGGCCCCGGCTTCGGCTTATCCGGATGGTCGAGCTGGTCGAACCACCATTGCAGCGTGGCATCGCAGCCGTCGCCGGGCGGGGGTGGGTTCATCGGCACGCACTCCGCCTGTCCGGCTGGGCATTTAAAGCTGATATGCATATGCGCTCGATGCCCGTACCAGGGCCGGATCAGCCGCAGCCAGGACCGGTCACCGGTCACTTCCTGGCAAAGCTGCCGCTTGATCGCGGCATTCACGAGGATACGGTCCACATCCGGCAAACCGGCCGCCAGACGCAAAAGCTGCGTCACCGCCGGCGACCAGCGCGCCGGATCGACGTCCCGCCCACCCCCCCGGACCACGCTGGCGACCTCGATCGTCTCCCGTTCGCCAGCACCCAGCGGCGCTTTCGGCCGCGGGTCCAGGCCAACATCGACATCCAATCCGACCTGGTGCGCCGCATGCCCACCGGCCATCGGCCCGCCGCGCGGGTTGGAGATGTCCTCGATATAGAAATCCGCCAGCCCGGCTTTGTGGGCGAGCGACCCGAGGGTCTGGACGGCGGCAATCGTGGAGGGCGCGCCGTAGAAGTGGCTGTTGTTCAAGTGGATGGTCTGATAGCCCACGCCCACCAGAGGGAGGGCCTCAGCCCCCGCGATGCAGCCCCCGACCCCGTCGCCGCCCACGATCCGCAGAGGCCCCGGCGCCGGTGTCGCGACCGGACCGGCGGCGCCCAGCAACAGGGCCGCGATGACAATGGGGAAAAATCGCATGCTTAGAACCGCCGTTCGAAAATCGTGATCACGTCGCCGGGCTGCACGAAGGCTTGCCGGACGGCCTTGCCCTCGACCGCGTGGCCATCGCGGGTTCGGACGACCGAAGCATAGTCCTCGATGGCCCGGTATGTGAACCCGCCTGCCACCGCGGCGGCGGTGACGACGGTCATGCCGGGTTGATAGGGGTATTGGCCGGGCTTGTTGACTTCCCCCAGCACAAAGATGGGCCGGTGTGTGGTGATCTCCGCCACCACCGAGGGGTCGCGCAGCATGTTGGCCTTCTTTAGGGCGGCCGCGACCGCCCCTTCCAGCTCATGCGTCGTCAGCCCAGCCGCTCGGATTGCCCCGATCAGCGGCACCGCGATGGCGCCGTTGTCGTTGACGTGGAACTCCCCCGTCAGGGATTCCTCCCCGAAGGTGATCACCCGCACCGCGTCGCCGGGGCCAAGCCGGTAGTCGGCTGGGGAAATTGGGGGCAGTTCGGACAGGCCACGGCCGGGCGCACAGCCAGCGAGCAGCAGCAAGAGCAGCAGCAGGAGAAAAACCGAACGCATGGCGGCCTCGCACGATCGTGGTATCGTCGGGGTCACTCATACAATCGTGACGGTTAATAAATCGTTAACAGCCGGAGGAAAAACGATGCGCGCATACCATTTCGACCATGTCCACCTACGCGCCCACGATCCCGACACGGTGGGAAAATGGTTCGAGACGATGTTCGGCGCGCAGGTCACCCGCGGCATCTACCCGCCCGGCACTTTGTATCCGGGTCAGATGCGGGTCAGCATGACGGTCGGCGGCCAGCGGATCCTGGTGGCCCCGCAACACCCCCACGACCCCATGCAGGACGCGCCGCGCTTCCCATACTACGGCACCGAACATTTTGGCTTCACGGTCGATAACGTCGACGCCGCCTGCGACGAGCTGCGCGCCAAGGGGGCGGACATCGCCATCGGCCCGCTGAACCGCGATGCGACCCTGCGTCTGGCGTTCGTGCGCGGGCCGGAGGATATCATGATCGAACTGGTGCAAAAGCCGTAAGGAAACCGCGATGTCCCGCCTCGTCTACATACTCAACGGACCCAACCTCAACCTGCTCGGCAAACGCCAGCCGCACATCTATGGCCATGAAACAATGGCGGATGTGGAGCGCGATTGCCGGGCGCTGGCGGCGGAGCTGAAGCTCGATGTGGTGTTTCATCAGAGCAACCGGGAATACGAGATCATCGACTGGATTCATGAGGCGCGGGAAACCGCCTGCGGCATCGTGATCAATCCGGCGGCTTTCACGCATACCTCGGTGGCGGTCCTGGATGCGCTGAACACGTTCGATCATCCGGTGATCGAGGTGCATATCTCCAACGTGCATAAGCGCGAGGAGTTCCGGCACAAATCCTTCGTCTCCCTGCGCGCCGACGGGGTGATCGCGGGGTGTGGGACGCTGGGGTATCAGCTGGGGCTGCGGCGGATCGCGCAGTTGGTGGCGCTGGGGGGGTGATTTCGCGGCTGCTTGGGCGAGACATACTGGCCATGCCGTTCCCGCGGCTGCGCTCGTCCAACCAATTGGGCCGAGACCGGTGGGGAAATACACCGGCCGGTTTATGTCGCTACAAAAACCTTGCGCGGGAACCTCGTCCGTTGCTACACGAACAGCATGGAAGTCGAATTCGACCCGGAGAAAGATGCGGCTAATCGGGAAAAGCACGGTTTGAGTTTGGCGGATGCTGTTCTACTCGAATGGACCAATGCGGTTGTGCTGCCCGATCTCCGCTTCGATTACCGGGAGCTTCGCTTTCGGGCTTACGCACCGCTCGGCGGTCGCCTTTACATGGTCGCATTTACAATGCGCGGCAGGGTTCATCGCGTAATTTCCTTTCGGAAAGCCAGCGAAATAGAGGTCAAACGGTATGGCAAAAAATAAACCGGCCGATCCACCGCATTACCCGGACAAGCCGATCGATGACAACGACAATCCCGAATGGACGGAAGAGGATTTCGCCAACGCCCGGCCATTTCAGGAAATGTTCCCCGAGCAATTCGCCGCTCTGAAGCGCCAAGGCGGACGGCCGCGGCTGGCCTCGCCCAAGGTCCACATCGGATTGCGATTGGCCGCCGATGTCGTCGACGGCATCCGCGCATCCGGCCCTGGCTACAACGTCCGGGTCGAGGCCGTGCTACGGGACGCGCTCAAGCGCGGCCGTCTCAGCCGAACGGGTTAGAGCGGTCGTCCTGGCAATTCGGACCGGCCGTTGGCGGCGTCATTTCGGTGACTGCCTGGAGAGGCGCGTTCATGCCGTTACTGGTCGCAACCGTCGGAGACGATGGCATCGAAGTGTGGATCCGGTCCGGTGTTTCTCGGGCCCCGAAAATCGCGCCGGGCGAGACGCTCCGGGATTGCCCGAAGATGCCGGTAGAATTGACAGAACAGTGTGACAGCGTCGCCCACCAAGCCCTATTGACCCCACCGGCCGCTGCGGTACTACCCCCCCAACCGAACCAGGATCGCCCCATGACCCACACCATCTCCCGCCGTGCCCTCGGCGCCGCCGCGCTGTCCACTTTCGCCATCGGTTCCGCCCGAGCCGCCACGCCCGAAGAAATCCGGGTGGACTGGGCGACCTACAACCCGGTCAGCCTGATCCTCAAAGACCAGGGTCTGTTGGAAAAAGCCTTCGCCAACGACGGCATCAAGATTCGCTGGGTCATGTCCGCCGGGTCCAACAAGGCGCTGGAATTCCTCAACGCGGGCTCGCTCGATTTCGGCTCCACCGCCGGCGCGGCGGCCTTGATCGCCAAGGTCAACGGCAACCCGATCAAATCGGTCTACGTCTTCTCCCGGCCCGAGTGGACCGCGCTCGTTACCCAAAAGGACAGCAAGATCCAGAAGGTGACCGACCTCAAGGGCGAACGCGTCGCCGTCACCCGCGGCACCGACCCGCATATCTTTCTGGTCCGTGCCCTCGCCGGTGCGGGCATGTCGGAGAAGGACGTCAAACTCGTCCTCCTGCAGCACGCCGACGGGCGCACGGCGATGGAGCGTGGCGACGTCGTCGCCTGGGCCGGCCTCGACCCCATGATGGCCGCGGCCGAGGTCGAATCCGGCGCCCGCCTGTTCTTCCGCAAGCCCGAGGCCAACACCTGGGGCGTGCTCAACACGCGGGAGGAATTCGCCAAGGCCAATCCCGCGTTGGTCAAGCGCGTCCTCGCCGTCTACGAGGACGCCCGCAAATGGTGCGTCGCGCATCCGGCTGAGCTGAAAGCGTCGATGATGGCGGCGACGAAGCTGTCCGATGCGGTGATTTCGAAGCAGTTGGAACGGACCGACATCTCCTCCGGCAAGATCGGCGCGACCCAGGCCGCGACGATCATCGAGGCCGGGAAGGCCTTGCAGGCCGCCGGCGTGCTGGAGGCATCCGCCGATATGGCGGCGATCACCAACGGCATGATCGACCCCTCCTACCTGCCGGCATGACACCTCACGCCTCGCGCCGCGTTCTGGTCGGGCTGATCATCCCGGTCGGCCTCGGCGTTGCGTGGGAAGTCGCGGTCGATAGCGGCCTCACCGCCGGCCGCCTGATGCCGCCGCCCTCGCACCTGCTGCACACCGCGATCCTGCTTGCCCGATCGGGCGAGCTTTGGACCAACGTGGCCGCGACGATGGGGCGGATCGGCCTCGGCTTTCTGTTTGGCGCCGTTGCCGGGACGCTGCTGGGCGTGCTCAACGGCGCCAGCGGTTTCATGTTCCGTCTGCTCGATCCCACGATCCAGGCGCTGCGTTCGATCCCCTCGCTTGCCTGGGTGCCGCTGTTCATCCTCTGGCTCGGCATTTTCGAGACCTCGAAACTGACCCTCATCGCGCTCGGCGTGTTTTTCCCGGTCTATCTCGGCGTACTCAGCGCCATCCAGGGGGTGGACCGCAAACTGGTGGAGGTCGGGCGGGTCTTCGGGCTTACCACCACCGGAATCGCGCTCCGCATCACCGGTCCGGCCGTGCTGCCAGCCTGGTTCGCGGCGCTGCGCACCGGCCTCGGCCTCGGTTTCATGTTCGTCGTCGCCGCCGAGATCATGGGTGCGTCGGAGGGCCTGGGCTACATGCTCGTCGACGGCCAGCAGATGGGCCGCGCCGACAGCATCCTGGTCGCGATGATCGTCTTTGCCCTGCTCGGCAAGGCCTGCGACAGCATCCTGGTCGCGATCAGCGTGCCGGTGCTGCGCTGGCAGGATACGGTGCGGGCGCGCCTATGACCCAACTGTCCATTTCCCATGTCGGCAAGACCTACGCCGACGGCACCGAGGCCCTGCGCGACATCCAGGTACGCGCCAATGAGGGCGAGATCGTCGCCATCCTTGGCGGTTCCGGCTGCGGCAAGACCACCCTGCTGCGCCTGGTCGCCGGGCTGGACACACCGACCGAGGGCACCATCATGGTCGGCGGCGAACCCATCGCCGGCACCCACCCCGCGATCTCCGCGGTGTTTCAGGAACCGCGTTTGCTGCCCTGGCTGAAAGTCGGCGCCAACATCGCCTTCGGCGGCCAGCGGTTGGAGGCCACCGAGCGGACACGCCGGACCGAGGCGCTGCTCGGGCGCATCGGCCTCACGGGCTACGGCGGGCGCTGGCCTCGGGACCTGTCCGGCGGGCAATCCCAACGTGTCGCCATTGCCCGAGCGCTGATCGGCCATCCCGGGGTGCTGTTGCTGGATGAGCCGTTCTCGGCCTTGGACCCGTTCACTCGGGGAAGCCTGCACGAATTGGTTCTGGGTCTGTGGGCGGAACTGAAACCCACCATCGTGATGGTGACGCACGACGTCGATGAGGCGGTGACGCTGGCCGACCGGGTCGTGGTGATGAAACCGCGCCCCGGACGCGTGCACGACATCATGACCGTCGACCTGCCGCGCCCGCGCGACAAGCTGTCCACGGCCTTCGAGCTGATGAAGCGGCGGGTGCTGCGCACGATCGACCGGTCGCTGGCGGACGACCGTCCGAAAGCGGTCGCTGCCTCGGGGGCCGGCGGGACCTCGCCCTGGCTTTAGAGTACGACAGGGTCGGGTTGACCCTATCGTGCTTTGTAAATCTTTGTTCGATCGGGTGATACACGCCGCGGTGTGGTTCCACCTCTGGCGATCACGCTCTTGGAGCATCTGCGGGTCATGGCTGCGCATGCCGCTATCCCCGACATTCCATGCCGGGCCGTTGATCGGTGTCGTTAAAATTTCATCGTGATCCGCAACCGCGTCTCTTGCCTGCCTGGCTTGCTGACAGTAGCGCTCCAGACCCGCCCCCTATCTCGCCAAAGGACCGCCCCGACCATGACCGGACGAAAGTCGCTCAAGAAGATCGGTGCGGCACTCGGCGCGGTCGCGATGCTGTCGAACGCATCGGCATCGATAGCCTATGCCGCGACACCCGCCGCCCCGCCGCCCGGACACGCGCCCAGCATGACGACGGCGGAAAAAATCGCGCTGCTGCGCAAGCACGTGAAATACGTCTTCGTGATTTTTCACGAGAACGAATCCTTCGATCATTATTTCGGCACCTTCCCCGGCGCCAACGGTCTGTTCAGCGCGCCCGCCGGCATGACACCGGCCAACAAGACGCCCAGCTTCGTGCAGACCTATCTGGACACGGGGCTGAACAGGACCACGATTTCACCGTTCCTGATGCCGCAATCCGTCACCCTCAAGGACGGCAAGATCGTACCGATCTATCCGGCGGATCTGATCTCGGTCGATCATAGCCACCAGGGCATGGTCAACGGCATGCATGTCGATCCCAACACCGGCATCTCGGCGAACGACCGTTTCGCGATGGATCAGGAAGGCCTGACGGTCGATGCGACCGGCGCGATCGTCACCGGCAAGGGCGTGCCACCCACCGCGATCACTTTGGCGCAAAAACAGAAAGCCGAGGTCGTGCTCAGTCACATTGACTGCGACACGATCCCGTTCATGTGGTCCTGGGCGCGTAATTTCGTGCTGTTCGACAATTTCCGCCAGACCATCGTCGGCCCCTCGACCCCGAACGCGCTCGCGATCATCGCCGGACAGTCGGGCGAGACGCAGTGGGCGCTGCACAACGATCAGGGCGCGACGGTGACCTATGCGAACCCACAGGCACCGAATGTGCTGGGGGCCACCTATGCGTCCCACAACCCGAACAACACCAACGGCTTCGTGCCGCTGGTCGCCGATCCCGGACCGTTCCCCGGTTCGAACCTGGATCATAACGCGCTCAAGCCGCCGTACAATTTCGACGCGAACGCGGCGAATCCGACGCTGAACCTGACCTTCGCCTCGCTGCCGCTGTCGTTCATGGGACCGGACATCCGCAAGATCGTCGCCGCCGACCCCAACCCGGCCGCCGACCTTTTGGATATCCAGCACGATATCGAGATCATCGCGAGCAAGAACCCCGCCGTGAACTGGGGCTGGTACGAACAAGGGTTCAATGCCGCCGACGCGTCCGATCCCTATGTGAAACAGGGCACCGGCACGCCGAACCCGACCAACGATCCGGGCCTCTACACAGGCTACGTGCTGCACCACAACGGGCCGCAGTATTTCGGCTATCTGGCCGACAATCCGCTGGTGCTGAACAACCGGCTGCACGGCGCCAAGGATTTCATGGATGCGGTGGAGCAGCGGAAGCTCCCCGAAGGCGGCGGCGTGTTCTATCTGCGCGGCGGCTACAACAACAACGACGGACTGGTACCGGCCGATCCGACGCCGGCGATCCGGCACGCCTTCCTGGGCAACGACGATCACCCCGCCTATTCCGACCAGCAGATTTCCGAGGCTTTCGCCGCCAAGGCGATCAACGCCATCGCCAACAGCCCCTACTGGGCGGAAAGCGCGATCGTCATCACCTATGACGAAACCGATGGGTTCTACGACCACGTCTCCCCGGACATCCGCAGCAGGTTCGTCGACGGCTCGCCGCTCGCGGGCGGGCCGCGCATTCCCACCATCCTGATCTCCCCGTTCGCTCGGACCGGCATGATCTCGCATCAGCGCAGCGAGCACGGGTCGCTGATCAAGTTCATCAACGAACTCTACGGGCTGGTGCCTCTGGCCTCCCTGCCGGATGAACAGGAGGGTCGGAAAAAGGGCCAGGAGACGCTGCATCAACCGAACCTCGGCCCCTCGGACGACCCGGACAACGGGCTCGGCGACATGACCGAGGCGTTCGATTACGATATCCTGCGCGGGCGCAAGCCGCCGGTGCCGGCCAGTCGAGCGACCTTCACCCCCGCGCAGGTCAGCACCCTGCCGCACCTGGCACGACCGAATTTCTCCCCCAACGGCTATACCAACGGCGCCTGCGCGGCGGTCGGAATCCTGCCGACCGATTTCCCGTCGATGGCCGCTTACCGGGCGGGCAAGCCGATCGATCCGTACCC
This sequence comes from uncultured Acetobacteraceae bacterium, assembly GCA_903877125.1. Taxonomy (GTDB): domain Bacteria; phylum Pseudomonadota; class Alphaproteobacteria; order Acetobacterales; family Acetobacteraceae; genus Rhodopila. Next base: position 2,973 of record CAIRCM010000046.1, on the reverse strand, counting down.
GGCCGATGTGAACCCGCGGCCGACGCAGTCGCCCGGTACGCCGACAGCGGGGAATTGGACGCCCTGATCACCCGCTTCCTTCTCGTCGTCGGATGGGTCACGCTGCTGTCCGGCGGCGCCCAGGCGGAAACCCTGGCTTCACAAACCCTGGCCGCGATCCGCACCAGCCATCGTCTGACCTGTGCAACGGTCCAGAACCTCGATGACTGGTCGGAAGACGCGATCCACGGCGACCTTTCGGCCCTGGGCGGCGAAATCTGTCGTGCCGTCGCGGTGGCGATCCTGGGCAACGCCGATGGTCTGACGCTGCAACCCTTCCCGTCCGAGACCGACGCGCTGGCCGCGGTGCAAGCGGGGTCGGCGCAACTCGCGGTCGGCATCACGCCGGAGGCAGCGACAGCGATGCATTTCGGCATGGGATTCGGCCCACCTGTCTTCTACGACTCACAACGGATCATGGTGTCGAAGCGCAGCGGCATCGCCACCCTGGCCGATCTGCGCGACCAGTTGATCTGCGCCCGCGACATGAGCCCCGCCGAGCGCACGCTACGCGACGAGATGACGGCGCGCGGCATTCCCTACGCCCTGGCAAGCCACTCCGAACAGGGCGAGATGGACGCCGCCATTGCCGTGCGCCGCTGCGCCGCGGGGACCGGGATGGAATCCCGCCTCGCCCAGTCGCGTGCCAACTTCCACGCGCTGGTCACCGATTTCGTGTTTCTGCCGGATCGTCTGACCCTGAACCCCGTCGTGCCCGCCTACCGATACGGCGATCAGGCGTTCGGCCTGATCGTCGATTGGACCATCGGTGCTTTGATCGAGGCCGAGGCGCTGGGCATCACCCAGGCCAACGTCGCCACGACAGCCAAACGCGACGACATGCGCGCCGACCAGTTGCTGGGCCACGATTTTTCCACCGCCCAAGCGTTGGGACTGGCGCATGACTGGACGGTGAAAATCATCGCCACCACCGGCAATTACGGCGAAATCTTCCAGCGTTCGGTTGGCCGACCTTTCGCGCTGGATCGCGGTTTGAACGCGCTGTGGACGCAGGGCGGCCTGATGGGGCCGCCGCCGATGCGATGACCGCCCACCTTGCACCCGCCCCCCAAACGCCTACCTTTCCGCCATGACCATCATCGCCCACCTCCCCGAACGCGCCGTGATCGCAGTCAGCGGCGAGGACCGCGTATCCTTTCTCCAAGGCCTGGTGTCCAACGACATCGCCCAGGCCGTCCCTGGCCAGGCGGTATGGGCCGCCTTTCTGACCCCGCAAGGCAAATGGCTGGCCGATTTCTTCATCCAAGCCGACGGCGACCGTGTGCTGCTGGAAGTCGAGCGCGCCCAAACCGCGATGCTCATACCCCGCCTCTCGCGGTATCGGCTGCGCGCCAAGGTCGCGATCGCCCCGGCCGATGAATATGGGGTCTACGCCGCGTGGGGGGAACCGGCCCCTCCGCCTCCGGCCGCGCGCGACCCACGCTTGCCCGAGGCCGGCTGGCGCATCCTGTCCAAGGCGCCGATCGAAACCAACGCCACCGCCGAAGACTACGACTCACATCGCCTGCGTCTGGGCCTGCCCGACGGCTCGCGCGACATGGAATCCGAAAAGTCCATCCTGCTGGAGGCCGGGTTCGACGAGCTGCACGGCGTGTCCTGGTCCAAGGGCTGCTACATGGGGCAGGAGTTGACCGCGCGCACCAAATACCGCGGCCTGATCAAGCGCCGCCTGGTGCCCGTCGCGATCGACGGTCCGCCGCCGGGACCCGGCACGCCGGTCATGCGGGACGGCATTGAGGTTGGGACCATGCGATCGTCCCGCGACGGTATCGGCCTCGCGACCGTTCGCCTGGACGTGCTGTCGGTCCCGCTGACCTGCGGGGAGGCCCGATTGATCTCCCGGCTCCCCGGCTGGATGACGATCGCATGACGGTCGCAGCCGCCGCCGATTGGGAATCGCGTTATCGCGACGGTGCGACGGGCTGGGAGCGGCCGGGGCTCAACGATGCGTATTTGCGCTGGCGGGCGAACGGGCTGCTGACGCCATGCCGCATTCTGATCCCGGGCGGCGGGCGATCGTCCGAACCACTCGCGATGGCGGAATCCGGCTTCGACGTCACCGTCGTCGACCTCGCCGAAAGCGCTGTCGCCGCACAGCGTGCCCGGCTGGAGCACCTGCATGTGCGGGCGCGGGTCGAACTGGCGAATTTGCTGGAATGGGAGGCTTCGGCGCCGTTCGCCGCCGTCTACGATCAGACGTGTCTGTGCGCCTTGCCGCCCGCCGCCTGGCCGGAATACGCCGAGCGGCTGCACCGCTGGCTGGCGCCCGGGGGCATTTTGTTTGCGCTGTTCATGCAGACGCACTCCGCCGGCGGGCCGCCGTTCCATTGTTCCATTTCCGCGATGCGGGCGTTGTTCCCGGCGGAGCGGTGGGTGTGGCCGGAAAGGCTGGAGACGAAGGTTCCGCATCCGTCCGGGCTGACCGAGCAGCCGGTGGTGTTGCGTCGGGTCTGACGGGCGTGGGCCAAACCGAAGCGACCATCGGGGGTCATGACCTGGGTCGTGTCGCCCGGTTTCAGATCGGTGTTTGCCCAGGCGGAGAACAGGCCGCCGTCCTCGCGTTTGATTGCGATTTGCAAGGCGTGGTCGGTGGGGGCGTCGAGGGTTAGGACGACCGCTTCTGGGGTGTCCTGGCGGATGGGCGGCACCGTGCTTGCGGTCGCCAAGTGTGATTCCGGCGCCTCGCACGCTGAGGTTTTGAGATCGCGGAGATGGAGGTTTTCTTCGGGTCTCACCGTGCTCGGCGTTGAATTTGGACGCGGCGAGGGTCGTTTCAACGGTAGAGTCGAGGAAGGGCGCGGTATTGCCAAGGCAACCCGTTTCCCTCCCCCGCTCATCAAACCGGACGTGCGGGTTTCCCGCATCCGGCTTTCCGACTGGCTTCATGTTAGGCTCACGACAGGACGCCTTCCC
>CAIRCM010000045.1 GCA_903877125.1 uncultured Acetobacteraceae bacterium | reverse complement strand
GCCAGCTGCTGAGCGGGTCGATGATGGACTACACCATGCCGCGGGCGGACAACCTGCCCAACTTCAACGTGTCCACCGAGAACACCATGTGCACCCACAACCCGCTGGGGTCGAAGGGCTGCGGCGAGGTCGGGGCCATCGGTTCCCCGCCCGCGATCATCAACGCGGTGGTGGATGCGCTGAAGGATTACAACGTGCGGCACCTCGATATGCCCGCGACCGGGCCGAAACTCTGGTCGATCATCAATGCCGGACCCATGAAGATGGCAGCGGAATAAAGGAGTCGGAACGATGTACGATTTTACCTACGCAAAGCCGGCCACGATCGCCGACGCCGTTGCCGTGCTCGCCGGCGACGATGAAGCCAAGGCCCTCGCCGGCGGCATGACCTATATCCCGGTGCTGAAACAGCGCCTGGCCAAACCGACCCAGGTGGTCGATCTGTCAGGCCTGGGCCTTTCCGGGATCACGGTCACGGCGACGACCGTCACCATCGGTGCGATGACCCGCCATTGCGTGGTCGCCGCCAGCGCGGAGGTCCGCAAGGCCATTCCGGCGTTGGCCGCCCTGGCCGGCGGCATCGGCGATGAGGCCGTGCGCCATCGCGGGACCATCGGCGGTTCGCTCGCCAACAACGACCCGGCGGCGTGCTATCCCTCCGCCGTGCTGGCGCTCGGCGCGACGATCGTGACGAACAAGCGGTCGATCCCGGCTGACGAATACTTCCAGGGCATGTTCACCACCGCGCTGGAGCAGGGCGAGATCATCACGTCCGTGAGTTTCCCGATCCCGGAGAAGGCCGCTTACGAGAAGTTCAAGAACCCGGCGTCCCGCTACGCGATCGTTGGCGTGTTCGTGGCCAAGTTCGCCGCCGGCGTTCGGGTGGCGATCACCGGCGCGAGCCAAGGCGGAGTATTCCGGCACGAGGGCATGGAGAAGGCGCTGTCCGCCAATTTCTCGCCCGACGCGACGGCGGGTGTGAGTACACCGGCCGACGACATGAACAGCGACATCCACGCCAGCGCCGAGTACCGGGCGCATCTGGTTGGCGTAATCACCAAGCGAGCCGTCGCAAAGGCGTAAGATTACCGGGTTCGGGGCCAACCGAACGGATCTTCCCCGGGGCCGCATTTTGGCGACCCCGGCGGGTTTCCGTGTCTCGTCTCGAAGTTTTGATCCGCCTTCAGTCCCCGCTACTGCCCAGACCCGGCCATAGTGCACCCTGGTTTGTCGCACTCCAGCGGAGACGTACTCGTGATCGGCCTGCAGCCCATTACCCGAATCCCCGTCGGGGCCGCGCCCGACACTTCAGGTTTCCATTTCGACCCCAGACTCATCCAGATCGCCGCCCAAACCACGTTCCTGGTGCTCGTCACCACCTGGTTGGATTTCGGGCCGTCGCTCCCGCAGATCGCCACCCTGATTACCACGGCGATGATTTGCGAACTCGCCCGGTCGCACGTCCGCCGGGAGGCACTGAACTGGAAGAGCGCACTGTCCTCGGCCCTGTCGCTGTCGCTGCTGCTGCGCACCGCCAACCCGCTGCTGTGGGTTGCGGCGGCATTCCTCGCCATTGCGTCGAAAGCGCTGATCCGGTCCGGGGGGAAACATCTGTTCAACCCCTCCGCGTTTGCCATCGTGTTCCTGCTGCTGACAACGGACCAAGTCTGGGTGTCCCCCGGCCAATGGGGCACAACCATTTGGCTGATTGGCATTGCTGGCACGCTTGGCGCGCTCGTTCTGACCCGGGTTGCCCGGGTCGACATCGCGATTGGGTTCCTGACCGGCTTTCTGACGTTGCTGATATACCGAGCATGGTATCTGGGCGATCCCTGGAGTATTCCGCTGCATCAGATTCAGTCAGGTGGGTTGCTGATCTTTTCACTGTTCATGATCACCGACCCCCGTTCCACACCGAACAGCCGCACCGGGCGCCTGATCTTCGCCGCTGCGATCGCGGTCCTCGCACACGCGTTGTTGTTCCGCTGGCAGGTACGGGAAGGTGTCCTGTATGCCCTGGTGCTGATATCCTGCTTTACGCCCCTACTCGACCGGCTGTTCCCCGGACACAGTTTCGCCTGGCCCCGCCCCGCAGGAGTCTGACCGTCATGCGCCCCGCCTACCGTCTGTTGTCCTACGTCGCCGCCGCGTCGTTGATGTTCACCCAGACCGCCAGCGCGTTTTGCGGCTTCTACGTTGCGACCGGCGATACGCCCCTGACCAACAAGGCATCGCGCGTGGTGCTGGCCTATGACGGCACCGCGACGCGAGTGAGCATGGCGAGCGACATGCACGGCGATCCCCAACAGTTTGGCCTGGTGATTCCGGTGCCGACGGTGATCAAAAAGGAACAGGTGAAAATCCTGAACCCCTCGCTGATGCAGCATCTGGCGGACTACACCAAGCCGCGTCTGGTGCAGTATTTCGATAGCGATCCTTGCGCACCTATTCCACCACCGATGACGGCCCTGGCCATGCCCTCCCCGGCGGGGGTGATGCTGCGAGGCATTCCGATGCAGAAATCCACCGTCAGGATCGAGGAACAATATTCCGTCGGCGAATACGACATCGTGGTGATCACCGCGACGAAGCCTGCCGATCTCGTCGCCTTTCTGAACGCCAACGGCTACAAGGTCCCGGCAGCGGCGACCGAAACAGTCGGCAGCTACCTTCGCCAGGGCATGCACTTCTTCCTCGCGAAGGTGAACATGGCTCGGCTCAAGGAAGAAAACGCCACCGGGTTCCTCCGCCCGATCCAGGTGACCTATCAGTCGCCGAAATTCATGCTGCCGATCCGCCTCGGCATGGTCAACGCTGCCGGACCGCAGGACATGATCGTGATGGCGCTGACCAAGCGCGGCCGCGTCGAGACCGTGAACTACCCCACGGTGAAGGTGCCGACCGGCGCGAACATTCCCATGTACGTCGAATCCCGCTTCGGCCAGTTCTACGATGCTCTGTTCGAACGCCAGGTGGAACGCAACGGCGCCTCCACTTTCCTCGAATATGCCTGGAACCTCGGCTCGTGCGACCCCTGCTCGGCGCCCCCCATGGACAGTGGCGAATTGAAGGCTCTTGGTGCCAGCTGGGTTCAGGAGAACACCTGGCAGCAGCAGGCCTTCGTGACACGGTTGCACGTGCGCTACGATAACGCCCACTTTCCGGAAGATCTCGTCCTACAGGAAACCCCGGACCAGCAGCCGTTCCAAGCACGTTACGTGATGCAGCATCCGTTCACCGGTCGGGCCACCTGCCCGGCCGGGGAAACCTACCGCAAATCCCTGCCTGCCCGCTTTGCCGCCGAGGCCGAAACTCTTGCCGCGCTGACCGGTTGGGCGCCCGACGCCATACGCACCGAAATGCGGGCCACCGGGGAAATGGTGCCGTAACCTTCCCCGTACCCTCCCCCTGGGCATTGCGCCCGCCGGCCGCTACCTTGCCCGGTCTGAACGACCGAGGCGGACGCATTTGCCCAGCACCGATACCCTCCAGCGGCTGACCGCGTCCCCCGGCGGGCATTCGCTGGACTATTTCGATCCGGCATTTCCCGACCGGCGCCTTACGCTGCACGCGGCCTGCCCGCGTGGGTTCGGCGCGAACACGCCCATTCTGTTCGTTCACCACGGCGTTGCCCGGAATGGACGGGCGTACCGGGATTATTGGCTCGAACACGTCGATCAGACCAACATCCTGGCGATTTCCATCGAGTTTCCGGAAGACAGCTTCCCTGAATATCTCTGGTACAATTTCGGCAACCTGCACACCAAGGACGGCGTCCCCAACCCGAGGGAGCAATGGACCTTCGGCATCGGCGGGCGTCTGTTCGATGCGCTGCGCGCCGAGGGAGTCACCGCGACCCAGCGCTACGGGCTGTTCGGTCATTCCGCTGGCGGGCAATACGTCCACCGCATGCTTTCCTTCGGCTATCGGGACCGGGTGGCCGTCGCGGTCAGCGCCAATGCCGGGACCTATGCCATGCCGGACCTCGACATTCCCTGGCCGTTCGGCCTGGGCGAGGTTGGGCTGACCGCGGAAACCCTTAAGCCGGTGCTGGAATTTCCGATTACCGTGATGGCCGGCACCGACGATACGAAGACCACGGGAAAGTTCTTTCCCAAGGGACCGCGGTCGATGCGCCAGGGCGCGCATCGGTATGAGCGTGCGCAGAATTATATCCGCCTTGGTCATGAAGCCGCCGCGCGTCTGGGCACGATATGTCGCTGGCGCGCGATCGACGTGACGGGTGTCGGTCACAGCGGCCGCGGTATGTCCGCCGCCGCGGCTTCGGTCATATCCGCCTCACTCCATGAACCGGAAACGCCATGAAACGCCGCACTCTCCTGGCCGCCGCCCTCGCCGCCCCCGCCGTCGCAAAAGCACAATCGGCGCGCGTGCTGAAATTCATACCGCAATCCGATCCGGCAACCCTGGACCCGATGTTCACCACGGCGTCCAGCACGCGATGCCACGCGTTGGCGATCTATGACACGCTGTACGGCATGGATAACGATTTCCAAGCCAACCCGCAGATGGCGGCGGGGCATGTCGTCAGCAACGACGGCCTGCAATGGGACATTACGTTGCGCGACGGGCTGCTGTTCCACGACGGCGAAAAGGTGCTCGCCCGCGACGCGGTCGCCAGCATCCAACGCTGGTGGAAGCGCGACGGATTTGGCGGCGAGTTGGAAAAGCGGACCGATGAAATCTCCGCGCCCGACGACAAGACGATCCGTTTTCGCCTGAAGAAGCCGTTCGCGCTGGTTGCCGACGCCCTGGCCGTGATCATCAGCGTTCCCGTCGTGATGCCCGAGCGGATAGCGAAGACCGATCCGTTCAAGCAGGTGACGGAGACGATCGGCAGCGGCCCGTTCACGTTCAAGGCGGATGAGCGCGTGCCAGGCTCCCGCGTCGTCTACGAGCGGTTCCCACGCTATCAACCCCGAGCGGACGGGAAGGCGGAATTCGCGTCGGGGCCGAAGGTGGCGCATTTCGACCGGGTCGAGTGGACTGTTGTCCCGGACCCCTCCACCGCTGCCTCGGCGCTGGCATCGGGGGAGTTCGACTGGTGGGACAATCCGGCTCTCGATTTGATTCCACAGCTCAAGGCAGCGAAAAATCTCACGGTCGAGGTGAAGGATTTCACCAGCGCGAACGGCATCATGCGGTTCAACCAGTTGTTTCCGCCATTCGACAATGTGGAAATCCGCAGGATCGTGGTTCGATCCATCGATCAAACGGAATTCATGCAGGCGGTTGCCGGCGCCACCCCCGAGTTGATCCGCGACAGGGTCGGCGTGTTCGTGCCGGGCACGCCGATGGCGAGCGACGTCGGGCTGGACATCCAAAGCGGCCCCAAGGACTTCGCCGCACTGCGCAAAGCTTTGAAGGACGCGGGCTATAACGGCGAAAAAATCGTGGTGCTCGGCGCGGTCGACGTTCCCGCCCAGAATGCCTTGGCGCAGGTCGGGTCGGAAACCCTGCGCCGTATCGGCTTCAACGTCGAACTCCAGGCCATCGACTGGGGAACCGTGCAGCAGCGCCGCGCCAGCCGGGCACCGATCGACAAAGGCGGCTGGAACATTTTTTTCACGCTCCAGACCAGTACCCAGAACGTGACCCCGGCCGCCGCCGTCAATTTGCGCGCCGACGGCGCCAAGGCCTGGTATGGCTGGCCGAACGACCCGGAAATGGAGCGCCGGCGTGCCGCCTGGTTCGACGCCCCGGATTTCGCCACCCAGAAGGCACGCGCACGCGACATCCAGGCGGAATACTTCGCCAACCCCTCTTCGGCACCATTGGGGCTGTACTTCCAACCCACCGCGTTCGCGAAATCGCTGACCGACATCCGCAACGGGCTGGCGCAATTCTACGGAGTCAGGCGCGTCTGACGGATTCGCGTTGCTGGTATCGTGATCATCGGGTTACGCTGCCTGCACACCAGGGAAGGCTCAATCGAATGAAACGCCGTACGGTCCTGAAATCCGCCCTCGCCAGCACCGCCGCTTTGGCCGCGCCACGCGTGGTCAGCGCGCAGAAGGCAGCAAAAATCGTCACCTTCGCGCCGCATGCCGACCTTGCCTCGCTCGATCCCGTCTGGACCACGGCCGATATAACCCGCAACTACTCTTTGGCGGTGTTCGATACCCTTTATGCGCTTAACTCGTCCTACATGGTGCAGCCGCAGATGGTGGCGGGCGACAAGACGGAAAACGACGGCAAGACCTGGGAACTGACGCTGCGCGACGGGTTGAAATTCCACGACGGGCAGAAGGTTCTTGCAAAGGATTGCGTTGCCTCGATCAGCCGCTTCGCCAAGCGCAATCCGTTCGGTCAGGCGATGATGAAGCGGGTCGATGAGATTTCCGCGCCCTCCGACAGCGTGATCCGTTTTCGGCTGAACAAGCCGTTCCCCCTGCTGCGTAATGCGCTGGCCGAGGTTTATGCAGCGGTGATGCCCGAACGTCTGGCGATGACCGACCCGTTCCAACAAATCCCCGAGGCGATCGGCAGCGGCCCGTTCAAATTCGTCGCCAACGAACGTATTCCCGGCTCGCGCATCGTGATGGAGAAAAACCCCGATTACGTGCCCCGGTCCAGCGGAACCCCCAGCTTCAACGCCGGGCCGAAGGTTGTGAACATCGACCGCACGGTGTGGAATTTCATCCCCGACGCCTCGACCATTTCAGCGGCGCTTGCGAACGGCGAGATCGACTGGTGGGAACAGCCCGCGATCGATCTGGTGCCTACGTTGCGGAAAAACAAGGATATCACCGTCACGGTCAAGGACCGCACCGGCGAGATCGGCTGCCTTCGGTTCAATCACCTGTTGCCGCCCTTCGACAATCCGGCGATCCGGCGCGTCGTACTCGCGGCGATGGACCAGAAGGAAATCATCGAGGCCTATGCCGGTGCCGAACCGTCCCTGATCAAGACCGATGTCGGCATTTTCGTGCCCGGCACGCCCATGGCCAGCACTATCGGGGTCGAGGCAACGCGTGGACCTAAGGACTACGCCAAGCTCAAGAAGGACCTTGCGGCGGCGGGCTATGACGGAAGGAAAATCGTGGTTCTGGCCGCGACGACATTGCCGAATATCTGGGCCGAGGCGCAGGTGGCGACGGACGTGCTGAGCAAGATCGGTTTCAACGTCGATATGCAGACGCTGGAATGGGGTTCGGTCGTGCAGCGCCGTGCCAGCCGGAATCCTGTCGAGCAGGGCGGATGGAACATTTTCTATACCTATCTGGGCGGCGGCGGGAACATCTCCCCGGCCTCGGCGATCGGCTTCCGCGGCAACGGCACCGGTGCATGGTTCGGTTGGCCGACCGATGCGAAGACCGAATCTTTGTTCGATGCCTGGTTCGATGCGCCCGATCTGGCGGCACAACAGAAGATCACCGCCGACATGCAGGTCGAATTCTGGCAGAATCCGCCCTACGTGCCGCTTGGCATGTACGACCAGCCCACCGCGTTCCGGTCCTACATCACCGATGTGCCGGACGGGTTCCCGCAGTTCTATAATTTGAAGAAGAACACCTGACGTGCATGTCGTTGTCATCGGCGCCGGCATCGTCGGCGCCGCCAGCGCGTTGGAATTGTTGCGGGATGGTCACCAGGTCACCATCGTCGAACCGGGCGATCCTGGCGGGGAGCAAGCGGCCAGCTACGGCAACGGCACGCTGCTGAACCCGAGTTCGATCATCCCGATGTCCGCCCCGGGCATCTGGAAGAAGGTGCCATCCTATTTGGCCGACCCACTCGGTCCGCTGGCGATTCGCTGGTCGTATTTGCCGCGGGTGCTGCCCTGGCTGCGGCGGTTCCTGGCTGCGGGGTCCACGCCGGCGAAAGTCGGCGCGATCGGAAAGGCGTTGCGGCCGCTGCTGGCCGAGGCGCCGGAACGCCACCGCTTGCTGGCCGAGGAAGCGGGGGTCGGGGATCTGATCACCAAACAAGGGGTGCTGTTCGCATTTCCCGATCGGGCGGCTTTCGAAGCCGAGGCGTTGTCATGGAAGGTGCGGGCGGAAAACGGGGTCAAATGGCTGGAACTCGACGAGGACGAGTTGCGCCAGCGGGAACCGTCGCTCGACCGGCATTACACTTTCGCCGTGCTGGTCGAAGAAAACGGGCAGTGCCGCGATCCCGGTGCCTATGTCGCCGCGCTGGTGCGGCATGCGGCGGAACAGGGAGCGGCGGTCCGCCGCGTCCGCGCCACGGGGTTCCGGATCGAGAACCGACAGTTGCGCTCGGTCACCACCCAGGGCGATGAAATTCCCTGCGACCGCGCTGTGATCGCCGCCGGCGCCTGGTCGAAGGTGTTGGCGCGCCAGGCCGGCGATAACGTGCCGCTGGAGACGGAACGGGGCTACCACATCGTCGTGCGCGACCCCGGTATCGAGCCGCGCTACCCGGTGATGCCGAGCGACGGGAAGATGGGGTGTGCGATGACGCCGCAGGGCTTGCGGTTGGGCGGACAGGTGGAACTCGCCGGCCTCGAAGCCGATCCGAACTGGCAACGCGCTGACGTGCTGTTGAAATTTGCCCGCAAGGTCTATCCGGGGATTCCCCAGGGTCTATCGCTCGACAACGTCAAAGTCTGGATGGGCCATCGCCCATCGATGCCGGACGGGCTGCCGTGCCTTGGGCCGGCTTCGGGGTGCCCCGATGTCGTCCATGCGTTCGGGCACGGGCATGTCGGACTAACGGCTGGGGCAACCACGGGGCTGGTGGTCGCGGATATCGTCTCCGGGCGAAAGCCGCGGATCGATCTGGCACCCTATTCGCCGCGCCGGTTTTAGCCCGGCGAGCGCCCGAGGCCCTGTATCCGGTCGAACACGGCGCGGGCGTTTTCGATGCCCACGAACTGCGGCCGGCTGTCCATCGATGGGGACCAGGGCGCCCATCCGGCCTTGCGACCGAAAATCACCGCTGCGGGTCCGAAACGGATCGTGCCCCGCCCATCGCGGAACTCGCTGAGCGTTGTCTCCGGCAACCGATCAAGCCGTAGCGCGGTGACGCTTTTGGTGGGACGGCCTCGGACGATCAGTATGCGCTGGTTGGTCAGCGCGTAGGCAACGCTCGCCCGCACCCAGGCATCGAACAGGAAACGACCCGCGATGATGAGCAGGCCGGCCAGGATGAAGGGAATACCGAACAGTCTGAACATCGGCGGAGCGCCGCTTTCGACGACATGGTACTCCCAGAAAACAGCGAAGCCGCCCCAGAAGAGGCTGAACGGGATGAGCAGGACGTCGCTCATGCTGAACATGATCCCACGCTGGGGCGTACCGGCCCACAGAACATGTTCACCTGAAGCCAAATAACCGCTGAACACATCTTGCGATGCGGTCGGTGGAAAATTGAGGGACATCGCTTATTCACCCCGAAATTGACGACCCGACCTCTCGTCGCACGACGTCCAGCACGGCGGCACCATAACGCTCCAGTTTCGATGCCCCAACACCCTTGATTTGTCCAAGCTCGTCCATATCCGCTGGCCGCACCGCGGCGATGTCACGCAGCACGGTGTCGTGGAAAATCACATAGGGCGGCACGGATTGGGATTTGGCTTCCGCGGCGCGCCAGACACGCAACGCCTCGAACAGGCCGGCCGCTTCGGGCCCGGCGGGCGGCGCGTCGGGGATGACACGGCGGCGGTCGGGTTTCGCGGCGGGGCGGCGAGGGGCGTCCTGGCGCAGCATCACCCGGACCTCGCCGCGCAGGATGGGCCGGGCTTCTTCCTGCACCAGAAACAATCCGCCATGCCCGGCGGTATCCACATCCAGCGCGCGGATCGCGATCAACTGCCTTATCAGGCCGCGCCAATACTGGGCGGAACGATCCGCACCGAGGCCGAACGTGGACAGTCGGTCGTGCCCGTGGCGCAGCACCATGTCGGTCTTCTCGCCACGCAACACCGAAATGATGTGCAACGCACCGAAAATCTGCTCGGTCCGATAAACGGCGGACAGCACTTTCTGGGCCTCGACCGTCGCATCGGCTGTGACCGGCGGGGCGTCGCAATTGTCGCAATGGCCGCAATCGGCGTCCAAAGCCTCCCCGAAACAGGCCAGCAAGGTTCGGGTGCGGCAGGTGACTGCTTCGGTGAGGGCGACCATTTCCTCCAGCTTGGTGCGCATCACCCGCTTTTGAGTGTCCGGGGCGGACGACTGGGCCAGCCAATGCCGCGCCTGGGCAATGTCCTGGCCGCCATAGAGCAGAAGTGTCTGCGACGGATCGCCGTCGCGGCCGGCACGGCCGATCTGCTGGTAGTAGGCTTCCGGCGAGTCCGGCATATCCAGGTGCGCCACGAAGCGGACATCGGGTCGGTCGATGCCCATGCCGAAGGCGATGGTGGCGACGATCACCACCGGCTCCCCCGACCGGAACCGCGCCAGCGCATCCCGCTTGTGCTGGGGGTCGAGGCCGGCATGAAACGCGATCGCCGGAAACCCCTTCTCCACCAGACGTGCCGCCATCCGTTCCGTTTTCGCTCGGCTTCCGCAATAAACGATACCGCATTGGCCTTTATGGCGACCGAGGAAATCCAGCAGTTGCGCCGTTTCGCCCACCTTGGCCTCGGCGGCGATATGGAGGTTGGCGCGATGGAAACTGTCGAGGAAGACCTCGGCGTTCTGCATGCCGAGGGCGGCGAGAATGTCGGTGCGCGTGCGGGTGTCGGCGGTGGCGGTCAGGGCAATGCGGGGGACGCCAGGGAAGCGTTCGGGCAGCAGCGCCAGGCCGCGATATTCCGGCCGGAACTCGTGGCCCCATTGCGACACGCAATGGGCTTCGTCGATCGCGAACAGGGCGATCTGCAACCGGGACAACCGGTCGATAGTGCCATTGCTCAGCAGGCGTTCGGGGGAGACGTAAAGCAGGTCGAGCTCGCCCTCGACCATATCGCGATAGACCGAGCGGGCTTCGGCGGGATCGAGTTCGGAGTGCAGGGCGCCGGCGTTGATACCGACCTGCCGCAGCGCGGCGACTTGATCGTCCATCAGGGCAATCAGCGGGGAGACGATCACCGCGGTACCGGGTCGGCACAGCGCGGGAACCTGATAGCAGATGCTCTTGCCGCCGCCGGTGGGCATCAGCACGAGCGCGTCGCCGCCAGCGATGACGTGGCGGACCACGTCTTCCTGCTGGCCGCGAAACCCCGGGAATCCGAAGACACGGCGGAGGGCCGCGGTGGGATCCTCATGTATTCGGGATTGCAGCATCAGCCTGGGCCGAGCCGGGGGCGCATGGTCGAGTCTCTCCAACGGCGAGGGGCCGAACCTACCTGCCGGTGGGTTCGGCCCCCGTCAACCGGAACAGAGAGGGGGGGAACAGAGAGGGGGGATCAGAGCGTCTTCAGATATTCCAGCAGCGCCTTCTTCTGATCGTCGGTCAACCGCGTGCCGAATTCGTGGCCGCAGTTGCTGTTGCCGGAGTCCCGGTTGGTGCATCCGGTGCGAAGGGTGAAATTGGGGAACTTGGTCTGATCCTTCGCCAAGCCGACATTGCCGGTCGCGTCGTAGTTCGGCCCGATCTGGAACGACGTCGGCCGGTCCTTCACGGGCTTCAGCAGATCGGCGAGGGTCGGCACAGATCCGTTGTGCAGATAGGGCGCGGCCGCCCAGATGCCCTGGAGGACGCGGGATTCGTAGCGCGGTGTGTTGTCGGCGGAGGACGCCGCCTGGAAGGCGGTTGCCAGCGAGTCCGCCGTCGTGTGGGTGGTCGAGGTCGCCAGCGCGTCCGGCCGTGAACCGTCGTCCGGCGCCATGCCGAGTTTCGCGACGGTGCCCAACCGTTGGAGGATAGTGCCGACCACCGCCTGTCCGAGGACGGAGAAGGCGAGGTCGCGCTGTTTCAGCCGCGGGCTGATGACCGGAATGCCGTGCCCGGCGAGCACGCCGGTATCGACCGTCGAGGTCAGCACCCGATATTCACGCGTGTCGGTTCCGACATCCTGCACCGGGGTGATCCAGACCGTCCGGCCGCTGAGCTTGTCGGTGCTGGCCTGGATACCGTGGCACTCGACACAGCCGCCCTGGGCGTTTGGCCAGTTGAAGATCGCTTCACCCTGTTTGGCCAGCGCCGCATCGACCGGCCATTGGAACTTCGGCGGTCCGATTTTGCGGATGAGATTTTCGAGCGCCCACAGCCCCTCGGTATTCGCCGAGTTGTTGGTCGTGTAGTCGATCCCCAGCGCCCGGTTCCGATCCACGGTCGGGGTGAATTCGGCGAAAACGCCGATCACTTCGCCGGTATTACGGGCCAACGCCAGCAGATCGTTACCATTTCCAGCAAAGCCGGGCCATTGGGTCTGGTCCTGGATCGAAGCATTCCACAGGAACGGATAGCGGGTCGGGGCATCGGCGCGCTTGATGTTCTGCCAGATCATGTGCACCCGCGAGGCCGGTCCGATGTCCAACCCGGTCAGGCGGTTGAAGATCATCGATACCGCATCCAGGCGGGACGGACCCCACGGCGATTTCGGCAGCGACAGGTCAACGATCGTGTGGAACGGCAGATACCAGGTTTTCACGTCCTTTTTCAGCAGCGCTATTTCCGCCGGCGAGGGATCGTGTTCCAACACCTCGGCGGTGAACTGCTTGAAGGCCTGCGGGGATTTCGCGACCTGGACGAAGGCTTTGTCGAGGTCGGAGAGGAAGCTCTGGAAATCGGCGATCGCCGGCCCGCCGTCGATACGATATGCCTTGCCATCGACCTGAATTTCCCGCGTGTGGCAGGCGGCGCAGTTCATGCCGACGGCTTCGTTGCCCTGCGGGCCGTTGGTCGTGAACCCCACCGGCAGCATTGTCGTCGGGTTTTCGTTGTTCTGGAGATAGCCGTAGCGGCTCAGGCGGTCGGCCAGGAACGGTGTTCCGTCCGGTTGTCTCAACGCGGCCAGCCAGCGCAGGGGCATCAGCCGGGAGCCTTGATCCTGGGTGTAGAACTGCGCCCTGGTGTTACGAAACCATTGCGGGCCCTGATCGACGCCGGTTTTCAGAAGCTGCTGTTGGGTGGCGTCCTTCTCCGGCGGTTGCAGCCCGCAAGCGACCATGGTCAGCGCAAGCGACGCCATCAGGACCAACCGTTTCATATCCCACCCCTACTATTCGCCCGTTGTCCCAGGTTCGCGCAGATTGGCTGTCCATGCAAGCGAGATACAGGCCTTAGGGCCTGTTCAACATTAATCGAATCAATCAGCGGTGTCGAACAGGCCCTAAGGTTATGTTTTTGGCGGCAACTTTGCTGGCGTGCCGGCGCACTCATTTGCCAGCGTTGCCTCACGATAGAATCAACGGCAAACCGACATAATTCTCCGCCAGGGCCGTCGATGCCGCCACCGAACCGAACAGTGCATCGAGTTCGGCCTGTTGCACCCGCCGTTCGAACGGGGTGTGGGACGAAAACCGGTGCAGCAGGGAGGTCATCCACCAGGAAAACCGTTGCGCCTTCCAGACCCGGCGGAGGCAGGTTTCACCGTAACGCGCCAAGTGCTCGGTCGCGCCGGTGCGAAACCAGGCGGTGAGGGCGCGGGTCAGCACGGCAACGTCGGCCGCCGCCAGATTCAATCCCTTGGCGCCTGTGGGAGGGACGATATGCGCGGCATCGCCCACGAGAAACAGTCGGCCGTATTGCATCGGTTCCACCACGAAACTGCGCATGGGCGTCACACCGCGTTGGGTGATCGGCCCATCCCGCAGGGTGAAGCCGTCGCAGGCCAGACGGGTGGACAGTTCGCTCCAGATACGGTCATCGGACCACGCGGCCAGATCCTCCTCCGGCTCGCACTGCAAGTACAGGCGGCTGACGCTGGGGGAGCGCATCGACAACAACGCGAAGCCACGATCGTGGCTGGCATAGACGACCTCATGCGAGGATGGTGCGACATCGGCCAGGATGCCGAGCCAGCCGAAGGGGTATTCCCGGTCGAAGGACTGGCGGACGGATGCCGGGATCGTATCGCGGGCGATCCCATGAAACCCGTCGCAGCCGGCGATCACGTCGCAATCCAGGCGGTGTTGCTTTCCGTCCTTCTGGTAAACGATAGACGGCGCGTCGGTGGCCACGTCGCACAGCGCGACCGCCGCGGCGTCAAAACGGATATCGCCGCCGTCGGCCAAGCGTCGGGCAATCAGGTCCCGCACGATCTGGTGCTGGGAATAGACCATGATGCCCTGCCCGGTCAGCGCCTTCAGATCGATCCGATGGTCGCGCCCGCCGGTGCGCAGGCTGATCCCTTCATGCGGCAGACCCAGTTCGCGCATGCGCGCGCCGACACCGCTCTCGTTGAGCAGTTTCTCCACCGGATGTTCCAGCACGCCCGCCCGGATACGGGCTTCGACATAGGCTCGGGAATGGCTTTCCAGCACCACGGATTCGATGCCATGGAGGTGCAGCAGGTGCGACAGCAGTAGACCGGCCGGCCCGGCCCCAACGATACCCACCTGCGTCCGCATTGTTTTCCCCCTCCTGGCGACGAGAATTCTAGCTCTTGTCCCATCGCCGTGCATAATGTTGCAACGCAGCGAACAGGAGCCACCATGTCCAGCCTCTCAACTGACGAATTGGCACGCGAATTCGATGGCTTCATGTCCCGAGCGGGATTGACGATACCGGCGGGGCGGCGGGCGGCGGTGCTGGCATCCTACGCGGATTTTCGCGCGCAGATCGATCTTCTGCACGGCCGGCAGGATCACACCGGGGAGCCTGCGCATATTTTCGCCCTTCCCTGTCTTGGAGACGCATAATGGACACGCGCGATCTTTCCATTGCCGAGATGGGGCGGGCACTGCGTTCGGGTGCCGTCACATCCGTTCAACTCACGCAGGACGCGCTGGGGCGGGTGAAAGCACAGGACGACAAATTGCACGCCTTCGTCCTGGTGACCGAAGAGCATGCGCTGGCGCAGGCGGCTCGTGCCGATGCCGAACTCAAGGTCGGCAGCGACCGGGGGGCATTCCATGGCATCCCCTATGCGCTGAAGGATATTTACGACACCGCCGGCATTCGCACGACCTGCCATTCCAAGCTGCGGCTGGACAACGTGCCCCAGCATAACAGTGTCGTCGCCGGGAAGTTCGACGCGGCAGGGGCGGTGCTGCTGGGCAAGCTGGCGACGCATGAGTTCGCGCTGGGTGGGCCGAGCTTCGATCTGCCTTTCCCGCCGGCGCGCAATCCCTGGAACACCGAACATGTGACCGGTGGCTCGTCATCCGGTTCGGCCACGGCGATCGCATCCCGGATGGTGCGGATGGCGATGGGGTCGGACACGGGTGGCTCGATTCGCGGCCCGGCGGCGTGGTGCGGGCTGGTGGGAATCAAGCCGACCTACGGGCGTGTGTCTCGGCGCGGGGTGTTTCCGCTGTCCTGGGCGCTGGATCATTGCGGGCCCTTGTCGCGTTCGGTCGAGGATTCGGTGCTGACGCTTCAGCTTCTCGCCGGGCACGATCCCTACGATGCCGCGAGCGTAGAGACGGCAGTTCCGGATTACGGCGCCGATCTGAATAAAGGGGTGAAGGGGCTGCGCATCGGCATTCCGCGGGATTTCTTCATCGGCGCATCGGCCACCACGCATGATACGCTGGCCGGGATCGACCGCACGGCCACGCAGTTGCGGGAGGCCGGGGCGGTGGTCGAGGATGTGAAACTGCCGGATTACGCGCTGTTCGGCGCTGCCGGGCGGGTGATCATGATGGCCGAGGCCTATGCGATCCACGAAGCGGATTTGCAAACCCGGCTGCTGGATTTCGGCGAAATCACCGCCAACCGGTTCGTCATGGGCGCGACTGTGCGGGCAACGGATTATCTCGCGGCGCTGCGCGTGCGACGGGAACTGTCGGATGCGGTGAGCGAGGCGCTGCGGCGATATGACGCTTTGCTGTGCCTGTCGGCGCTGAATACGGCACCCCGGTTCGATGCGCCGGTCGATGCGTTGTCATCGGGGGCACCGATGCAAACGATCCCGTTCAATGTCACGGGGCATCCGGCGATGAGCGTGCCGGTGGGGTTGGGATCGGATGGACTGCCGGTGGGCGTTCAGGTGGTCGGCCGCGCGTTCGATGAGGCGATGGTGTTCCGAATCGGACGCGCGATCGAGGTGTTGTCGGGCTGGGAGGGCATAGCCCTCCCAGGGTAATCAATAACGGCAGCGTTCCAGCCACTCGTGGCGGATGGCGCGTTCCCGGCGGGCAGCTTCCCAGGGAGCCCCGAGGCACCAATCGAAGTGGGCGCGCCAGTTCATTTGCCAACGAGGTGGCTGTGCCCCCTGCCGGCAGCGCCAATAATCCCAGGCAACCCGGGTCTGCTCGACAGCGGATCGCGCGTAATCGCGACAGAAATCGGGGTCGGCGGCGCGCGCCGGAGCAACGCCGATCGCCAAACATAAAAAACCGACCGTGCAAAATGCGACGATCCAACGCATGACTTCCTCCTGGATGGGTTAACGCGGGGATACTACCGAACGAAGTTCGGTCAGCGCAACGCGCCATCGCATCTCAATTTGGCGATAATACGTCGTCGATAGACAGTACATCTCCGGAGCCATGCATCGCGGCGTGGGCCAGCCCGGCGGCCTGAGACAGTATGTGATCGGCATAAAACCGGGCGGTAGCGATTTTCGCGCGGTAAAATCCTGGCTCCTTATTGTCCCCTGCCGCGAGGTACTGCGCGGCGATCACGGCTGCTCTGGCCGACTGCCACCCACCGGCAACGATTCCAAACAGATGCAACAGAGGAACCGCGCCAAACAATACTGCGTGAGGATCGTGTGGATTGGTCGCGAGCACCCACGCTACCGCCTTTTCCAACAGCGCGATGCCATCGCGCAGGCCGTCGCGGATGGCATCCAAATCGTTGGCTTGGTCCTCACCCAGGGCGATCAGCACCTCCCGCATTTCGGCAATCGCGACCCGGGCGGCAGCGCCTTGGTCGCGGAGGATTTTGCGGCCGACGAGATCGTTGGCCTGGATCCCGGTCGTGCCCTCGTAGATTGGCAGGATGCGGGCGTCGCGCAGGTACTGGGCCGCGCCGGTTTCCTCGATGAAGCCCATGCCGCCGTGGATTTGCACGCCAACGGAAGCGATTTCGATGGCTGATTCGGTGCTCCAACCTTTCACGACGGGGATCAGCAGATCGACCATGGCCTGGTTGCGCGCCCGTTCGGCCGCATCGGGATGGCGCTGGGCCTTGTCCAACGCGGCGGCAACGACGTAGGCCAGCGCCCGCATGGCTTCGACCCGGGATTTCATCGACATCAGCATGCGGCGGACGTCGGGGTGTTTGACGATGGCCACGCGATCGCCACCGCGGACACCGACTTCGGTGCCCTGCACCCGGTTTCGCGCGTAGTCGAGCGCATGCTGGAACGACCGTTCCGCGATCGCGATGCCTTGGAGTCCGACATCGAAACGGGCACGGTTCATCATGATGAACATGTATTCCAGGCCGCGATTGGGCTCGCCCACCAAGGTGCCGATCGCGCCTTCGTAGGACATGACCGCGGTTGGGCTCGCGTGAATGCCGAGCTTGTGTTCCAACGCGATACATTGGACGTCATTGCGGGGGCCGATTGTGCCATCCGCGCCGACCAGGAATTTCGGCACCACGAACAACGAAATGCCCCGCACGCCGGGCGGCGCGTCGGGCAAACGGGCCAGCACGAGATGCACGATATTCTCGGTCATATCGTGATCGCCGTAGGTAATGAAAATCTTCTGGCCGTGGATGCGGTAATGATCCGCCTCCGGCACGGCGCGGGTGCGGATCGCGGCGAGGTCGGAACCGGCCTGGGGTTCAGTCAGGTTCATCGTGCCGGTCCAGGTGCCCTCCACCATTTTCGGCAGATACATCGCTTTCTGGGCATCGGAGCCGACGAGATGCAGCGCCTCGATCGCACCGGTGGTGAGCAACGGGCAGAGGGAGAAGGCCATGTTCGCGGCGTTCCACATCTCCTTGACCGCGGTGCCGAGTGCGGCGGGGAGACCCTGGCCGCCATATTCGGGATCGCAGCCGAGGGCGTTCCAGCCACCATCGACGAATTGCCGGTATGCCTCGGCGAAGCCTGACGCGGCATGTGCACCATCGGCGTCCAGCCGCGCGCCTTCCTTGTCGCCGGTGTGGTTGAGCGGCGAGAGGACGTTGGTGGCGAATTTGGCCGCTTCGTCCAGGATCGCATCGATCAAACCGGGTTCGGCATGTTCGTAACCCGGAAGCGACGCGATCGTGTCCATGCCGACGAGGTCGTTCAGGACGAAGCGCATGTCGCGCAGCGGCGCGGCGTATTCGGTCATCGAGGCGAGGTCCTTACGATATCGCGGCGGCAGATTTTGCCCGTTCGCGCAGCGCGAATTTCTGAATTTTACCGGTCGAGGTTTTCGGCAGATCGCCGAACACGTAGGCTCGCGGGACCTTGAAGCCTGCCAGATGCTGGCGAACGAAGACGCGCAATTCGTCGGCCGTCACGGTCGAACCCGGTTTCAATTCGACGAACGCACAGGGGGTTTCGCCCCATTTTTCGTCGGGTTGTGCGACGACCGCGGCGCTCATGACGGCGGGGTGGCGGTAGAGGGCCTCCTCAACCTCGATGGATGAGATGTTTTCGCCGCCGCTGATGATGATATCCTTCGAGCGGTCGCGGATTTTCACATACCCGTCGGGTTGCATGACGGCGAGATCGCCGCTGTGGAACCATCCGCCCTCGAACGCCTTTTCGGTGGACGCGGGGTTGGACAGATAGCCCTTCATGGTGATGTTGCCGCGCAGCATGATCTCGCCCATGGTTTCGCCATCCCAGGGCACTGGCTGCATCGTTTCGGGGTCGAGGACCGTTAGCGCTTCCTGCAACGGGGTCCGTACGCCCTGGCGGCCGTTGCGTTCGGCGCGTCGATCGATCGGCAGGTTGGCCCATTCGGCTCGTTTGGCGCAGACGGAGACAGGGCCGTAGACCTCGGTCAGGCCATAGACGTGGGTCAGATCGATACCGGCGTTTTCCGCGCCCTCGATAATCGCGGCGGGGGGTGCGGCGCCGGCGACCTGGCCGGCGGTGCGGTGGCCGATGCCGTCACGCAGCGCTGCGTCGCAGTTGATCATGGTGGAATAGACGATGGGCGCGCCACACATGTGGGTGACGCTTTCGTTACGGATAGCGTCCCAGATCGCCTTGGCCTCGACCCGGCGCAGGCACACGTTCACGCCCGCGCGTTCGGCGACGGTCCAGGGGAAAGTCCAGCCGTTGCAGTGGAACATCGGTAGCGTCCACAGGTAAACCGGATGGTGCGGCATGCCCCAATTCAGGATGTTGCTGACGGCGTTCAGATGAGCGCCCCGGTGGTGATAGACGACGCCCTTGGGATCGCCCGTCGTGCCGGAGGTGTAGTTTAGGGCGATCGCATCCCATTCGTCGGCGGGGTTTTGCCAAGCGTAGTTGGGATCGCCCTCGGCCAGGAAGGCTTCATAGGTGGTTTCGCCCAGGAGATCGCCGTGCTGCCAAGCAGGGTCGTCGACGTCGATGACCAGGGGTTTGGTATCCAGGAGGGCCAAAGCGGCGGCGACGACGGCGGAGAACTCACGATCCGTGATCAGAACACGGGCACCGCCGTGCTTGAGCATGAAAGCGATGGTTTCGCCATCCAGGCGGGTGTTCAGGGTATTGAGAACCGCGCCGCACATGGGAACGCCGAAATGCGCTTCGTACATCGGCGGCGTGTTGGGGAGCATGACGGCGACGGTGTCGTTCTTGCCGATGCCGCGGCGTTCCAGCGCCGACGCCAGACGGCGGCAGCGGGCATAAGTCTGCGACCACGTATAGCGCTCGGTGCCGTGCACGACGGAGGGAAGGTCGGGGTAGACGTAGGCGGCGCGCTCAATAAAGGTCAGGGGCGTGAGCGGGGTGTGATTGGCTTGGTTTTTGTCCAGGCCATGCAGGTAGGCTGGGTTTCCGGCCATTGTTTCCTCCGTATGCGGCAGTCCGATCAGTTTATACCACCCGCGGTGACGTAGCCCCCTCTCTCTCCGTCATGGCCCAAGGTGTCTAGGCCAACGCGCGCGGCGTCGGTGCCGCTGTAGGTGGCCCGGACCGCGCCGGCCCATGACCGGCAAAGGCAGACCAGTCCGGTTTCAGTTCCCGTAGACCAGATTTGGCAACCACATCGTCAACGCCGGCACATAAGTAATGATGCCCAGCACGACCAACAGCAGGATCAGGAACGGCAGGATACCGCGAATCACCTCCCCTACCGGCGCCTCGGAGATGGTCGACAGCACGTAGAGGTTCAGGCCGACCGGGGGATGGATCAGCGCGATTTCCATGTTGTGGGTGAAGATGATGGAGAAATGCACGGGGTCCACGCCCAGCGGTACCAGGGCCGGGGTCAGGATCGGCATCACGAGCAACAGTGCCGCGATCACCTCCAGAAAACAGCCGAGGACCAGCAGCAGGATGTTCATCGCCAGCAGGAACTGCCAGGTGGCGAAATGATGCGCCAGCGTCCAGGTGACCAACTTGGCCGGGACGCCGGATTCGGTCATCCAATGGCCAAATGCCAGCGCGGTTGCGACGATCAGCATGATGGTGCCGGCGCTTCGCAAGGCGTCGGCGATCACCGACAGGGTCTGCGAAATTGGGAAGCCGCGATAGAAGATCAACGACACCAGGAGTGCGACGACGGCGGCGATTGCGGCAGCCTCGGTCACGGTGACGATGCCGCCGTAGATGCCGACGAGCACCACGATCGGCACCGCGAGGGCGGGCAGCGCACGCACGGTCACCCGCAGGCGGTCGGCCATCGGCATCGACGGTTCACGCGGGAAGTTGTTGCGGCGGGCGTAGTACCAGACCCAGATGAAGAAGGCGCTGGCCTGCAGCAGACCGGGCAGAATACCGGCCAGAAACAGGCGCGGGACCGAGGTTTCGGTGACGATGCCGTATAAGATCAGAGCCAGAGATGGCGGGATGACGATACCGATGGTTCCCGAAGCCCCGACCACGCCCAAAGCGAAACCGCGCGGGTAGCCTTTTTCCAGCATGGCCGGCAACAGGATCGTGCCCATCGCCAGTGCCGTCGCGACCGACGATCCGCTGATCGCGGCAAACAGGGTGCAGGCGACGACGGTGACGAGGCCGAGGGAGCCTCGGATCCCGCCGAGCCAGGCGGCGGACACGTCGACGAGGGCCTTGGCGACGCCGCCCTGGCGCATGAAGGCGGCGGCCATGACAAACAGCGGCAGCGACATCAGCGTGGACGAATTCAGGTGGTCGATGATGACCTGCGCCACCCCGATCATCGGCTGGTCCGACAGGAAATACAGCGCCGCAGCGCAGGCGCCCAGGACCAGGAAGATCGGCATGCCTGAAGCCAGCAGGCCGAAAAACAGCAGCAGGAAAATAACTGCGAACATCAGTGTTCCGCCGGCCGGGTCAAGTTGGTCGGGATTTCATGGTCGGGAATGTGGCCCAGCGCCATGGTCCCGGGATCGTACCAGAGCAGAAAGCGCAACAGACGGATGACGTAGCGGACGGTCATCAGCAGGCCACCGACCGGGAGGGAGCTGTAGTAAATCCACATCGGGAACTGGAGGTCGGTGGAACTGGTTTCATCGAGCGAGAAGGACGTCTGCGCGGTATCGATGCCGTACCAGACCATGCCGAAGCAGAAGGCAAGGGCAACGAGACAGTTGAACACCTCCATCCAGCGCTGCAACCAGGGCGGCATGATCCGAAGCACCAGATCGGGCCGCACGTGTCCGTCTGTTTTCACCAACTGGCCGGAGATGATCATCACGCCCCAGACGACAAGGTAGACGATCACCTCCTCGGCCCAGGAGATGGCGTGCGCGGGGAATAGGTACCGGCCGAGGACCTGCACCATTCCGACGATCATCGCGAGAAGACCGAGGAGGCCTACGAGGCCCCGTTCGATCCTGTCGCTGCGTGTCAGCTTCGGAGGGGTCAAGCGCCGACCGACTCTTCGGAGAGTTTCACGATCTCGGGCGAAAGCTTGGCGTCCTTGATCAGCGTGGCGACGTCCGCCTGCATGCGCTTGCGGTCGGCGTCAAGTACCGCGTCCGAAGGGTCGATGATGGTGACGCCGTTGTCCTTCAGGGTCTGACGCGCATGGGCCTGGGCGGCCTGGGCGTTCTGGCGGTAGGTGCCGATATTGTCAGCCCAGACCTTGGTCATGGTCGCCTGAAGATCCGCCGGGAGCTTGGCCCAGAAGGCGTCGCTGACGAACGGGATATACATGCCGGCGTATTGATGGTCGGCGTAGGAGTATTTCACACCTGCTTCCCACAACTTGACGCTGGCGCAGCTCTCATCGGTGGAAACGAACCCGTCGAATGTGCCTTGCGACAGCGCGAGCGGGACGTTCGGCCACGCCGTGGTGTTGGGGATACCGCCGAAGAAATTGATACGCCAGGAGATACCCGCACCTCCAGGACTGCGGATCTTCAGGCCCTTGAAGTCGGCGGCGCTGCGGATCGCTGTCTTGGTGGTGTACCAGTTCTGGAAGCCCAGAGAGAACCAGGGGCCAAGCATGTGGCTGCGAAGCTTCTTGGCCAACTGTTCGGAGACGTGCTGGCCAGGTTTGCCGTCGCAGGCATTCCAGGTCGTCTCGATCTTGCGGCCGTAGAACGCGGGCATCTGCACGAAATCGCAGTCGGGGACGATGCCGGTCTGTGTCCAGCCGCCGGGTACGGCCATGTCGACCTGCCCCTGAATCAGGGCTTTTCCGACATTGAGGTCGGCGAACAACTGGCCGGCGTGGAACACCTCCCCCACGATTTTGCCACCGGTCGCGGCTTCGACCTTTTTCAGGTAGTCGACGACGGAGACGTTGCGGATATGCGACGGCGCGGTGTCGAGCGAGCAACGCAGCCGGATCGCTTCCTCGCCCCTGGCATGGCGGAGGATACCGAATGTAGCGGCGGTCGCGACAGCGGCGCGGCCGAGATTGCGGCGGGAGAGGCCGTCTTGCATGGGGGTTACCTCTGGAAGGTGTGCGTTCAAGCGGGCGCGTCATGCGGGGGGTGGTTGGCGGAGTCAAGGGAGAATGCTGCGGAGGTCGGTGCCGGGAGACACGAATCCGCCATGCATGGTTCCGCACCCATATCAGAGTCTGGTCGACGGCTCGGGCTGTGCGTCGGCATGGGGTTTGGACACCGTGTCCAACACGCTTTTCATCAGCACCGGCATCTGCTCCGGTGGAACCGTATCGATTTCCGGGTGGTAGGGACGCAGCAAATCGCGGAATGCCTGGATTGTCGATAGGGCCGGCGCACCGCCGCCGGCGGCATCGAGATACAGCCTTTTTAGCTTTTGCTGACCCGCCATCTCCTCGGCATGATGGGCGTCCGCCGAGTCCTGCATCGACTTCAACTGGCGCTCGAGCCCCCACCCGCCGAGGCCCAGCACCACCGTCAGCGCCGCGATCGCCCCAATCAGTGCCGCCAGCCGTCGATTTTCCCGCCTCAGCTGCGCCTCGATCCGCGGCAGAATATCCTGGGGATCGACGCCCAGCAGACCGGCCACCACCTTCGCCCGAGCGCCCGCTGGCGTATCGGCACCGGGGCGTGGATCGGCGGCGAGATGGGTGTATGGCTCGTCGGTCAACTGCCCGTCGGCATCGAGTTGGAACAGCAGCGCCGGGGGCATGCAGGCCGCGGCCGAGGCGCGGCCGGGCGCGTCCAGCACCACGATCAGGGGCCGATCCGGGTGGCGGTGTCGGAACATCCGCACTTCCTCATTGACCCAGTGGCTTTTCGCCGCATCCGGCGTGGCGATCAGCACCAGCGCGCCGGAGCGATCCAGTGCCTGTTCCGTCACCCGGTCGAGCGACCCACCGGCCGGATGATCCAATCGGTCCCGATAGATGGGGGCGAGGTTCTCCGGGACGGGTCCGATGGGGGTTTCCCGGCCTACCAAAAGGCGCTCGACCTGGAACGCCTCAAGACGGGCGTGCCAAAGACGGGCCTTCCGCTTATCGCGATGGCTGTATGACAGGAACGCTTTGTAGCGGGGGGCTTCGGGCATCGACCGGTCCGCCGTGGCTGCGACGACATTGCAACGACTGCCGCCGCCCGGTCAAGCCTGACTACCCCAGCAGCGTCTCCCGCAGCGCCTGCCAGGCTTCCCGATCGGTGGCACAGATCAGGCCGCCGTCGGTTCTCGTGGGGTTGTAGGGGCGGCCGTCGAATTGGGCGGCGTAGCCTCCGGCTTCCTGGTGCAGGAGCCAGCCGGGGGCATGGTCCCAGGGGTAGAGGCGGTAGAAGAACAGAAAATCGCAATGTCCATCGGCCAACATGCGGCATTCGTGTGCGGAGCAGCGGTAGTCCCAGGAACCGGCGACCTTGGGCAGGTTGGCACAGACCTTGGCACGATCGGCCTCGGGCAGGAAGCGCCAGGACAGGTTGCCGGCCATTTCCGCGACCGGCACCGGGGCTTTGACCCGCAGATCGCGGCGACCGCCGGTGGCGGCTTCGATCCAGGCCCCCTCCCCGCGCAGCGCCAGTGCCGAATCGTTGCCGACGGGGTCGTGAATGACACTGGCAATCACCTCGCCCCGGGCAATGGCGGCGATCATCGTGCCAAACAAAGGTAGGCCCGAGGCGAAATTGAAGGTGCCGTCGATGGGATCGACGACGAAGGCGAGGTCCGCATCGGCGAGGACGGACAGCAGGGTTGGGTCGGCAGACGCGGCTTCTTCCCCCACCACCGCGCAGTTGGGGAACATCGCGCGCAGGCCCGCGGTGATACGGCGTTCAGCGGCCTCATCAGCGTCGGTGACGAGGTCCTGAGGGCCGGTTTTCATGTGCACACTGCCGGATCCGAGGTTACGGAACAGCGGCATGATCTCCCGCCGCGCGGTGTCGCGCACCAGCGCGTCGATATCGGCGAGCTGGTGCGCGGACAGGCTCATGCTCGGCGTTCGAACCGGGCGCGGTCGGCGGGCAGAAGGCGTACGGTCACGCGCACGGCGGTATCCGCATCGGAGCGGGTCACGACTTCCCCGTGCTGGTAGAGCCAGGCGAGGCTGGCGCCATCCTCGGGTGGGATGTCGTAGGTGGCGGTTTCCATGCCCTCGGCGATACGGGCGTCGATCGCCCGCACCAAAGCGGATAAGCCGTCGCCGGTGATCGCGGACACCGCCACGGCGCCGGGCCGGGCCGACACCCCTTCGACGCCGCCGAGCAGATCGGCCTTGTTCAGCACCTCGATCGTGCGGGAAGGCCAAGCGTCGTCCAGGGCGCCATCGGCGACCATGTCGTCCAGCACTTTCATCACGTCGGCACGTTGCGCGGCGGAGTCCGGATGGGCGGCATCGCGTACGTGGAGGATGATGTCGGCCTGCGCCACTTCCTCCAGCGTTGCCCTGAAGGCCTCGACCAGTTCGTGCGGCAATTCGCTGATAAAGCCGACGGTGTCGGACAGGATCACCCGTCGGCCGGATGGCAGGCGCAGGCCGCGCATGGTCGGATCGAGGGTCGCGAAAAGTTGATCCTTGGCCATCACCTCGGCCCCTGTCAGGGCGTTGAACAAGGTGGATTTGCCGGCGTTGGTGTAACCGACGAGTGCGACGACCGGGAACGGCACCCTCTTGCGGGCCGACCGGTGCAGGCCGCGGGTGCGGCGGACCTGCTCCAGGTCTTTTTTCAGGCGCACGAGTCGTTCGTCGATCAACCGCCGGTCGGCCTCGATCTGGGTTTCGCCGGGTCCGCCAAGGAAGCCGAAGCCGCCGCGCTGGCGTTCCAAGTGGGTCCATGACCGTACGAGACGGGAGCGTTGGTACTCAAGATGCGCCAGTTCGACCTGGAGCGTACCTTCCTTGGTGGCAGCGCGTTCGCCGAAGATGTCGAGGATAAGGCCGGTGCGGTCGATGACCTTGCAGCCCCATGCGCGTTCGAGATTGCGCTGCTGCACAGGGGTCAGCATCGCGTCCACGATCGCGACGGTCACATGGTGGCGCGCCAGTTCGCGGCCCTGGCTGGAGACCTGTCCTTCGCCAAGCAGGGTGGAGGGGCGGCGGATGCGGAGCGGCAGGATCGCGTCGTGCACCACCACCAAGCCGATGGAGGCGCACAGACCAACGGCTTCGGCGAGCCTGGCTTCGGCCGCACGCGGGCGGTTGAGCCCGCCGGAGTCCTGGGTCCCCAGGTTTTGGCTGGCGCTGGCATGTTCGAACCGGCTCCACGGCAGGATCACCGCCGCGCGCGTTGGTCCCGCATCGTCGGTGCTCCATGCTTCGCCGATCCCGTCCCCATCTTCCGGGAACGGTCCATCCGATGGATCAGCCGTCACTGGCGGCAGAACTCATTTCCCTGGTTGCGCCGGGGGCGGCGGGCACACTGGCGGGATCGAACAACATGATGGGTGCGCCAGGCATGACCGTGCTGATCGCATGCTTGTAGACGAGCTGCGTGTGCCCGTCGCGACGGAGCAGAACGGAAAAATTGTCGAACCAGGTAATAATCCCCTGCAGTTTGACCCCGTTCACCAGGAACACCGTCACCGGTGTTTTGCTTTTCCGCACATGGTTCAGGAAGACATCCTGAACGTTTTGCGCCTTTTCGTTGGCCACTGGAGATGTCCTTCTTGTTAGCCTTTACGGCGGTCTCGCGACGGCTCGTGGCTGGGCCGCCGCATGGCGCAGTCTAACATCGCACCCCATCAGACTAGCAAGCGAAGTTCGGCGGCGAGGTGGTATGCGGAAAGGAAATGGATATCGGGGGCCGCGTGTTCAACACCCCCGTCATGAGACGCGTCGCCGACCAGCACCGCGGTAACCCCGGCGGCGCGCGCGGCCACCATATCGAGCGCCGTATCGCCCAGATACCATACGTTTTTATCGGCGGCGTGGCCCATCTGCTCCAACGCCATCAGGATCGGTGCGGGGCTGGGCTTGTCCGCGGCGGCATCGCCAGCGCCCACCACCGCCTGAAAATGCGGCTCCCAGCCAAGATGCGTCACCTCGGCGCGGAGGAAGCCGCCGGCTTTGTTGGACACGATGCCCTGGGGCCAGGCACTGGCAGCGGTCAGCGCATCGGCCGCGCCGGGCATCGGCCGGACGAATTCGAGGTGCCGTTCATTGAACGCGGCATAAAAAATGTCGCGGGCTTCTTCCCAGCGGTCGCCGAACATCGGCGGAAAGCTTTCACGCAGGGAGACCCGGACGCGGTTTTTCGTGTCCTCGACCGTCCAGAGCGGCTTATCGAACGCAGCGAAGGTCGCGTTCAACGCCCCGGCGATCCCGGCCCATCCGTCGACCAGGGTGTTATCCCAGTCGTACAGCAACACCGAGGGTTTGGCCCGTTCCGTCATCGTGCTTCGTCTTTCCCGACATTCGCGAGCACCAAAGCATTGCCGCAAACCCGCATCCAGCCGTCGAACGAGAAATCATGTGCATTATCGTCCGGCGCGAAGCGGTCGATATAGGCTTTCAGCAATCCGGGCAAAACCATCTCCACGCTGCCTGGCGGCCGGTCCCGTTCGGCGGGCACGACCCAGAGCAACGTATTGTCGGCATAGCGTCGCAGCGCCAAATGGAGCGGCAGTATCTCCTCATCCGAGATCGTGGCGCCGCCTTTGTAGACGAAAATCTTGCCCCCCGTTTCGAGTTCCTCAAGAAATTTTCGGCGAAGAAACTTTAGCCGGATTGCCTCCTGCTCGCGCAGACGATCAACGTCGCGCTCCCCTTCGCGGACAAAGCTGTGATAGACGAGGCCGTAGACCTTTTCGTAGATCATATATTCGTCGTTTTCATAGCGCGGTTCGATGCTGGCAGCATTGCCCAGACCTTCAAACCGGTCGTCGAGCCCACGGATCAGCGGACGCAGGAAAATGCTGGAAAACCGCAGCAGCCCCAAAGGCTCGGCATCGCAGCCACGCTGAACCAGGCCGAATTCGCAGTTTTCACCGATACTTTCGAACCGAAACGCCAGATCGCGCGGGCTGAGGCCGGTTCGGGCCATGACCCAGCCCGTTATGTCGCTCGGCCGTCGTCCGCCAAGACTGGGCCGTTCCTGCCCGTTGATCATCAGGCCGGCGACGAACGATACGGGCGACGACCGATATATCCGCGCCTGCGAGACCGCGAAAGTCAGCATCCGCCGATCGCTGCTGACTTCGAACTCCGCTGGCCGCGCGGCATCGGGGTGCTGTAGCACAATCGCCAGTCCGCCCGATGCCGACAAGGCGTCAGCCGGGATGCGATAGCCGAGCAGAGTCGGGCGCCGTAGAACGCTGGAACCCAGAACGAGACCGTTCACCGACACGATCAGGCGCTGCGACGGCAATTCTGGAGGTCGCACGAAGGGCACCACGTCCAGGGTCAGCAACAAATCGCCGGCGCGCGGCAGTTCGCGGACACGGATTTCGCTTTCCATGCCAATGGCCCAGGTAAAATCGGGTTCTGCGAGTGCCCAGCCATTCCCCAGGTATTCCCGGCTATTGCCCAAGGTGCCGAAGTCGATCGTCAACCCTGGCTCTGCTTGTGTGCTCAATGAACTGGCTCGCCCCATCCTGCGTCGTAACTGCGATCTATTTGCTGGGATCGAACCCATCGACGCCATGTGAGCCAATTGGGCAGGAGAATGCAACCCCCGGTCATGTATAGACATGTCACGGGCGAGCAACAGCCAATTTCCGCGAGATTCAGGAATTAAATTTAAACATCTCCCCCGCGGTTACTTCGTGCGATCGACTCCAAGCGGTGGTCAAACATAACCAAACTGCTCCATAAACAGACCGAACCGACGTTTGCAATGCTCGGTGTCAGCCGCCGTCATTTCCCGACGCCACCGTCCGATGGATGCCCCGGGACTGGCGCTCGTGCCGTGGCGATGAAACAGTTCGGTCGCCTCCTGCTCGGGACACTCCTCGGTCAAACCGACGAAATTGCCAATTCGACCGAGGGTATCCTTTGGGCCCTCGATCAGATCCTCGTATCGAACCAAGAGGGTATCATGCTCGGTCCGAGCCGCCAGTTGGGCATAGAAACCAAAAACATCGTCCATCATCGCCAGAATTTCTTCGCCGGTCCAACGCCAGAACGCTTTGGCGGAGCAGAAGAAATCCCGAGGGTCTCGAACAAGGACGATCTCTTTAACCTCACCCATCAGTCCCCGTATGCCTTGACGTGTGTTTTCGCCCAGGCCGCATTTTTCGGCAAGGAAACGGGCGCGCCGCTTCTCCATCTTCCTGGCCACGATGCCATAGTAATCCAGGATTATGTTCCGGAATAGCGA
Organism: uncultured Acetobacteraceae bacterium; assembly: GCA_903877125.1. Taxonomy (GTDB): domain Bacteria; phylum Pseudomonadota; class Alphaproteobacteria; order Acetobacterales; family Acetobacteraceae; genus Rhodopila. The sequence continues at coordinate 3,547 of CAIRCM010000045.1, read as the reverse complement.
CGACAGACGCAGCGGTATGGATTCGGAAAACATTCGCTCCAGTTCCTCACCGCCGATGGTCTGGTGCAATGCTGGCCGGTTCCACGGGTTTCTGCCAATCCGGCACATTTCTTCCGCGGCTGCCGCCATGTCCGGTTCGTCCTGCGTACCGTCGAACCGCGGCGCCAGCAGGACGTTCAAGGCACTGACATAATATGTCATGAGTTCGATTTCAAATGGATATGTATCGGCCACCTCGACCTCCGGATGGGCCAACAGATGCTTCATCAGATAAGTTGTTCCGGTGCGCCCGCGCGATGTTATCAGGATTGGCGCGAGCATCCCACGCGCCGCATGGATCACATGAATCGTCCGGGCGCCAGATGGGAGTAACCGATTTGTCGCCGCATTCCGGATTTCCAATCGATGTTCCCGGTACATGGAAAGTGCCGGCCGGAATTCATATTCGAACGCATGCGCATCGTCGCCGGGCTGACCGATGAACTCGCCCAGCCCCTCTCGGATGCCATCGGCAACACAGGTTCCGTGCAGATGTCCGTTCACAACGACTTGGATTGTTGCCGGAGCGCTGGATCGCGGTTGAATCGCCCACCCCCGCACCTGTGCGTGGGAAACCTCATCCACATGGCCCTCAATTGACATTGTTCAGGCCTTTCATCGAAGATCAAATCTTTCGAGATCGGACGCGACAGGCATCAAGTCGCAGCCATCGACACCAAAGGCGACGCAAATTTTCCGCCGCCCCGTGCCTAAGGCTTAGCCTCGTGTTCGGCCGTGCACCAGCCGCGGCTGCGTGGCACGGCGTGCAACAACTATCGCGATTATCGTATCTCGCACAATCCCTGAATCGAGTCCGATCCGCGAACCGCGGGGAAGGGGCTGCGATGGAATTTATTAAGGTTCGGAGGTCGTCTAACCGCCACCGATTTTGGGGATCAGCACAATCTCGCTGCCGGGCCGAAGTTCGGCCGAATACGCATCCTGATAAATTTCGCCGTCGATCGCGACGGCCATGCTTTCCTCCACCTGATTGCCCAGCCCTGGAAAGCGTCTTTCCAGTTCGAGGATCAGGCGGCGGAAGCTGGTCGCCTCCACCTCGAACTCGGTCACGCCGCCGGTGAGACCGAGGGATGCCGAGCCCGAGGAGAGGACGACTTTGGGCACGTTAGCCGGCAGCGTCGATAGCCGCGCGGACCTTAGGCGGAGACATCGGCAGATGTTCCATACGGACGCCGATGGCGGATTTGATGGCGTTGGAAATCGCGGCCATCGGCGGGATGATCGGCACCTCGCCGACGCCACGTGCACCGAAGGGGTGGCGCGGGTTCGGGACTTCGACCAGCACAGCCTCGATCATCGGCAAATCGGAGGCAACCGGGCAGCGGTAGTCGAGGAAGCCCGGATTTTCCATCTGGCCTTTGTCGTTGTAGATGTATTCTTCGCTCAGCGCCCAGCCGATGCCTTGCGCGGCACCGCCTTGGATCTGGCCTTCCACATACGACGGATGGATCGCCTTACCGACGTCCTGGATCGCGGTGTAGCGCACGATCTCGACATGACCGGTCTCTTTGTCGACCTTCACGTCGCAGATATGAGCACCAAAGCCCGCACCGGCGCCCTGCGCGTTGACCGACACTTCCGCGTTGATCGGACCACCGGTCCGGCCTTGCTTCAGGGCGATCGCCGCGAGGTCCAACGGCTCGAACGCGCCGGCGTTGGTGCCGGCGGGATAGGCTTTGCCGTCTTTCCATTCGACGGCGTCGACCGGGATGTCCCAGGTCTGGGCGGCGCGGGCCTTCAGTTGGTCCACCACCTTTTCGGTTGCCTGCGTCACCGCCATGCCGGTGGCGAACGTCACGCGCGAGCCGCCGGTGAGGAAGGTGAAGCCGATGGAGGCGGTGTCGGCGACGATGGCCTTCACCTTGGACACGGGGATGCCGAGGACTTCCGCCGCCATCATGCCCATCGAAGCGCGGGAGCCACCGATGTCGGGGCTGCCGGTGGCGACCATGACGGTGCCGTCTTCGTTGATGTGCACGGTGGCCGAGGATTCACCGCCGATGTTGAACCAGAAGCCCGCGGCGAGACCGCGTCCATGGCCTTCGGCGATCGGCGCCTTCCAATGCGGATGGGCCTTGGCCGCTTCCAGCACCTGCGTGTAGCCGATGTTGGTGTGGGTCGGGCCGTAGTGGGTCTTGGTTCCGTTGACGGCGGCGTTTTTCTCACGCAGGGTCAACGGGTCCATGCCCAGCTTGCGGGCGAGATCGTCCACGGCGCATTCCACCGCGAAGGAGCTGATCGGCGCGCCGGGGGCACGATAGGCAGCGACCTTCGGGCGGTTGGACACGACATCGTAGCCGAGCAAATCGATGTTCGGGATGTCATAGAGTGCAAAGCCGCTCATGCAGCCCGGCCCGATCGGCGAGCCGGCGAAGGCACCGGCCTGGAATTTCAGCACTTGCTGAGCGGCGACGATGGTGCCGTCCTTCTTGGCGCCGAGCTTCACGGTGACGGCCGCGCCGGAGGTCGGGCCGGAACCGCGGAACACTTCTTCCCGCGTCATCTGCATCTTCACGGATTTTCCGGCCTTGCGCGACAGCGCGACGGCAACGGGTTCCAAGTAGATCAGCGTCTTGCCGCCGAAGCCGCCGCCGATTTCGGCCGGGTTCACACGGATGTTCGCCATGTCGATGCCGAGCAGCTTCGCCGTGTAGGCGCGGATCATGAAGTGACCCTGGCTGGACGCATGGATCGTGACCTGCCCGTCCGGGGCATAGGTCGCGAGGCAGGCATGCGGCTCGATGTAGGCCTGATGCACCGGCTTGGTGGTGTAGCTGCCCTCGAAGACGACTTCGGCGTCTTTGAAGCCAGCCTCGACGTCGCCCTTCTTGAAGGTGACGACCTTCGCGATGTTGGACGGCTTGGCCGGTTTCGGGTTCACGCCGGCGGTGAACATGTCGTCGTGCAGAACCGGGGCGTCGTCCTTCATCGCGTCTTCGACGTCGATGACATGGGGCAGGACTTCGTATTTCACCTCGATCAGGGCCAGCGCCTCATCGGCGATCGCCTGGGTGGTCGCGGCGACGGCGGCGAGGGCGTGACCCTCGTACAGCGCCTTGCCACGAGCCATGATGTTGGTCGACAGGTCACGGAAGTTCATCGGGCCTTCGCCGACGAACGCTTCTTCCGAAGCGATTTCCGGGAAATCTTTCGACGTCACCACGGCATGAACGCCCTTGAGGGCTTCAGCCTTGGAGGTATCGATCGACAGGATGCGCGCATGGGCGTGCGGGGAGCGGAGGATTTTGCCCCACAGCATGCCGGAGGCGCGGGTGTCGGCGGCGAAAACCGCGCGGCCCGTGACCTTGTCCACCCCATCCGGCCGGATGGGGCGGGTCCCGACGACCTTCAGGTCGCTGGAGATGTAGTTCATTTAGACGGTCTCCCCTCGCATGACGGCGGCGGCATCCATGACGGCGCGGATGACTTTGTCGTAGCCCGTGCAGCGGCAGAGGTTGCCGGCCAGCCAGTAGCGGGCTTCGGTCTC
>CAIRCM010000044.1 GCA_903877125.1 uncultured Acetobacteraceae bacterium | reverse complement strand
GGTGGCCCGGACGAGCCGGGCCTTGACGATTTGGGAGTGGTCGGCCGACTCGTTTAATTTTGGGCGTTGCCTAAGTCATTGTAATCCCGCTTGCCTCTGGCCAGCCAAGTGCGGTACCTGCTTCGGTGTGAGCGGGGTGGAAGAACGTTGACCCCGTGATCGCAGGGTTGGCGCGAACGACCCATGAATGTCGTCATCCAGCGAATCCGTCGCGGCCGATAACGTGTTCAAAGATGTAGGGACGATGGGGAACCCGGATGAGTAGACAGGGACCAGGCATGCGACGACTGATTCAGGCAGCGGGCGCGCTTTGCGTGCTATCGGTTGTGGCGGGATGCTCCGTGGCGTCCAACAACATGAACGATGTGACCGCGGCCCCGTCCGATGCGGGGGTTCCCGCCGATTTCGACACGACCTACGACCATCTTACCGCGGCGACGCTGAAGGGCATCGCACGCCTCAAGCTCCAATTGACCAGCACGCGGGAAGATTGGAGCGGGACTTACTTCACTGTCACCAAACCGCCCGGCGACATATCGTACGGCGCTGTGGCCCGAATCTACATCCGGAAATCCTCCGCGCCGCCGACAACGCTTTCGGTCGTTTGGCTGCCGCGGGTGCGGATGGTGGGCCTGGGCGGCGATACCAGCCAGGCGGACTTCATCCATCAGCTCTACGGGGCCATTGTGGGCGTTCAGCCGAACGATAACCGCTACTATATCAATACCGGCCATGGCCGGGTCATGGCCGTCGAAAGCGAAACGACCACGACAAACGAGACAATGAGCGGCCGGATTGGCCAGGGCGTTGTGTATGGCGGACCCATCGGCGGAGCGATGGCGTCGCGTGTGGCCGACGGCACCGAGGAGCAGTTCGGCACGGCCACTTTGTTCAAATATCGCATCCTGCTGCCCGACCGGCCGATGTTCTCGGTCGATTCATTCTCGGCCGTTAATGTCGGAGACTGCGTCAGCCTGACGCAACTGATCGGCAAAACCGAATGGGTGCTGGAGCGCACGCAAAGCCGGGTGTGCGGGCCAGGCTGACCCATCGGATGGACGTCCTCGGCCCCATGCTCTACCTCAGATTTACGTTCAACGAGGGGGAAATCGGCGATGGAAAGCGATAGCATCCTGGGTAGCGGCGATTTTCGCTACCGGCTGATCCCTGATTGGGCGAAACTGCCCGATGGCTGGGATTTCAACGAAGTCGCCGCCGTCACCGTCGATAGCCGCGATCAGGTCTACGTGTTCAGCCGCAGTGCCCATCCGGTGACGGTGTTCGACCGCGACGGTAACTTCCTGCGGTCGTGGGGCGAGGGGATTTTCAAACGCGCCCACGGCCTTAGCATTGCCCCCGACGACACCATCTTCTGCACCGACGACGGCGACCACGCCGTCCGCCGCTGCACCCCCGAAGGCAAAGTCCTCCTCACGCTCGGTACCCCCGGCACCCCCAAGCCCTATATGGGCGGGGAGCCGTTCTGCCAGTGCACCCATACCGCGCTGTCCCCAAACGGCGAGATTTATGTATCCGACGGCTACGGCAACGCCCGCATCCACAAATACACGCCCGACGGACGCCACATCATGTCGTGGGGTAAATCCGGCGTCGGGCCGGGCGAGTTCAACCTGCCGCACAATGTCTGCTGCGATGCGGAAGGTTGGGTCTACGTCGCCGACCGGGAAAACCACCGCGTGCAGATTTTCGACGGCAACGGCAAATACGAAACCGAGTGGCGCAATCTGCATCGTGCCAGCGCGCTGTTCCTGCCCAAGGGAAGCTGCCCCTACTGTTATGTGGGTGAGTGCGGCCCAACCTTCGGCTTCAGCCGCAAGGCGTCGGGCCTGGGGCCGCGTGTTTCGGTGGTCAACCGGCGGGACGGCAAAATCCTCGCCCGCCTCGGCGACCGGACGCCGGAGAATTTCCCAGGACCCTTCACCTCCCCGCACGGGATCGCCGCGGACTCGCGCGGCGACATCTATGTCGGTGAGGTCGCCAAGACCGGCTGGGGTAACCTGTTCCCCGGCGTGACGCCCGACAAACCCCGGGCGGTGTTGCAGAAACTCGTGAAACTGGACTGAGCGCGGACAATGCCGAACTGGATCGAAACCTACCGCGGCGCGGTGCCGCCCTGGCAGTGCGATGTGACCGAACATTTCACGGTCGCCTATTACTTCGACCGGGTGGAGGAAGCCGAGGCTTCCCTGGCCGAAAGCCTGGGCTTCGCCGGGCGGCCGTTCCAGATCAACGCCCGGTTCGCCCGCGAACTGCGGGCGGGCGCCAGCTTTCATATCGAAAGCGCGTTGCTGGGCATCGATGAAACCCGGTTGCGTATCGGGCATCGGGTCATCGATTCCGACAGCAACGAAGTGGTGACCTGGTTCGATGAATCCTGGACCCCGCCATCTTCCCCGATCCCGCGGGAGCGGATCGCCGAGTGGAACGGTCCGGCGCCGGAAGAGCGGGGCGCGCCGGCCGCCGGCCTTGCCTTCATTCCGACCGCGAGGGGGCGGGTGAAAACCGCCGACATCGATTGTGCCGGCAATTTCTCCCTCGGCGGGATGGTGCACCGCTTTTCCAACGCCTCGGGTCAGTTCGGCAACGCCATTGGCATGAACAGCGCCTACATGACCAAAAACCGACGCGGCTTTTCGACCTTCGAGCTCATTTTGCAACTGTCTGGCGCCCTGCCGCTCGATGCGCCCTACCTTGTCGAGACCGGCGTCGCCCTGTTGGGCAATTCATCGCTGCGCATGATCCACCGCATGGCCGATCCCCGCTCGGGCACGGAAGTCGCGCGGTTGAGCCAATACGGCGTTAATCTCGACCTCGATGCCCGTCGCCCGGCGCGCTGGCCGGACGACATTCGCGAACGGGCGGGCGCGCTTGCGAGCGTGGCTTAAGCCGCCTAGATTGGTCCCAAAGACACAAAACAGGAGCTCCATGCCATGCCGCAATCGCCAGCAACCACATTCTCCGCCGCGCCGCTGACCTTCGCTGTCCGGCACCAGCTCTGGGATGCCAATGTCGAAGATCACTCGGACCAGGGCATTTCCATCGATGTGATGGCCAATGTCGGCGGCAAGGACATTTCCCTGCTGCGGTTCAACTGCTTCGACCTGCAGAGCAGCTATGTCTACGGGCCGGAAAACCCCGAGCTCTCGACCCCGTTGCGGGTCGGCGGCGGTATGGGCATTCATTGCAGCATGGATCCGGTCACCGACGGCAACCCGATCACCTATGCCATCGATGTGATGGCGGCCAAGCTGCCGGCGATGCTCGAAAAGGCTGGCTACAAGGGCGTCGCGGCGCTGACCGACATGCAGGCGGTGAAGGCCGTGCTGCCGGAGGTCGCGGCCTGCGCTCGGGAAATGCATTTCACCAAGCGTAATGTCGTGAAGCACAACCGCGGCACGGAAATCTTCGAAGCCGGCGTCATCCGCTTCGGCCTTGAGATGCGCCGGCAGCGCAACGGGGACGGCGGTCTGGCGATCCATGTCCTCGCCGATATCGGCGGCTCCCGCGGCAAGTCGTATGTCGAGGAAACCGAAGTCCTGGCCTTCGATCATTTCTGGAAGGACGCGCACTACCACTACGGCCCGCGCAACAAGAACCATCGCAAGAACTGGGATATGACGGTCGTAGGCGATCCCCTGCTGTGGACGTTCGAACAGATCGAGGGCGGCAAGATTCCCGCCATGATCACACGTGCCGGCTATCCCGGGATCGCGGCCGATGTGGATCAGAGCCTGATCAACGCCGTGCTGCCGTCGCTCAAGAAGCGTGCCTTCGAGATGTACGAGGAAGGCGAGCGGCTGACCGGGCACAAGGGCCTGCCGCTGGAATTCACGCCGAACCTCGCGGCGGAATAATCGATCGGGAAGAAATGGGGCCACGCCGCGGCGTGGCCCTTTTTTTGATTTACGCCGCGTAACCCGGATCCTCGCGATCCAGCTTCCGGCGGAACGCCGCCCATTCCAGCTTCGCTCGCGGGGAACGGCTGTTGTCGCCGTACATCGTCGCACCGATCGCGCGGGTGCGCTGAATCGCGTCCTCGCTGGGATAGTGCACCTTCGATCCGGCCTGCGCGGCGATCTGAATTTCGCACGCCCGTTCGACACGCCCGAGCAGAACGAAGGCTTCGCCCATGGAGCGGCCGGCGGTGAGGGTGCCGTGGTTGCGCAGGAACAGGATGCTGCCGTCCGCGAGGTCGCGGGCAAGCGCATGACGCTCTTCCTCCGCATTGTTCGCCGGGCCTTCGTATTCGTGATAGCGCACGCGATCCATCAGGATCAGCGCATTCTGGGAAATCGGCAGCAACCCGTCTTCCTGCGCGGACACGCCGGCGCCGACCGCGGAATGCAGGTGCATAACGGAATTGACGTCGGGCCGGGCGGCGTAGATGCCACCGTGAATGACTTCCCCAGCCTTGTTGATCCCGTGCGGCGCATCGCTCAACACGTTGCCCTGGGTATCCATCTTCACCAGCGACGACGCGGTGATTTCCTCGAAGAACAGGCCGAGGGGGTTGAGCAGATATTGATCCTCGGTGCCGGGCACACGCAGCGAAAAATGGTTGCCAAGCATGTCATGCCAGCCAAAGCTGGCGCCTAGCCGGTAGGCCGCGGCGAGATCGAGCCTGGCCTCCCATTCCTCGGGGGAGCAGGTGTGCTGAATGGACGCTGACATCGGTGGGTTCCCTTGTGACTCCGGGAACAACCCTGCGGTGGTGCGGGGACCGGGTCAACCTTGACACCCCCTGGCACTGTTCGCAGCATACCCCGCCCAACCGTGAGAACGTCCTGTCATGCAGCCTGCCATTCGAATTGACGCGGCCACCGGCCTGAAACTCTTCAATACCCGCGCCGCGAAAGCGAGCGAACGGATCGCCGGCAAGGGCTACTCGCCGGTCGCGGATGAGGCGCTGACGACATTGCCCCCGCCCCCGCCCGGCGCGGTCTTCAACGCCGAGGAGCAAGCCCGGTATCGCGAATACAACAAGGCGCGACAGGGGGCGGCGGACTACATCGCCATGGAGGGACAATTCGCCCGATATCTGAAGGATGTATATTCCGCGCCGCCGATCGAACGCGAAGCCCTGACCGATTCCTGCGAGGTTCTGGTGATCGGCGCGGGATTCGCGGCATTGCTGCTGTGGTACAAACTCCGGGCCGCCGGCTTTACCGATGTGCGTGTCTGCGAAAAGGGTGGCGACGTCGGCGGCACGTGGTACTGGAACCGCTATCCGGGCATTGCCTGCGATGTCGAATCCTACAGCTATCTGCCGCTGCTGGAGGAAATGGGCTACTTCCCCACCATGAAGTTCGCTTCGGGGTTCGAGATCCTCGAATATTGCCAGTTGATGGCCGAGAAGCTGGATTTCTACGACCGTTGCCTCTTCCACACGACTGTCGAACGGACCGAGTGGGATGAACAATCCGGCCGTTGGACCGTATCCACCGACCGCGGCGACAGGATGGCGGCTCGGCATGTGGTTCTGGCCAACGGGTCGCTGACGACACCGAAACTGGCACGCATCGATGGCATGGAGACTTTCGCCGGCGCATCGTTTCATACATCGCGGTGGGATTACAATGTCGATCTGACGGGCAAGCGCGTCGGTATCATCGGCACGGGGGCGAGCGCCGTCCAGGCGGTGCCGGAACTCGCCAAGGTCGTGAAGGCTCTGCACGTGTTCCAACGCACGCCTTCTACCATCGACGTACGCGACCAACGAATGACGACCCAGGAGGAAATCGAAAACTGGTCGAAAGAACCCAATTGGGCCAAATCCCGCCGGGAGCGGCTGGCCCGCATTTCCTCCGGCCGTACCGCGCTGAAGGGCAACGACGATTATCTGTCCGGCAAGGTCGCCGATGTCCGGGAGCGACGGACCTACGAACGCGAGTTGACGCCTGAGGAAATGATCGACCGTCAGCTGAACACGAACTTTCGCATCATGGAACAAATCCGAGCACGGGTGGATGCGATTGTAAAAGATCCGAAGACGGCGGCGGCGCTGAAGCCTTACTACGCCTATGGCTGCAAGCGGCCGACATTTCATGACGAATATCTACCGACGTTCAATCTGCCCCACGTGACGCTGGTCGATACCGCGCCGACGGGCGTGACAAAGATCAACGCCAACGGCGTCGTGCATGATGGCATCGAATATCCGTTGGATGTGCTGATCTATGCAACGGGCTTCCAGTGGATGGGGGCCGGTTCCTTCAACATGATCGTCGGCAAGGACGGCCGCACCCTGCGTGGCAAATGGGCGGAAGAAGGCGTGCGGACCTTCCTTGGTCTGCACAGCAATGGGTTTCCGAACCTGTTCATCCTCTCGGGTCCGCAAAGCGGTGGCGGCCAGTTCAATTTCACCCGCACCATGGAAGGCCAGACCGATTACGTCGCTTGGCTGTTGACGACGATGCGCGAACGCGGCGCGCGCTTCGTCGATGTCCGGCGTGAGGCGGAAATCGCCTATGCCGACCATTGCCGTGAGGCGGATCTGCGAACCCGGCCGTTGCGGGATTGTCTGTCGTATTATAATGGCGACGGCAACGCCCAACCCGGCAGTCTGGCCTATTACGGCGGACCGCGGAAATGGCACGAAATCCGGATGGGGGCTCAGGAAACCCTGGAGCCATACATCCTGTCCGCCTAAACGCCTATCAAAAGGATTCGCTTATGACCGACCGCGTACACCTCTCGGCCGATGAAGCCCGATCTCTGGGTGAGGCCGCGATGCGCGGCGCGGGCTTCGACGCCGATGAAGCCCGTATTCTGACCGATCACGTGATGGATGCCGCGCTGTGCGGCTACGAGTATTCGGGCCTGCCGAAACTCCTGAACGTGATCGACGAACCCCGTTTCGGCACATCTCGCAAACCCGTTTCGGTCGTGAAGGAAACCGGTCCGACCGCGTTGCTGGACGGCGGCAACAACAACGGCATGATCGCCGGCTATCGCACGGCCGAGGACACGTTGCGGCGCGCCGAGGCGCATGGACTGGCCATCGTTTCGATGGGCAATACCTCGATGACCGGACGCAGTGCCTATTATTGCGAAATGATTGCCCGAGCGGGGTTTGTGGTGATCCATACGGTTGCGTCCCCGCCGTCGGTGGCACCCTTTGGCGGCACGCGGCCGGCGCTGGGCACCAACCCCATCGCCTTCGGCTTCCCGACCGACGGCGATCCGCTGGTCATCGACATGGGAACCTCGGCCTTCATGGGCACGGACCTGCAATATCGCTCCCGCATCGGCGCAGCGATCCCCGAGGGCGTGGCCCTCGGTCCCAACGGCCATCCGACCACAGATGCTCGGCTTGCGCGCCAGGGCACGCTACTGCCATTCGGCGGGGCGGAGGGCGGCTACAAGGGCTTTGGCCTGGCATTGGCCATGGATGCGCTGGGCACCCTCTCAGCGACCACCCGTGGCAGCGGGGACGAAGGCGGTTACCTCTTCCTCGCGTTCCGGCCCGATCTGTTCCTGCCGGCGGACGACTACCGCCGGGAGGTGGCCCATCGTATCGAAACCATCAAGGCGACGCCGCGCATGGAAGGGGTCGATGAAATCCGCATCCCCGGCGAGCGGTCCTACAAAACCCGGGCGCGCCTGCTGATCGAGGGGATCGAGATCGACACCAAAATTCGCGACGCGCTGGTGCGCCTGTCGCAAGGCCATCTCGACCACGGGGCTTGAACGTGACGGGCTGACGCGGCGTACCGTGTCAGCCCGGCGTCGTCGGCTCAGGGAACGATCATCTTGTAAACGCGCGCCGCGGTGCCGCTGTACAGCGCCCTTTTCTCATCGGCGGACGCATTGGCCGTGATGCGCTTGAACGCGTTCCACAGTTCGTTGTAGCCGCTGGACTGCTTGTCCGGCGGGAAGTTGCTCTCGAACATGCAGCGATCCACCCCGAATGCCTCGATGCAATGCTCGATATACGGACGCCAGGCGGCAGCCAGATCCTCGGACGATGGCGGCACGTCGCGTTCATGAAAGTCGTAACCAACAGACACCATGCCCAGCCCGCCCAGCTTCACCGTGACGTTCGGGCATTTGGCGAGTTCGGCGATGTTCGCTTTCCAGGACTGGAGGATTTCCTGACGCTTGTTGTTGTAGATGCCGACACCCAAAATACCGCCGACGTGATTCAGGATGATCGACGTTTCCGGGAACGAACGCGCGAGGTCGATCGCGTCCGGCAGTTGCGGATGATACTGCCAGGATTCGAAGCTTAGACCCAAAGGTGCGAGTTGCGCGAAACCCTCGCGGAATTTCGGATCCATCACCTGATGCAGCGGCACCGGGCGCGACGCGAATTTGCTGATGGAATCGTGCGCATCGGTCGCGACGCCATGACGCATGCCGCGCAACCGTCCACCCGCGGCGACGATTTCCGCTTCCATCAGTTCGCGCACGTTGGCCGCGCCCAGCGTCAGATCGCCACCGCCGATGATCACCTCGGCGATGCGGCAGGGACCGAACCCGCCCGACGCGCTCATGGCCGCGAGGCCGGCCACGAATTCGACCTCTCCCAACGCTGCCATGTGACGCGGGCCGTCCTTGCGGTACATCGCCCGGCATTCCAGGAAGACGGTCGACACGATGTTGTGCCCGCCGTTTTCCCGCGTACCGATGTCCGAAAGAATCCCCGGCAGCAGGTATTCCCCGCGCGCCGGGGAGTGCCAGAAGTGATGATGCGGATCGATGATCGGCAGATCGGGCTCCAGCGCGGCTTCGGTCGGGCGGCGTGCTAACCACTCGGCCAGAGGCGCGTCGTCGCGCAGATGGGACCCTTTATACTCGCCTTTCGATTCTCCGATTTGGGCCATGGCCGTTTCCTCCTGTTATTGGTTACCGGTAGCCGTCAGCAGCGGCTTTGGTTTCGGCCGGTTCCGTGCCCAACAGTTTTTGCATGGTGGCGCCGCGCGAATTCCAGAAATTGTGCAGAATCCGCACATCCCAGCCGATGCAGAAATGTTTGACCCCCATTTCGATATACGGCTCGGCTTCCGCCGGTTCCGAGATTTCGATGCGCGGATGGATACCCAGCTTCAGGCAGGTTTCGATCGTCTTGCGCTCCGCCGCCTTCACCTCCGGGCTGCCGCGCCGGCCGACATGCCCGATGGACATGGAATAGTCGGAACCGCCGAACTGCACCATGTCGATGCCGGGAACCGCGAGGATGTTGTCCAGGTCTTCAACGCATTCACGCTTTTCGACCATGATCGCCACCACCACATCGTCGAGCGCCTTGACATAGGCCGGCGACCCGCCTTCCCGCACCACGCCCACATCGCGGCGCATGCCGACACCGGTCAGACCGATACCGCGACGGTTGCCGGGGGTTTCGGCCCGCGCGGCCGCCACGCAGGCCTTGGCGTCTTCGACGGTACGCAGATCGGCGAAAAGCACCGACTGGAAGCCCGAACCGATCGCCCGCATCGCCTGATGCGTATACTCGCCCTGCTCGATCTTGATCATCCCACCGATGCCCGCGACTTCCATCGCGCGGCCGAGGTTGTCGAGATCGTGCATGGTGAAAGGGCCGTACTCGGCGGTGAACTCGACATAGTCGTAATGACCGCCGGCCGAACCGATCAATTCCACCAGCGTCGGCCAGCAGGACAGAATGTGGGTGCCCAGGGTGGGCAGGCCGGCATCGAGTTTTTCGCGCAGTCGGTTGGCACGCATCGTTTTGGTTCCTTTCGTTGAAGTGCGTCAGGTCCGCCGCATGCCCCAGAACACGGGGAAGGAGGCGGATACCACATCCTGAATGTCAGACCGGAACGCCATCGGCTGGCGAATGCGCCCCAGCGGCAGGAAATTCACGGTCTCGAAATAATGCGCCTGAATCTGATCGGCGATCGCCTTCTGGGCCGGAAGATCGGGTGCGTCGAACCAGGCTTCGCGCATCTCTTCCAGCTTCGGGTCGGTTGGCCAGCCGAACCATCCCTGCTGACCGTTCCCACGAAGGACCAGCATACTGCCGGGATTGGCCGACGTGAGCGGGCTCATGACCGTGATGAAACAGCCCCAGCCCCCCTTGTCCACCGGGCTTTTATTGGCTCGGCGCGTGACGACGCTGCCCCAATCCATCGACTGGTAGTCGACCTTCAGCCCGATCTGCTGGAACATATCCCGAGCGACTTCGGACAGAGTGGCGAGGGCGGGCTGGTCGCTGGGCGACATGATCATCACCGGCTCGCCCTTGTAGCCGGACTCGGCGAGCATTTTCTTGGCCTTGGCGATGTCGCGTGGCGGGGCCAGCCTGTCGAACCCGACGGTGCTGGCCATCGGAAAGGTCGGCGCGAACAGGCCCGTCGGAACCATCTGCAGGTCCTTCTGATCGCCGACGACGGATTCGATGAACGCCCCCTGGTCCATGGCGGTCAGGATCGCCTGTCGGACTTTGACGTTGTCCAACGGCGGGTTGAGATGGTTCAACACCATGAACATCAGCCAACCGCCGGGATCGACGACCTTCGTGTAGCAGCCCGGCGATTTGTTGAGCATCGGGCAAAGATCGATCAGCGGCTGTTCGAGCCAGTCGACCTCACCCTTTTGCAGCGCCGCCGCGGCGGTCGCGGGGTCCGGCTGCACGATCCACTCCACGCGATCGAAATGAGCAACCTTGCCGCCGGCGAAGAAGGCCGGCGCTTCCTGGCGCGGGACGTAGCCGTCGAATTTCGCGTAGGCGGCCCGGGCGCCGGAAACCCACTCGTCCCTGAGAAAACGGAACGGGCCGGAGCCCACGGGGTCGGTCACCTGTTCGGTGCCGGGTTTCAGCGCCAGACGCTCGGGCATGATGAAGGACTGGCGGGCACCCAGACCGAACAGCAACTGCGGGCACGGTTTTTTCAGCCGGATCTCGAATTTTTTGTCATCGAGGGCCACGATCTCGTTGACGTATTTCATCAGCACCTGGCCGAAGGAATCGCGCGATCCCCAGCGTCGCAGCGACTGGGCGCAATCCTTTGCCAGAACCTTCTCGCCGTCGTGGAACTTCAGCCCTTCGCGCAACGTGAAGGTCCAGGTCAACTGGTCCTGGGACACCGTGTGCCCCTCCGCCATCTGCGGGCGGATGTTGCCTGCCCCGTCGTAGCCGTAGAGCTGGTCGTAGACCATGTAGGCGTGGTTGTAGGTGATGACCGCGGTCGTCCAGATCGGATCGAGCGCGGTCAGGTTGGCCTGCGGAATGAAACGCAGCGGCTTTTGCGCCTGTGCCAATGCGGGCGTGGCGAGACCGACCAGCGGCGCGCTTTTGAGAAGATCGCGGCGGCGCATCAGACGCACCCCACCGCGTAGGTATCCACAACACCTTCGGGCAATTTGTACTCCTGCCAGGTTGCACCGCCGTCCTCGGTCCCGAACACCTGTCCGCACCGGGTGACGCTGTAGACGCGCCGGGGATCGCTTGTATCTTCACAAACCGCCATCAGCGTCGCCCCGGCCTTCGTGCCGCTGTCGAAGCGGGACCAGGTTTCGCCGAGGTTGTCGCTGCGATACAACGTGCCGTCCTCGCTCATCGCCGCGGGCGACAGGCAGGTGTAAAGCACTTTCGGATCGTGCCGGGACACGATCACGTCATGGCAATAGGTCAAGGGCGAGAATCTCCCGATTTCAGTGTCGTACCAAGTTTTGCCGCGATCGTCGCTGCGGAACAGGCCCATGCGTATGCCCAGAAACACCGTGTCGGGCGCGGCGGCACTGACGGCGGTGGCGTGGGAATCGAGGATGCCTTCGCAATGACCGCAATGCCGGCCGCCGACATTGCTGTGCAGATGCGGCTGATCCGCCAGTTTGATCAGCGGCGCCGACATGTCCGTCCAGGTTTCCCCACCATCGGTGCTGCGCAACACGCCGCTGACCTCCAGCGCCGCGTAGATATCGTCGGGACGATTGGGATCGACGGTGATGCGAAGAACCCGGCTGTCGAAGCCATCGCGCTCGCAATGGCACGGCGAGACCGCGTTGACGAGCCGATGCCAGGAATTGCCGCCGTCGGTGCTGCGGTACAGCGCAATCGGTGCGGTCCCGGCGAACATGATGTTGGGCCGTGTCGGGTGGATCGTCAGCGACCAGATGACGGCGTTCCGGTCGGGGAAATCCAGCCGATGCCATGTCGCGCCGCTGTCCGTGCTGCGATACGGCCCATCCTGCGTCCCGACGAAAATCGTGCCCCGGTTGTTCGGATCCGGCAGGATAACCCGCGCATCGACATGGGCCGGCAGCCCCGCGGTCACGGTGGTCCAGGTCGAATCACCCAGGGCGCGGCGATACAGCCCGCCCTTCGTCCCCGGCCCGAGGGCCGCGGCGCCCGCGAAAATCTGTGCTGTCATGGTGGGTTCCCTCCGTCGCGCACCAGTCTATCATCGCTTGCAGGCGACGGCGAGACGTCGCCGACAGGGCAGGGGAGCAGCATGAAATTCAGTTTGATCATCCGGGGCCAGCATGCACCGGGGAATACCGCGGGCCATGTCCAGGACGACCTCGATCTGGTGCGCTGCGCCGAGAAAGTGGGGTTCGACGGCATCGTCAAAGGTTCGCACTACAGCGCCGAACCCTTCGAATCGCTGCAACAGGTCCCCTTCCTGGCCCATTGCGCCGCCATCGCGCCCCGCCTGCGCATCATCTGCGGCCTGGTGCTCGTCCCGCTGCACAAGCCGCTCGATCTGGCCGAGCAACTCGCGACGCTGGATGTGCTGTCGAATGGCAAGCTCGTGTTCGGTGCCGGCATCGGCTACCGCGATGTGGAATTCAAGGCCTTCGGTATCCCGCGCGGCAAGATGGGGCCCCGTTTCGAGGAATGCATGACCGCGATCCGCCGCCTGTGGACCGAGGATCGCGTCACCATGAAAGGCGACAATTTCGAACTCGACAACGCCGTCTGCTCCGTCAAGCCGCTGCAGAAACCCACACCCCCCATCTGGATCGGCGGCAACGCCGATGTCGCCATCCGCCGTGCCGCCCGGATCGGCGATTGCTGGTATGTGAACCCGCACAATACATTGGCAACAATCGAGCGGCAGATGGATCTCTACCGCCGCGAGCTCGATGCCTGCGGCCGGGAATTTCCCAAGGAAGTGCCGATGCGGCGGGAGGTATTCGTCGCGTCGTCCCGAGCGGAGGCGATCCGACTGGCGCAGCCGTATCTCGAAGAGAAATACAAGGCCTACAGGTCATGGGGCCAGGACAAGGTGATGCCCGAGGGTGACGATTTTAACCACGAGTACCAGGAACTGCTGGAAGACCGTTTCCTGATGGGATCGGCCGAGGAGGTTGCCGATCAACTCAATCGCCTGAATCAGCGCCTGGGGGTCAACCACATCGTCGCTTCCATCCATTGGCCGGGCATGCCCAACAGCCTGGCCATTGAACAGCTTCACCGTCTGGCCGAGGATGTCCGGCCACTGTTACGTACCTGAGGAGGAATAAAAATGTCCAGAGAACCGACGTTCGGCCGCTATGCCGAAATACCCTTCGACGAAATGACCCCTGAACAGCAGGAGGGTTATTCCGCGATGCTGGAATCCCGGGGCGGCCTGCCCGGCCCGGCCAAGATCATGATCCACAATCCGAAACTGGCCAAGGTCATCGGCCCGTTCGGCGGTCATTTTCACGAAGGCAAGTATTCGCTGACCCTGCGGGAGCGGGAAATCGCGGTTTGCGTGATCACCGCGAAATTCCATTCCAACTACCCGGTGTGGGCGCATGAACGGCACGGCAAGGCCGCCGGGCTGCCGGCCGATAAGGTCGATGCGATTCTCGCGGGGTTGACCACCTCGTTCGACGATGAACGGGAACAGATCATCTATGAGATGGCCGTGACCCTGTCGAACGGCCGTTGGGTTTCGCAGGGGCTTTACGACCGCGCCGTGAAGGCGCTGGACCATGTCGGCGTGACCGACGCGATCGCGTTGATGGGACACTATTCGACCGTGTCCATGACGCTGCTGTTCTACGATGTCCCGGCCGGCGCGACCGGGATGAAGCGATAGAGCATGATCGCCGTGCGTGGAATCACGCGGAGGCGTGAATCATGCGATCAAACAATAAGCTGGAGTGTGCTGACCGTTTACGGTCAGCCTGACAACGCTCTAGCCTCGGCCGATAACGGCCCATAGCGGATCGCCGAACGGGGGCACCGACTCCCGTTCGGTCACCGCCGAAAACCCCGCTTCCCGCATATACGCGCCGACAAGCCGCTGCTGATCCGGCCCACCCAGCCGTTGCCAGATGCGCACGGCCTTCGTCGGGAAACACCGGTTCGAGAACGTTACCACCAGCGGCGATCCCGGCCGCGATACACGGTGGATGTCCCGAAACACCTCGACCGGGCGTTGCAGATACTGGATCGATACGCAGATGCAGGCCGCGTCGAACGTTCGGTCTTCCAGCGGCAGCTTCGGCTCGCTGTTGAGATCCTGCACGAACCACCGCGTCAACCGCGGATTGCGCGCGAGTTCATCGGCATTCATCCCAAGCCCGACGACATCGCCATAACCGACATCCTCCGGCAAATGGCTGACCCAACTGCACATGAGGTCCAGTACCGCACCGCCCGGTGGCAGCACATCCCGGTAAATCGCCGTCACGGCCGCGATGGCGGCATCGTCGATATGGGTGACGAAGCGCGGGAAATCATAAAATTCGGAGTCCGGCGACCGATCCTCCTTGTCGAATGCCGCCGCCGGAAGGCCGGGGAGCTGTTCCACCTAAGCCCGCCGATAGGCTTTGCAGACCAGCCGCAGCCGCCCGGTGATGCTGTCGCGGACATGCTGCGGCATCGGCGTATCGCCGCTGGCCTGCTTCCATGCCGCGCTTTCCTGGATACCGGGCTCCGTCAAATGATACAGCGCGACGTATTTGGTGCTGTTCGGTCCCGCGGAAACGAAACGCCGCGCGGACAGCACGCCGGGAACGGCGGCAAGCGCGGGAACATGTTCCTTGTCGTACCAATGGTTGAACGCCGCATCCTGTTCGGCCGACGGGGTCATCCCGACCAGCAGAATACCGCCGGCACCGGCGGGACCGTTTGCCGCGCCCGGCAGAGTCTGCGTGCCCTCGTAACGGAGGATACGCTCGACCTTCGACGTCACGCGCTTGGTCCAGGGCGAAGAATTTTCCCGCCCGATCGCGCTGTATCCCGGCCCTTGCAGAACGGCAACGTCGTCCAGATCGTACGTCGCCAGCGACAGGCGCGGGTTTTCCACCCCAATCCAGCGTTGCAGCACCAGGAACCCGGGAACCCGAGCGCGCTCGGGGACATGTTCGGTATCGTACCAGTCGTTGAATTCGCCAGCGTCGACGTTGGTGAAATCCATCGCCGCGATCAAAATGCCATTTGCCATGTTCGTTCCTCCCGTTTGTCAGTAGGCCGCTTCCAGCAGCCGCATCGCGTCCTCGATCTGCTCGGCGGCCGAGCGGACACCCGCGTTGGCGTTGAAATTCTTCACCGTTTCGTTGGCGATCGCGCGCAGATCGTCGCGCGGAATATCGATCTGGCGCAACCGTGTCGGCACGCCCATGCGGGTGTAGAGGTCGTCCAGCAGATCGGCCACCGCCAGCGCCGCCTGCCGTCCATCCATGTTGGCGTGCCAAACCCCCAAGGCCTCGGCGACCTGTCGGGCGGTTGGCGCATCGACGTCTTCCGACAGCCGAATTTTCGGCGCATGAACGACCGAGGTCGATTCGCCCTGACCGACATGCGGGTAGCGTACATGCAACGCGGTCGATACGGCGTAATTGCCTGAGAATGGCCCCCCGCGGAAACGGCGCAAGCCATCGTCCTCCGCGCGGTTCATCAGGAACGCCGCGACGCATAGATCGGTGCGGAGCCGGGGGTTTTCGATTTCGTCGATCAGCCGCGGGTAAGCCGCGTGCGCCAGCTTGAAGGCGTGGTCGCGGTCGCCCTGGGCCAAAGGATTCAGGCCGCGTTGCGACATCGCGCCGACCAGGCCGGCAAACAAGGTGGTGGCCGTCGACCGGATCAGCGAGGGCGGCGCGCTCAGCAACGCATCGTCGTCGAAAAACACCGCCTGCGGGCGGGTCTTGGGGTCGAAATACTCCATCCGCTGATCCAGCGCCGGGTTCTTCAAGCCGGTCCCCGCGCGGTTCATCGCGCTGGTCGGCGTGGTCGGGATGTTGACGATCGGCGGCTTGGGCGCCAGCAGCCGGGGGCTGTAGGCCGGCTTGCCCTCGGGATACTGCGTCATCAGCGCGAAGGGGTCCCCCGTCTCCCCCATGAAGATCGCCACGGCGCGGACCGCGACGATCACCGATCCACCGCCAACCGCGATCAGCAGATCGGCCCCGGCGGCCACCGCCGCCTCCTTGGCCGCGACGACCGAGGCGTAGGTCGAATCCTTCTCGATCCCGTCATAGACGCCGGCATAAAGCCCGCCCAGCGCCGCTTCGATGCGGCGGACGGTATCGGTGCGGCGGTTGACCGACGGCGAGCAGATCACAAACGCCCGCTTGCAGCGGACGCGCTCGACCGATTCCTTCAATCCCTGCTCGATGGCCTCGCGGCCGCAATACAAACGCCAGTTATGGCCGGCGGCTCGGAAGGCAGTGTCGGTCATGAGATCCTCCTGCACACCGTTGTAAGGCCATGCCCTTGCCCTGCAAACCCGACCCGGCGATCATCGCGCCACGACGGAGGGAATGCGGTCATGAACGATCCGGTGGATGTGCTGATCATCGGGGCAGGGGCCTCGGGCGCGGCGATGGCATACAGCCTCGCGGAAACGAAGATGCGCATTGTCTGCCTCGAACAGGGCGACTGGATGAAACCATCCGAATACCCGTCCAACGGACGCGACTGGGAAGCCCGCGCGCTCGGCGATTATTCGCCGAGCCCGAACATCCGCGCCCGGCCCGAGGATTATCCGATCAACGAGGATAACTCGCCAATCAAGGTGGTGAATTTCAACGGCGTCGGCGGCGGGACGGTTTTCTACACCGCGCACTGGCCGCGGATGCATCCGTCGGATTTCAAGGTCCGCAGCCTCGACGGCGTGGCCGATGACTGGCCGATCCGCTATGCGGACCTGGAGCCGTTTTTCGAAGCGAACGACCGCATGATGGGCGTATCCGGTCTCGCCGGCGATCCGGGCGTCCCGCCCCGCAATCCGCCGATGCCGCCTTTGCCGCTGGGCAAGTCCGGCACCCGCTTCGCCAAGGCGATGAACCATCTGGGCTGGCACTGGTGGCCGTCCGATACGACCGTCGCGACCACGGATTACGAGGGGCGGGCGAAATGCATCAACCTCGGCCACTGCACCCCGGCCTGCACGCAAGGGGCGAAGGCCAGCACCGACATCACCTATTGGCCGGAGGCGCGGCGGGCCGGCGTGGAACTGCGCACCCACTGCCGGGTGAAGGAAATCCTCACGAACGAACAGGGCATGGCCTCGGGCGTCGTCTATTTCGACAAGGACGGCGTCGAGCAGTTCCAACCGGCCGAAGTCGTGGTCGTCGCCTGCAACGGCGTCGGCACGCCCCGCCTGCTGTTGAACTCCAAATCCGAACGGTTCCCCAACGGGCTTGCGAATTCGAGCGGCTTGGTCGGCAAGAACCTGATGTTTCATCCGTACGCTCAGGTTTACGGCTACGTCGATGAACCATTGGACGCCAACCGCGCGCCGCCGACCTGCCTCTGGAGCAAGGAGTTCTACGAGACCGACCTCGCCCGCGGCTTCGTCCGCGGTTACACGATCCAGTTCAATCGCGGCACCGGCCCGGTGACCGAGGCAATCACCAGCGCCGCCAAGGGCACTTTGCCATGGGGGGCCAATCACCACGCGACCTTCCGCCGCCTCAACGGCCGCCGCATCGCCCTGTCCGCGATCTGCGAGGATTTGCCGGAGGAACACAACCGCGTCACCCTCGACCCGGTGCTGAAAGACAGCCACGGCATTCCCGCCCCCCGGATCGATTACAAGATCGGGGAAAACAGCGCCAGGATGATCGCCCACGGCCTCGCCCATGCGACCAAGGTGCTGGAGGCCGCCGGCGCCCGCGACATCCACACCAACAGTCCCATCCTCTACGGCGGCTGGCATCTGCTCGGCACCGCGCGCATGGGCAACGACCCCACCCGGTCGGTGGTCAATTCATGGGGCCGCACGCACGATGTGAAGAACCTGTTCATCATCGATGGTTCGCTGTTCGTGACGTCGGGCGGCGTGAACCCGACATCGACGATTCAGGCCCTCGCGCTTTATATCGCCGATCAGATGAAGCAGCGCTTGGCGACGTTGTTCGATTGACGGAATTACACGTCGTCGGGGCTGAGCATCTGCAGCAGCTCCGCCGACTGGGTGTGCACCTCGGCCTCGCGTTCGAGGTTTTTCGGGAAGCGACTGCGGCGCGCGGCGACCAGCGTCTGCTTGGCCTTCGCCTCATGCCAGGCGCGGGCGGCGGCGATGGCGGCATCCCAGCCGCGCAGGAAGTCGGGATTTCGTTCGTCTGTCATGCCGCGGCTATAGCATGTTGCAACGCGGTGCCGCACACGCCATCTCGGTCCTGTCCGTTCCGAGAGGCCAGAGTTTGTCCGAAGCCCCCACGCCTGCCCGGCCACCGCTGACGGCGCTGCGGCTGATCCCCCCATATCTGACGAAATACCGCTGGCGTGTCGCCGCCGCGGTGATCGCATTGCTGACTTCGGTGGTGCTGGTGCTGGGCATCGGCCAGGGACTGCGCGGTCTCGTCGACCAGGGCTTCGCCAGCGGCGATGCAGGCGCCCTCAACCGTACCGCGCTGATCATGTTCGGCATCGTCGCCGCATTCGCCTTCAGTTCCTCGACCCGATTCTACCTCGTCACCTGGTTGGGGGAGCGGGTCGCCGCCGACCTGCGCCGCGATCTGTTCGGCCGCGTTGTCAGCCTGTCCCAGGCCTATTTCGAAAGCGCGCGTACCGGCGACATTCTTTCCCGGCTGACCGCGGATATCGCGGTCCTCCAGGCGCTGATCGGTTCGGCCATCTCCATGGGGGCACGCAATGTGCTGACCGGGTGCGGGGCTTTCGCGATGCTGATCGTGACCAGCCCGAGGCTGGCAGCGATCGTCGCCGTCGTCGTGCCGCTCGTGGTTGGCCCGATGCTGCTGTTCGGCCGGCGGGAAAGGCGCCTGTCGAAGGCCTCGCAGGACCGCATCGCCGATCTCGGCGCCTATGCCGAGGAAACCATCAACGGTCTGCGAGCCGTGCAGGCCTTCACTTACGAGGCCAAGGCTCGCCAGACCTTCGATGCGACCGTGGAGCGCAGTTTCGAAACCGCCACCCGACGCGTGCTGACCCGGACGCTGCTGATTCTCACCGTCATTCTGTTCGGCTTCGGTGCCATCACCTTCGCGCTCTGGGTCGGTGGCCGCGATGTCGTGGCCGGCCGGATGACCGGTGGGGAATTGTCGGCTTTCGTGCTCTACGCGGTGCTGCTCGCGTCATCCGGTGCGTCGCTGAGCGAGGTCTGGGGCGACATTCAGCGCGCGGCCGGTGCCGCCGAACGGCTGTCTGATCTGCTGGCCGAGCAACCGTCGATCCGCGCGCCGGCGACCCCCGCGCGCCTGCCACGGCCGGTGCGCGCGCAGATCGTGTTCGAGAACGTCGTGTTCGAATACCCGACCCGCCCCGGCCGTGCCGCCCTGTCCAACCTGTCGCTGACCATCGAACCGGGGGAGACGGTGGCGCTGGTCGGCCCTTCCGGCGCCGGCAAGACGACCGTACTGCAACTGCTGCAGCGGTTCTACGATCCGTTATCCGGCCGGATTCGGCTGGATGGGACGGATATCGCGACCCTCGATCCCACCGAACTGCGCGGCGCGATCGGTCTGGTGCCGCAGGAGCCGGTTATTTTCTCCGCCAATGCCTGGGACAACATCCGCTTCGGACGGCCCGATGCGACCGACGCCGAGGTCCGCGCCGCGGCCGTTGCCGCCGCCGCCGACGGGTTCCTGGACGCATTGCCGCTGGGGTTCGACACGTTCCTGGGCGCCAAGGGCGTGATGCTGTCCGGCGGCCAACGCCAGCGGATGGCGATTGCCCGCGCCATTCTGCGCGATCCGGCGATCCTGCTGCTGGATGAGGCTACCAGCGCCCTCGATGCCGAATCCGAACACGCCGTTCAGCATGCGCTCGCGGCCTTGTCGAAAGGGCGGACGACATTGGTCGTGGCGCACCGTCTCGCCACCGTCCGCCGCGCCGACCGCATCGTGGTGCTGGATGCGGGGCGGATTGTCGCGGTCGGCACCCACGACGCCCTCGTCGCGCAAGGCGGGCTCTACGCTCGGTTGGCGTCCCTGCAATTCACCGCGGGGGCAGAGGCCGCCTGACGGACCACGTGCCGCCACCCCATGGGACCAGACAGGTCATCTTCACACCGGCCCCGCCGGTCATGACAATGCGGATATCGGCCGGCGCGCGGGCAATGGGCCAGGCCGATTCGGACTCGCGATGCAGAAAGGCCTGGGCGTCGGCCAGGCTCCATCCAGCGTCGGACAAAATATCGGCCATCTCTGGCGGCATCAGCAGGAACTGCTCGCCGGGCGGCTTCTGCCGGCCCGAGGCGGCGGCGACCCGCGCGCCCTGCATCGCGATCAGCGCCGGGCGCAGCACCATTTCAGGGATGGAGGGCCCCTGTTCCGGCAGAACCTCCATCGTCCCCGACAATCCGATGACGGTGACATGGCTTTCGGCCGGAGCGGGCGCCAGGACGTGCGATCCCTCGGCGAAGGCCATGCCGTATTTCGCCGGCTGACCCATGGTGGCCATGTCGCCCACCAACGGCCGCGCCCCGCCGATATTCGTCAGCACCAGCCGCAGTGCCCGGCCGATACACGCATTCGCCCGGTTGCCCGGTCCAAGACAGTTGGTGCCGGCGTTCATGCCGAGCGTGGCGGCGATCGGGCCGCTGACCATCACGGCAGCGGTGGGGGTGCCGGTGGTTGTCTGGATGCCCAGCAGGTTGAATTCGTCCGCGAGCGTCGCGAGAGCGGCCTCCCGCACGACCGGGAATTCCGCGGGGCGGCAGCCCGCCAGGACGCAGCAATAGGCCACTGCCTGGTTGGTCAATTCGCCGAACAATGGTGGCATATACCCCAGGGACTCCGCCGGATCGCGGCCGCCCAGCATCGCGGCCAACCGCGCTTGGGTCGGCACGACCGCGGGCAGTCCGTCGATCAGTTCGGCATCGAGCAGGGCGACCTGTGCGTCATCCCAAGCATCATCGCCAGCGAAGAGAGGGCCGTCGCGGTCGCCGACTTGGATCATGCCGCGGCGGGCGGCTTGATGCGCACCGAAATCGCCGCGGTGCCGCCGAAGGACGGGATCCAGGCGGAGTGCTTTCCCGGCCCGCCGGCAACGGCGACATGGATATCCTCGGGCGTCGGTGCGACCTTGAACGCGCCATTCTCGGGGAAATTGCCGCCGGTCTCATAGCGGTACCGGTTCTCGGCCGACACCTCCGACAACGGCACGCGGGCCTTGTCGAACAGGAACTGCTGGATCGCCTCCACGGTCCAGTTGTCCCGCGCCAGCGTCGCGGCGTGTTCGGGGCCAAAGACGATGAAGAACGGTCCTTTGGCCGAGATGTTGTTCGCCGCGGGTGAGGCGATGCCGCCGGCGAAGGTCGTCAGCAGGTCGATGCCCGAGGTGCTGCCGTGATCGTTCAGATTGTGGTTCGGTTCGGAGGAGATGACGGTCGCCACGCTCTCATCCGCCGCGAAGCCTTGCCGCACATGGTAAGGGGCGAACGGACTTTCCTCCTCGTTCTCGCCAAAGCAGAAGGTGTATTTGGCGGGCGAGCCGAAGGTCAAGCGGTCCATCACCGCCGGCTTGGCGCCCCCGACATTGTTCAGGATCAGTTGCAGCGCCCGCCCGATCGCCGCATTGGCGCGCCAGCCCTGACCGAAGCAGTTGCTGCCGCAGTTCACGTTCAGGGTTTTCCGCAGCGGCCCGTTGATCATCACCATCGGCGCGCAGGAATGCGTCGTCGCCAGCGTGCCGTGCAAATTGTAGTCGGCGACCAGAACACCGCGCAGCGCGGCCAGCACCACCGGGAAATACTCGGGACGACAGCCCGCCATCACCGCATTCGCCGCGAGGCTGCGGATCGTCGGGGTCATCAGGCGCGGGGTGATCGGCGGGACGGGTTCGTTGTCCCCGCGCGCGCCCTCGACCATGCGGGCGACGGCGGCCTCGGTCGGAGGAACCAGGGGCAGACCGTCGGTCCACCCCTGCTGTTCGACGTAGTCCGCCCAGGCGTCGGGATCCATGTCGGGGATGTCGAGGACCTCGGCGTCGGGCATTTAGACTCCCATCTCCAACTTCAATCCCGCGAACGCGGCTTCGATGCGTTCTTCCAACTCGGCCGCGTTCAGCCCGCCGACCGGATGTTTGACCACGATCAGATGCGGTTCGAGCTTGCGCGCCCTCGCTTGCGCCAGAACCAGCGGGCGGAAAGTTTCGGTGGCGATCACCACCCCGGCGAGGCCGCGCTTTCTCAATTCAATGCTGTCGTGGAAACTCCACGATGAGCAGGAGCCTCAGTCGCCAAGCGCGAGGAGCGCGATCCGATACTTGCGGACGACATCGTTCAGCGTTTCGGCCGGCGCCGGCTGGCTGGCGCTGGGCTTGGCGATGTAGTCGATATTGTCGATGCGGCGGATCGCGGACAGGCGCTGCCTGACGCCCTCCAGCAATTCCTTCGCGTTGGGTTTGTTGTTGGAGAACAAAATCATGGGATCGTTCAGCCAATCCACGGGCGCGGCCGTGGCCGTTCCCTCGCTGGCGGGTTCGATCCCGAATGTGGGATTGACGATGCGCATCCTGACCTGATCTCCCCTTCGGTCGGTATCAAACCCCTAAGCGGCGGACTTGCCAAGAGCGACGACGGCGTTGCGGCCATTTTCCATCGCCTCGAGCAGAGTATCGGCGATCCCGGCGTAGACCAGATTTGGGTGATCGGTGGCGGGGCGCAAGCCGTCGGCGGGGCGACGACCGGTCTGCACGAAGACGACCGGTGCGGCGATACGGTAAGGCGGTGCATCGAGATGGATCGCATCCAGGCCGCGCGTGCCTTCCAACTGGGTGATCCGGGCGTCGATGACGGTCACATGGTCCAGGTCCGGTGCCGGTTCGCCCTGGGTGACCAGCGTCACCTTCGAACCGGAGGCGGCCAGGTCCATCGCCTCCTGCCGCGCCCAGCGGCTCGCGCCGGCGACCACGACGGGCTCGCCCACATACATCGGACCGTCGCAGGCCGCGCAGTGCGACAGGCCCATGCCTTCGAAATCGCTTTCGTTGTCCAGACCAAGGGTCCCGGGGGCGAGGCCAGTTGCCAGGATGACCGCTTTTGCCTCGTGCGTGCCGTCGTCGGTCACGATCCGCCACCCGCCGGCAATCGGGGTGACGGCGGTAACCTCGGCAATGGCCAGTTCGGCGCCGGCATGCGTGGCCGTTTCCTGCAGCCGGGCGAACAGGTCGGGGCCGGTTTCTTCAGTGCCGGTGTCGTGGAGCGCGCCGAGGTTCATTAGTTCGCCGCCGCCGCCCATCCGGTCGATCACCAGGGTCTTGCCGGTCGCCGCGGCCGCGGCGCTGAGGCCGGTCGCGCCGCCGCCAATGATGACGATGTCCCAGTTTGCCATATGCCCGCGTCTCCGGCCTGTGTCGGATCGGTTATCGCGCGGCGGGGACGGTTTGCCGAGGGGGGGAGGGCAGTGCCGCTCCGCCTGCCTATCGCTGTACCCGAGGGCAATGGAATGTGCTGCGGCCGGACTGGACGATCCGCTTGATGCCGTCGCAGGCGTCTCCCCCAGGGCACCCGGGGCAAGGCTCGTTCTCGCGCCCGTAGACCTTCCAGGCGTGCTGGAAATAGCCGAGTTCGCCGTTCGTCTGCACGTAGTCGCGCAGGGACGAACCGCCGGCGGCAATCGCTTCCTCCAGCGTCGCCTTGATCTCCGGCACCAGCCGCCGCGCCCGTGCGCCGGGGATGGTGTGCGCCAGCCGCTGGGGCGAGATGCGGGCGCGAAACAAAGCCTCGCATACGTATATATTGCCAAGGCCAGCGACAGTCTTCTGGTCCAGCAGCGCCGCCTTGATCGGGGTTTTCTTCCCCGACAACGCCTCCGACAGCGCGGCGACGTTGAAGCCGTCGCCCAGAGGTTCCGGACCGAGGCCGGCGAGCAGCTTGTGGCTTTCCTCGGCGTCCGTGGGCACCAGATCGATCGAGCCGAAGCGGCGCGGGTCGACGAAGCCGACGCGCCAGTTGTCGTCGGTTTCCAGCACCACGTGCTCGTGCGCGGTTTCCTGGTTGGGGCGGTTGGGGCCGATCAGCATCCGGCCGGACATGCCAAGATGCAGCAGGACCGACTCGCCGCCCTCCAGCCGCATCAGGATGTATTTCGCTCGGCGGCGGAAATCGGTGACCCGAGCGCCGGTGAGGCGGGTGGCGAGGTTGGGTGGCATCGGCCAGCGCAGGTCGGGGCGGTTGACCTGGGCGCGGACGATGACACGGCCCGTCAGGCGGGCAGCGAGGCCGCGCATCACGGTTTCGACTTCGGGGAGTTCCGGCATGATGGTCGGACAGGCTATAGAGTGTGGTTATGAGCGACAACCCAACCCCAGAGATCGCCGATTTCGGCTTCCGTACCGTGCCGCGCGCCGAGAAGGCCGGCATGGTGCGCGCCGTGTTCGAAAGTGTGGCGCCGAAATACGACGTGATGAACGACATCATGTCGTTGGGAATCCATCGGGTCTGGAAGC
Source organism: uncultured Acetobacteraceae bacterium (assembly GCA_903877125.1). Taxonomy (GTDB): domain Bacteria; phylum Pseudomonadota; class Alphaproteobacteria; order Acetobacterales; family Acetobacteraceae; genus Rhodopila. The sequence goes on along the minus strand of CAIRCM010000044.1, from coordinate 8,094 downwards.
GGATTTTCGTCGGCGATCTGCGCCCGCGACCGAACCACGCGCTGCTGGATCTGGCCGGCGGGACCGGCGACATCACCTTCGGGTGGCTCGGCCAGGGCGGCGGGCGGGCGCTGCTGTCGGACATCAACCCGGCGATGTTGGCGGTCGGACGGGACCGGGCGGTAAACAAGGGACTGGTCGGCGACGTCTCGTTCCTGGTGGCAGATGCCGAACGCCTGCCACTGCCGGACAGGTCGGTGGACCGGGTGTCCATGGCGTTCGGCTTGCGCAACTGCACCGACAAGGACGCGGTGCTGGCCGAGGCCAGGCGCGTGCTGAAACCGGGCGGACGCTTCCTGTGTCTGGAGTTCTCCAAGGTGCGGGTCGCGGCGCTGGTGCCGTTATACGACGCGTGGTCATTCAAGGCCTTGCCGCGGATCGGCCGGATCGTGGCGAAGGACGCGGACAGTTACCAGTATCTGGCGGAAAGCATCCGCACGTTTCCGGACCAGGAACGGCTGGCGGGTATGATGCGGGCGGCCGGGCTGGCACGTGTCACGGTGCGCAATCTATCGGGCGGGATCGCGGCGATTCACGCGGGGTGGCGGCTATGAAGCGCGTATTGCTGATCGTTTCCGGCGGCATCGCCGCTTACAAGGCACTGGAACTGATCCGTCTGCTCCGGAAATCCGGCTACGGTGTCACCTGCGTTACCACGGATAATGCCGAGCAGTTTGTGACCAGATTGTCGTTGCAGGCGCTGTCGGAGAATACGGTTTACGGACAGTTGTTCTCGCTCACCGATGAAAGCGAGATGGGGCATATTCAGCTTTCCCGCTCCGCCGATCTGCTGGTCGTTGCCCCGGCGACAGCGAATTTGCTGGCCAAGATGGCCGGCGGGCTGGCCGACGATCTGGCCTCGACCGTGTTGCTGGCGACCGACAAGCCGGTACTGGTGGCACCCGCGATGAACGTGCGGATGTGGCTGCACCCGGCAACCCAGGCGAACATGACGACGTTGCGGACCCGCGGCGTACAGGTGGTCGGGCCCGACGAAGGGACGATGGCGTGCAATGAGTTTGGGCCGGGGCGGATGTCGGAGCCGGCGGCGATTCTGGCGGCGATCGAGGCGCTGTTGCACCCGGTGCGCCCGTTGTCGGGCCGGCACGTGCTGGTGACCAGCGGGCCAACGCATGAGCCGATCGACCCGGTTCGCTATATCGCCAACCGGTCGTCCGGGCGGCAGGGCCACGCGATCGCCGCGGCCTTGGCCGCGCTGGGCGCCAGGGTGACATTGGTTTCCGGACCGGTATCGGTGCCCGATCCGGCGGGTGTCGCGGTGACCCGGGTCGAAAGCGCTCGGGAAATGCTGGAAGCCTGCCAGGCCGCGTTGCCGGCGGATGCCGCGGTGTTCGCAGCGGCGGTGGCCGACTGGCGGGTCGCCAACGCCTCGGACGGCAAGATCAAGAAGCAGCCGGGGGTCGCGGCGCCGGCGCTGGAACTGGTGCCGAACCCCGATATCCTGGCAACGATCGCGGCCGCCGGGCCGACGCGGCCACGGATCGTTGTCGGATTCGCCGCCGAGACGAACGATCTGCTGGCGAACGCGCAATCGAAGTTGCAACGTAAGAATGCCGATTTCATCGTGGCCAACGATGTCTCGCCGGAAACCGGCATCATGGGCGGGACGGAGAACGCGGTGCACCTGATCGGTCCGCGAGGAGTGGAGGAATGGCCTCGGCTGGCGAAGGACGACGTCGCGCGGCGGCTGGCGCTGCGGATCGCGGAAGCGTTGCGATAATCCGACGGCTGGCAAGCGCGGACGCCGAGGCCTATCGGGCGCTGCGCCTGGAAGCGTTGCGTACGGCGCCTGAGGCGTTCAGCAGTTCACTCGAAGACGAGGCCAGCCAGGATCTGGCGTTTTTCGCACGCCGACTGCCCAATACGTTCGGTTGTTTCGTGGATGGGGTCCTCGTTGGAACGGCGGGGCTGTTCGTCGCTCCCGGATCGAAGCTGCGGCACAAAGGGTTGCTCGTTGGGGTTTACCTGCGCCCGGCGCATCGGGGGCGCGGGCTGGCCCGGCGGATGATGGAAAGTGCGATCCAGGCCGCGCGCGATGCCGGCCTCGCGTCGCTGCGACTGGGCGTGACGGTTGGGAATGCGCCCGCCGAGAATCTGTACCACGCCCTGGGCTTTCGGCGTTATGGGATCGAGCCGGACGCCATCCGCGTTGACGGCACCGGCCACGATGAGGCCCTGATGGTGCTGGATTTATAATATCAACGGCCACACACTGCGGACAACGCATTCAGGGGAACGTCATGTCGCGCCTTCTTCGCACTCTTCTGTTCGGCACGATGCTGCTGGGCGCATACGGCGCGAACGCCGCCGAGCAGATCGTCGTCAGCAACTACGGCGTGGCGGCGAACGGCATGCCCTATGCCATCGCGATGGAAAAAGGGTTCTTCCAGCAGGAAGGGGCGGATGTTTCCGGCATCCTGTCCTCGGCCGGGGGCGGGACGACGGTGCGCATCATGCTGGGCGGAAACCTTCCGTATGGGGAGATCGATCTGGCCGGCACCGTGTCCGCGATCCAGCAGGGGGCCGATCTGCGGATCGTCAGCGACAACGTTCTGACGGTGGCGGAGTTCGCCTGGGCGAGCAAAAAAGGGTCCGCGATCCGGACGGTGGCCGATCTGAAAGGCCACAAAATCGGCTACACCAATCCGAAATCCACCAGCCAGGCGCTGGATGTGCTGCTGCTGGAGAGTATCGGTCTGAAGCCCACCGATGCCGAATTGGTGCGCGTCGGCGGCTTCGGGGAGCAGATCGTGGCGCTCGGACAAGGCGCGATCGATGTCGCGACGCTCGCCGATCCCGTCTGGTCGAAGAACGCCGCCGATCTGCAGCCGATCGTTTTCGCCGCCGACGTGTTGCCGCCGCTCTGCGATGTCATCGGCGTGACAACCGGCACCGCGGCGCGGGAACACCCGGATTTCATCCGTGCGATCATCCGCGGCCGGCGCAAGGCGGTGGACTTCATGTACGCGCACCCGGATGAGGCGGGGGATATTATCGCCAAGGTCTACAACCTCGATCCCGCCGTGGTGCGGGCGGCGGTCAACCGACTGACGAAGAACGAGGGCAAGGCCGGGGTGCACTACTGGGGCCCGGGCAGTTTCGATTTCGCCGGGATGGACCGGATGATTCATGCGCAGACCGTCGTTGGCGCGTTCACCGGCAACCCGGATTGGAGCAAGCTTGTGGATACCGGTTTCCTGCCCGACGATCTGAAGCCGCACTGATAATCGATGCGCCGCGCGGGCTTGTATCGGCTGGCGATCGTTGCGGCGATGCTGGCGACGTTGGAGGGGCTGTGCCGGTTCGGCGCGATCTCGGCCTTCACCATGCCGGCACCAAGCGTCGTCGTGCGGGATTTGTGGGGGATATTGCGGGCGGGGAGCATGGCCGGGGCCATCGTCAAGACGCTGGCGGACGTGGCGATGGCGGTAGGTCTTTCAGTCGTGACGGGCGTTGTCCTGGGCGTGACGATCCATCGCTGGCGCGGCCTGCGCGAGACGCTGGAGCCGCTGTTCGCGACTTATTACGCCATCCCGGTCTATGCGTTCTATCCGCTGTTCATCGTGCTGTTCGGGCTGGGCAGCACGCCGCAGGTGCTGATCGGGTTCATGCTCGGCATGATCGCGATGCTGACCAGCACCTTGTCCGGCCTCGATCGCGTTCCGCGGGTATTGTTACGCACGGCGCGCGCCTACCAACTGGGGCCGTTGGAGACGGCGCGTCGGATCACGCTGCCCTGCGCGGCGCCGTTTCTGGTCACGGGGGTGAAGCTGGCGGTGTCCTATGCGTTCATCGGGGTGGTCGGGGCGGAGTTCATCATGTCCCGGGACGGGTTGGGCTACGAGATCAATTTCGCTTTCAACAATTTCGATAATGGCATCATGTATCCGTTGATTTTGCTGATCCTGTTGCTCAGTGCCGTCTTGAACATGGCGCTGCATGCGTGGGAGCGGTCGTTGCTGGCCCGGCGCGGGCGCTGATGCGGAACGGGCTCCTACTCGTCGCCGGGTTGCTGGTAGTCTGGCAGGGGCTGTTCGCGTTTGCCGGGGCGCATGCGCTGTCTCCGCCCGTCGATACCGTGTTGTATCTCGGGCAATTGTTGGGGACCGCCGGGTTTTGGGAGCATCTGGCGGAAACCGGGCGAGCGTTCGGGGTGGCGCTGGTGCTGTCGGCGGCGCTGGGGTTGGGTATCGGGCTGCCGGTGGGGTTGAACCGACTGGCGGCGAACGTGGCCGAGCCGATGCTGGCGTCGGCCTACGCGGTGCCGAAGATCGTGCTTTATCCGATCGTGCTGTTGATTTTTGGCATCGGCCTGCCGGCGAAGATCGCGTTCGGCGCGATCCATGGGGTGATCCCGATCGCGCTGTTCGCCATGTCCGGCGTGCGCCAGGTCAGTCCGGTGCTGCTGCGCTCGGCGCGGAGCTTGCGGATGGGGCGGGCGCAGACGCTGCGGTTTATTGTTTGGCCGGCAGCGTTGCCGGAGATTTTCTCGGGCTTGCGGATCGGGTTTTCGCTGACACTGATCGGCACGCTGCTGGGGGAGATGTTTGGGTCGCAGAAGGGGCTGGGGTATTTGCTCATGACCGCGATCGGGTTGCAGAACATTCCGGTGATCATGGCCGTGACGTTGTTGCTGGTGTTGTTCGCGGCGGCAATGAGCGTGGTGCTGCTGACGGTGGACCGGCGCCTGCGGCGGGGGTAGTACCAGCCATTCAAGTCATATAATAATCCTTGTAGGCCGCCCGCAGCGTCGTCTTCTGCAATTTCCCCGTCGCCGTATGCGGCAGTTCGTCGACCACCAGCACCGCGTCCGGCAGCCACCATTTCGCGACCTGACCCTCATACACTTTCAGCACCGATGCCGCGTCGATCGACCGTCCCGGCTTGGGCGTGACCAGGAGCAGCGGGCGTTCGTCCCATTTCGGATGACGGGACGCGATCACCGCGGCTTCCAGGACGTCGGGGTGGGAGACAGCGATGTTTTCCAGCGCGATGGAGCTGATCCATTCCCCGCCCGATTTGATCACGTCCTTGGACCGGTCGGTGATCTCCATGAACCCGTCGGGGTCGATGGTGGATACGTCGCCGGTGGCGAACCAGCCGTCCTCGTCCAGCGCCGACCCGGGTTCGTCGCCGAAATAGGCACTCGCGATCCAGGGGCCCTTGACCTTCAGATCGCCGAAAGCCTCCCCATCCCACGGCAGTTCCTTGCCGTTGCCATCGACGATCTTCATGTCGATGCCGGCGAGAATCCGGCCCTGCTTCAGCGCGTGCTTGACGAAGGCCGCGCCCTCCAGTCCCAACTGCGCTTCCTTCGGCGCGTTGTAGGTGCCGACGGGGCTGAGTTCGGTCATGCCCCAGCCCTGCTCGACGTTGACGCCCTGTTCGTCGCGGAATGCCTCGACCAGCAGCGGCGGGGTCGCGGAACCGCCGGTCATGATGCGCTTGACGCTGGTGAGTTTCTCCCCGGACGTGCGCAGATGCTGCAACAACCCCATCCAGATCGTGGGCACGCCGCAGGTCAGCGTGACGTTCTCGTCATTGAGCAGGGTCGTGAGGCTGGCACCGTCCAGATGCCGCCCGGGCAGGATCAGCCCGGCCCCGGTCAGGGCGCAGGCATAGGGAATGCCCCAGGCATTCACGTGGAACATCGGCACGACCGGCAGAATCCGCTCGCTCGCGCGCGCGCACAGCACGTCGGGCATGGATGCGGCATAGGCGTGCAGGAAGGTCGAACGGTGGCTGTACAGCACGCCCTTCGGGCGGCCGGTGGTGCCGGACGTGTAGCACAGCGCGCTCGCCGTGTTTTCGTCGAAATCAGGCCAGATGTAATCCTCGTCCGACGCCTCCATGATGGTGTCGTAGCAATGTACCCGCATTCCGGGGGCGGGTTTTACCTCGGGCATCGACGCTGCGTCGCACAGCATGACCACATCGCGCACGCAATCCTTGATCCGGTCCGCCAGCACGTCGATCAGCGGTGCGAAACTGAGGTCGACGAACAGCACGCGATCGGACGCGTGGTTGATGATATAGGCGATATCGTCCGGATGCAGACGCGGGTTGATGGTGTGGCAGATCGCACCCATGCCCGAAGCGGCGTAGTAGACCTCCAGATGCCGGTAGGCGTTCCAGGCGAGGGTGCCGGCGCGGTCCGATTGGCCGATCCCAAGCTTTTCCATCGCGCGCACCAGGCGGCGGGCACGGCGTTCCACATCCGCCCAGCCGTAACGATGCATCGTGCCTTCATGGGTGCGGGAGACAACAGGGGCCGAGGCATGATGCCGGGCGCCATGCTTCAGAATGCTGGAGATCAGCAGATTCTGGGATTGCATCAGGCCGAGCATGGGGGTGCCTCCGATTTTGGCGCGTTGTGGTTGGGCGTTTCGGGCGTAATGATAGGCGACCAGGGGATCGAAGCAAAGGAAACGTAACATGCGGCCAGTGATGATCGTGACCGGGGGCAGCCAGGGCATCGGCGCGGCGGTTGCCAGGATGGCGGGTGCCCGAGGGTTCGCCGTGGCGCTGACCTACCAGTCCAATCGGGCGCTCGCGGACGCCGTGGTCGCCGACATCGTGGCCGGCGGCGGTGCGGCTTTGGCGATCCAGGCGGAAATGGCTTCGGAAGCGTCGATCCTGGCGATGTTCGCGACGGTGGACCGCGAGCTCGGCCCGGTTGCCGTGCTGGTGAACAACGCCGGCGGGCCCGGCCCGGTCTGCAAGATCGACGCGATCACGGCCGACGCGCTCGACAACGTGCTGACCGTCAACGTGCGGGCACCGTTCCTGACAACGCGGGAGGCCGTGAAGCGCATGGCGACCGATCTGGGCGGAAAAGGCGGATCGATCGTCAATATTTCCTCCCGCGCGGCGGAAATCGGTGGGGCCAATGAATGGATTCACTACGCGGCGTCGAAGGGCGCGGTCGACAGCCTGACCATCGGGTCGGCCAGAGAACTCGCGCCACGCGGTATCCGGGTCAACGCGGTCAGCCCCGGTTTGATCGAGACCGACCTGCATGCTCGGGCAGGATTGCCGGACCGGCTGGTGCGCCTGGTGGGCGGGGTACCGATGGGGCGGACCGGCAGCGCGGAAGAAGTGGCGACGGCGGTCTTGTGGTTGGCGTCGGAGGAAGCATCTTACATCACGGGGATCATCGTCCCCGTATCCGGAGGACGCTGACATGGATCTGAAATCCGCATTGATCGTTGGGGTGGGGCCAGGGTTGAGTGCCTCGCTCGCCAGGCTTTTCGCCAGGAACGGACTGCAGGTGGCGTTGGCCGCGCGCAACACCGACAAACTGACGGCGCTGGCGGGCGAAACCGCCGCCGCGACCTTCGCCTGCGAGGCGACGGAACCCGAGGAAGTCGCGGCCCTGTTCGATGTGGTGATCGCGACCCAAGGGGTGCCGGATATCGTGGTCTACAACGCCTCCGCCCGCGCGCCCGGACCCATCACGGATGTCGATCCCGCGGCGGTCGCTCGGGCGATCGCGGTGAGCGCCTATGGCGGATTCCTCGTGGCCCAGCAGGCCGCGCGCCATATGGTCGCGCGGGGCAGCGGGTCGATCCTGCTGACCGGGGCCTCGGCCAGCGTGAAAGGCTATCCGCAGTCGGCGGCCTTCGCGATGGGCAAGTTCGCCTTGCGCGGGCTGGCGCAAAGCATGGCGCGGGAGCTGGCGCCCAAGGGCGTGCACGTCGCCCATTTCGTCATCGACGGCGGGATCAGGGGCGCGACGCGGCCGGATCCGAACGACAATCCGGACAAATTCCTCGATCCCGATGCGATCGCCGACACGTATTGGCATGTGGCGACGCAGCCGCGTTCGGCATGGACGTGGGAGATTGAGCTGCGACCGTGGGTGGAGCGGTTTTAAGGCAGCGTCGGCAAATAAGTGCGCCAGCGTGCCGACAAAGCTGCCGGTCAAAACAAAGACTTTGGCAACGCGCAAAAATGACCGCTCCAAGTCGCGGCGGTCTCGTTACATCGTCATGGCCCGGACGAGCCGGGCCATGACGATTTGGGAGTGGTCGG
>CAIRCM010000043.1 GCA_903877125.1 uncultured Acetobacteraceae bacterium | reverse complement strand
TGGCCGCGGTGTCCGGATGCTCGGCCCCCAGCGCCTTCTCGGTGATGGCGAGGGCGCGCTCGAACAGCGGCCGCGCGGCGGCGAGATCGCCCTGGTCTCGCAGCAGGAGCGCGAGGTTGGTGAGGCTGGTCGCGGTGTCCGGATGCTCGGCCCCCAGCACCTTCTCGGTGATGGCGAGGTCGCGCTCGAACAGCGGCCGCGCGGCGGCGAGATCGCCCTGGGCTTGCAGCAGGCCCGCGAGGTTGGCGAGGCTGGTCGCGGTGTCCGGATGCTCGGCCCCCAGCGCCTTCTCGCGGATGCCGAGGGCGCGCTCGAACAGCGGCCGCGCGGCGGCGAGATCGCCCTGGTCTTGAAGCAGGTGCGCGAGTTCGGAGACTGCGACGCCGGTTTGCGGGTGCCCCAGGCCGTCAAGACGTTCATTGATGGCAAGCGCACGTTCGAAAAGCGGCCGGGCAGAGCGATAGGCCGCCGCCACCTTACGGTATTGACCAACCCATATCAGCATATCGGCGAACCGCGTGCCGGCGTTCGCGGTCTGCTCGACGTCCGGGCCGAGCAAGGCGGTGGCGACCGGGTCCAGGCGGCGGCAGCGTGGCCAGGATTGGGGTTCGAACACCGTCTTGGGGTAGGCCGCGACGAACGCGGCGAACAGGCCACGTTGGATCGCCGTGGTGGCCGCGGCGTCACGACGCCAGAGGGCGGCCATGCGGATCAGGCGGTGCAGGCGGATTGTTTCGGTGGTTATCGCCGGGTCGCGTTCGTCCGGGATCGACTCCACCTCCACCAGCGCGAAGCGGCGCAAGGTGGCGACCGCGCGGTCGACGCCCCGGCCTTCCAGGTTTTTGCCCAAACCCTCGGCCAGTGCCGATCGACCCTCGCTGAAGAGGAACAGGGGGACCGGTTCGGGGGGCAGCATGGCGGCGGCGACCAGCAGGGGTTCGGCGGCGGGGTGGCGTTTGGCGGCTTCCTCGATCGCGAGGGCGAAGGCTTTCGCCGCCGTCAGCCGGTCGTGGTAGCCGGCAGGGGCGGACTCGGCGTCGTCCAGCACCTCGGCTGGGGAGGCGTAAAAGCGGGCGAGATAGGTGCCGAGCGAAAGGCGGAGTTCCTCGCAATAGGCGGCGGCCATGTCGTGCGCCAAGGGCAGGCCGTCGAGCGCCGCCGACAGGGCTTCGGCCGCAGGTTTGTCGGCCGATCCGGTGCGGGCCAGCAGGAAGGCGGCGCCGATGTCGGTGGGCCAGAGGCGGATTTCCACCGCCTCCGCCACGTCGCCCCAGCGGTGGGCGTTGGAGGTGATCAGGACGTGCGCGGCGCTGTCGAGCGGGAGGAAGGGGCGGATGGAGTCGGCGTCCAGGGCGTTGTCGAAGATCAGCAGGATGCCCTCGCCTTCGCGGCGCAGGCGGTCGGCGGTCTTGGCCAGAGCGGCGTCCTGGGCTTCGCCGTCGGCAACCCAGCCCAGGCGGTGGCCGAGCGCGACGAGGTCGGTGCGGATGCCGTCGGCGGTTTCGGCGCGGAGCCACCAGGTGGCGCGGTAGTCGTGGCGATGTTTCGCGGCGTAGGCGGCGGCGAGCGCGGTCTTGCCGACGCCGCGCATGCCGCGCAGCGCGGTGATGGCGGCGCGGCCGTGGTAGCGCTTCAGGGCGGCCTCTATGGTCGCCATGTCGTCGTCGCGGCCCATGAAGATGCGGGGGACGGCGATGGTTATGTTGCTTTCGGCGGCGATGTCCTGGCGGGGGAAGGCGACATCGAGCGGCGGGGCGGGCGCGGCCATGAAGTCGTGGAAGCGCTGGCGGGCGGCTTCTTCCGGTATGCCGTGGAGTGCGCAGCGTTTGAAATGGCGGACGAGCGGGGGGAGCGCGCAGGGGGCGACCACGACATAGAGCATGAAACCGGGACGCTTTTCCTCGACCGCGCGCCATTCGCCGGCCTCGCGTTCCCAGGTCTAATAGCCGGCTTTCAGATAGGCGTCCGAGAGGACGCACAGGACGTGGTCGGCGTCGCCGTGGCGGGCGCTCATCCAGGCGAGGATGTTTTCGCCTTTGGCGATTTCCCACTCATGCACGTGGGGGGTGTGGCCGAGCGCGGTGAGCTCGTGGGCGATCCAGTGCGCCCAGTCTCGGTCGGTGCTGGTGTAGCTGACGAAGATGTCGGACATGTCGCAGTATTCCACCGGGGGCGTAACCGATTTTGGCGTCTTTCGTGCGCCGAAGCAACGGCGCCCGTCCTGGCGGTCCAGCGGTGTCGATGACGCCCGGCTTGCACCACGCATCGCCAGGGACAATATTTCGATCCTCCTCCGCATGGCAGGCAGCGCGCCCATGACCACTTTGTACGATGCCGATTTCTACGCCTGGGCGAACCAGCAGGCATCGCTGCTGCGCGCCGGCAATCTGTCCGCCCTGGATATCGAAAACATCGCCGAGGAAATCGAGAGCATGGGCAAAAGCGAGCGGCGCGAACTGATCAGCCGGCTGACCGTGCTGCTCCAGCATTTGCTGAAATGGCAGTTTCAGCCGGGTTTGCGGGGCAACAGCTGGCGTTACACCATCAAGGTTCAGCGCCGCGATCTGGCCCGTCATCTCGACGACAACCCGAGTCTCAGGGCGCAATTGCCTGCCGTGCTGGCGGATGCCTACGCCTCGGCTGCCTTGTTGGCGGCTGGCGAGACCGGCCTGCCGGAAACGACATTCCCGGCCGAATGCCCATGGTCCTATCAGCAAGCGGCCGATCCCGATTTCTGGCCGGGGTCCGACGCCTGATCCCACCCTTGCACTCCACCCCCGCCGGCCCGATAACCCGCCCCATGAGCGACGTTGCGACACCGGCGGTCGAAGGGCCGCGTTACGATTTCCGGACCGCCGAACCCAAGTGGCAGCAAGCCTGGGACGCGCGGGGCTGTTTCCATGTGGAAGACGTCCCCACGGACGGCAAGCCGAAATACTACGTGCTGGAGATGTTCCCCTACCCCAGCGGCAAGATCCACATGGGGCATGTGCGGAACTACACCCTCGGCGACGTGGTGGCGCGCTACAAGCGGGCTCGGGGCCATTCGGTGATGCACCCGATGGGGTGGGATGCGTTCGGGCTGCCGGCGGAGAACGCGGCGCGGGAACGTGGGGTGCACCCGGCGAAGTGGACGCACGAGAATATCGACACCATGCGCGCCGAGCTGAAGCGGATGGGGCTGTCGCTGGATTGGGCGCGAGAATTCGCGACTTGCGATGTGGAATATTACCAGCATCAGCAGAAGCTGTTTCTCGATTTTCTCAAGGCGGGTCTGGTCGAGCGCAAGGAAAGCTGGGTCAACTGGGATCCGGTCGATGGGACGGTGCTGGCGAACGAGCAGGTGATCGACGGGCGGGGCTGGCGGTCGGGCGCGCTGGTGGAGAAGAAGCAGCTCAGCCAGTGGTTCTTCAGCATCACGAAGTTCGCCCCGGATCTGCTGGCGGCGCTGGACACGCTGGATCGCTGGCCGGAACGGGTGCGGCTGATGCAGGCGAACTGGATCGGCCGGTCGGAGGGTGCTCGGCTGCGGTTCGATCTGGCCGACCAGAGCGACAGCGTGGAAGTCTACACCACGCGGCCCGACACGCTGTATGGCATGTCGTTCATGGCGATCGCGCCGGAACATCCGCTGGCCGATCGGGTCGCTGCCAAGGACCCCAAGGCGGCGGCGTTCATCGCCGAGTGCAAGTCGAAGGGCACGTCGGAAGCGACCATCGAAACCGGGGAAAAACTGGGTTACGATACCGGGTTGCGGGTCAAGCATCCGTTCATCGCGGGGGCGACCTTCCCGGTCTGGATCGCCAATTTCGTGCTGATGGAATACGGCACCGGGGCGATTTTCGGCTGCCCGGCGCATGACCAGCGCGATCTGGATTTCGCTCGGAAATACGGGCTGACGGTGACTCCGGTGGTGCTGCCGCCGGGGGGCGATCCGGCGACGTTCGCGGTGGGCAAGGAAGCCTATACCGGGCCGGGGACGGCGTATAACTCGGACTTCCTGAATGGGCTGGAGGTGGATGCGGCGAAGGCGGCCGCCATCGCCAGGCTGGCCGCGCAAAATCAGGGCGAAGGCGTGACGAACTGGCGCCTGCGCGACTGGGGTGTGTCGCGGCAGCGCTACTGGGGTTGCCCGATCCCGATCATCCATTGCGATGCATGCGGGGCGGTGCCGGTGCCGGACGCCGATCTGCCGGTGAAGCTGCCGGATGACGTCACGTTCGACCGGCCCGGCAATCCGCTGGATCACCACCCCACCTGGAAGCACGTGAACTGCCCCAGTTGCGGCAAGCCGGCACGGCGGGAAACCGACACGTTCGACACTTTCGTCGACAGCTCCTGGTATTTCGCTCGGTATTGCTGCGCGTCCGACACGTCGCAGCCCCTGGCTCGGGCGGCGGTGGATCACTGGATGCCGGTCGATCAATACATCGGCGGGATCGAGCACGCGATTTTGCACCTGCTGTATTCCCGGTTCTTCACCCGCGGGCTGAAGGAAACCGGTCACGCCGCGGTGGACGAACCGTTCGCCGGCCTGTTCACCCAGGGCATGGTGAACCACGAATCCTACAAATCCGCGGACGGGGTCTGGCTTTATCCCGAGGAGGTCGAAAAACGGCCGGATGGCACCGCCGTGCACCGGCAGACCGGCGCCCCGGTCACGGTCGGCCGGATCGAGGCGATGAGCAAGTCGAAGCGCAACACCATCGATCCCGGGGAGATCATCAACCGCTACGGGGCCGATACCGCGCGCTGGTTCATCCTGTCCGACAATCCACCCGAACGCGACATGGAATGGACCGAGTCCGGCGCCGCCGGTGCGTACCGGTTCACGCAGCGGATCTACCGTCTGGCGGAAAATCTGCCGGCCGCCGAAGCGATGCCGGGGACATTCGGTCCCGCCGGCCGCACCCTGCGCCGCGCGACGCACAAAGCCATCGCCGCGGTGACCGAGGCCTGGGAGGGCTTCGCGTTCAACGTCGCGGTCGCGCGCATGTACGAACTCGCCAACGCCGTCACCGATGCCGAACGGGCAGCCGACGAACCGGGACTGGCCTGGGCGCGGCACGAAGCGATCGAGACGATGGCTCGGCTGTTCAGCCCGGCGATGCCGCATCTGGCGGAGGAAATCCACGCCCTGCTGCATCCCGGCAGCGAAGCCCTGGTCGCCGACCTCGCGTGGCCGGAAGCGGACCCGGCGCTGCTCGTGGCCGAAAGCGTGGTCATCGCGGTGCAGGTCATGGGCAAGCTGCGCGGGTCGATCGAAGTGGCGCCGAATGCGCCCGCCGACAGCGTGCTCGCCGCGGCGGAGGCTGAACCCAACGTCGTGCGTGCGCTGGAAGGCAAACGAATCGTGAAACGTATCCATGTTCCCAACCGGATCGTCAACTTCGTGGTCGCCGGATGACCCGCCGCGGGCTGCTCTCGCTGTGCGTGTCGGGCCTGGGCCTCGCGGCGTGCGGCTTCCGGCCGGTCTATATGCCCACCGCCTCCGGCAAGGCCGGGGTGGCACAACGGGAGCTGGCGGCGGTCGAGGTTGCCAATATCGGGGACCGTCCCGGGCAGGAATTGCGGCTGGCCTTGCAGGAACGGTTTGGCAGCGATGCAGGTCTGCACCACCGGTACGTCCTGACCGCGAGTTACGGTATCGCCGGCGAAGCGATCGCGATTCAACCGGACAGCTCGGCACCAGCCGTGCGCATGGTGGGCACCGCGAACTGGACGCTCAAAACCCGCGATTCCGAAGGGCGGACGCTGACGTCAGGTTCGGCGCATGCGTTGGATCAAATCAACCTGTTCGCCGCCCAGACATTCTACAGCCTGCTGGCGACCGAGGCGACGCAGAAGCGGCTCGCGGAGGCGCTGGCCGATCAGATCGCGCTACAGCTCGCGGTCTGGTTCAACCAACGCGCGGCGAACGGGAACAGCTGACCCCATGAAGCTTGGCCCCGCGCAGGTGGCGGGTTTTCTGCGCGATCCCGGCGCATGCCGGGTGGTGCTGCTCTATGGCGACGATGCGGGGATGATACGGGAGCGCGCGGAAACGCTGGTGCGCGCGGTGGCGGGCAGTCTGGACGATCCGTTCCTTGTCGCCGAACTGCCGCGGGAGGCCGTCAGCACCCTGCCGGACGAGGCGGCGTCGATCCCGCTGACCGGCGGGCGGCGTGTGGTGCGGGTGCGCGACGCCACCGATGCCGCGACCGACCCGGTGCGCGCCATCCTGAAAAGCCGGGCGACGGCGCTGGTGGTGCTCGAAGCACCCACCATTGCCGCGCGGTCGAAGCTGCGCACAACGCTGGAAGACGCACCGGATGGCGCTGCCATCGGCTGCTATCCCGAAGAAGGCCGAGCACTGGAAGCCACGATCCGCGGTGCTTTGACCGAGGCCGGGGTACGGGCGGATCCGGACGCGCTGTCCTGGCTGTCGGCGCAGCTTGGGGGCGACCGAGCCTCGACCCGCTCGGAATTGGAGAAGCTGGCGCTGTATGTGGGGCCGAACGGACGGGTCGATCTGGACTCGGCGATGGCCTGTGTCGGCGATCTCGCGGGATTGTCGCTGGACGACGCGCTGTTCGCCGCGACGACCGGGGATGTCGCGACGGCGGATCGGGCGTTGGAACTGGCGATGGCCGAGGGAGCGGCGGCTGTGCAGGTCCTGCGCGTGGGGCTGGCGCATATGCAGAAGCTGCACCGGGCGCGTCTGGCGATGGAGGAGCAGGGGCTGACCGCCGTGGATGCGACGAAAACCGTTCGGCCGCCGATCTTCTTTCGGCGCAGCGCGGCGTTTACCCGGTCGCTGACCCTCTGGCCGTTGCCGTCTTTGGCCGCGGCGCTGGCGGGTCTGGCGGAGGCGGAACGCGGCTGCAAGCGCACGGGATGGCCGGATGAGGCCTTGTGCCGCAACACCGTGCTGGCGCTGGCCCGCCGAGCGGCCGTGGCGGCTCGGCGCTGAGACCGCATATGCGATTTCTGAGCACACCGCTGTTGGGCGCTCGGGCGCGGGCACCGTTTCCGCTGCTGGTGGCACTCACGGCGTGCGGCACGCTGGGCATGCACATCATCATCCCCGCACTGCCGGCGACGGCGCGGGCGATGGGGATTTCGATCGGGACGGTGCAGCTGACGATCACGCTGTATCTGGTCGGGCTGGCGGCGGGGCAGTTGCTGTATGGGCCTCTGTCGGACCGGTTTGGGCGGCGGCCGGTGCTGCTGGCGGGGATGACGCTGTTCACCCTGGCGAGCCTGGCGACAGCGATGGCTCCCAGTCCGGCCATCCTGATCGGCGCTCGGGTATTGCAGTCCATCGGCGGCTGCGCGGGGCTGGTGCTGGGGCGCGCGGCGGTGCGGGACGCGGCAACACCGGACAAGGCGGCGGGGCAACTTGCGCTGCTGACGGTGACGATGTCGATCATGCCGGCCGTGGCACCCGCGATTGGCGGCTACATCACCGCTTTCGTGCACTGGCGGGCCAGCTATTTCCTGCTGGTCGCGATCGGATCGGTTACTCTGGTCGCGACGCTGCTGCTGCTGCCGGAGACCAATGTCGGGGCGTCCCGCCATGTGCCGCTGTCGTTCGGGCGCGGGTACGGACGACTTTTGCTGTCGCCGGTGTTTTTGGGTTTCGCCGTGGCGGGCGCGTTCACCACGACCGCGTTCTACGCGTTCATGGCGGCGGCGCCGTTCATTTTCGAGAACACGCTGCACCAACCGACGCAGGATGTGGGGGTGTACTACCTGATTATCATGGTGGGTGTCGCCGCTGGCGGGATTTTCGCGAACCGGCTGTCGAAGCGTGTGTCGCTGCGGACCGGGCTGCGGGTGGCCAACGGGCTGGCGATCGCGGGGGCGATCTGCTTCCTGCTGGCGGATGTGACGGACCATCTATCGGTGCTGACGGTCGTGGCCTCGATCACCCTGTTCACGGCCGGCACCGGGATGGCGAGCCCGTTCGCGGTGGCAGGTTCGGTCAGTGCCAATCCGATGGCGATCGGCGCGGCATCCGGGTTGTACGGCTTTTTCCAGATGGGTTACGGTATGCTGTGCACGGTCGCGGTCGAGAGCTGGCATCCGGGTGCGGTCTACCCGGTGGCGGTGATTCTGGTGGGTTCGACGCTGGTGTCATTCGCGGTGCTGGCGCTGGCTGCGCGGCGGGGCTGAGCGGATCGCGGCAAATTGTTGTTTACGGCCGAGGTTCGTACGATAACGTTCGACGGTGGCGTTGACGGTCAGCGACAAGGTGCGCGATGGACACCTTTCCGTTCCATCTTCACGCTGCGGATTGCGCGCGCAAATGGGAGGCAGCCCATGTTTTTTGTTTTTGGATGGGGACGGACCACACAAAAAGATGTCCGTAACGTCGCGGTTCTGCACTGCGCGAATTGCAACAACGTTGGGCCTTGGCACGCGTTGCGCCGAAAAACATGGTTTACGCTGTTTTTCGTTCCTGTCATTCCCTACAAAACATACGCGTTTCTGCATTGCGGGGTCTGTAGCCGCGGGTGGGAGCTGACGAGCGACGAGTTCGCCAAAGCGGAACAGCTCGCTTCCCTGCGCTACGATTATATCGAAAAGAAGACCCTGACGCAGGAGGGTTACGAGGTAGCGTTCAACGAGGTGAAGCTGCGGGACTTACATTTTGCTCCGAGGACGATTCCGGCGCCCGGACCGGAGCCGGTCGAGAGCGCTTCCGCCCATCCGAGTTGACGCGATCCGGGCGGGGGAACGACAGGGTCAAGGTGACCCAATCGTGCTCTATAATGCCAGACCGAGCAATGATTGACTCGTGGCGGATGCCCACCCGTCATGCCGGCATTCGCCGGTACCCACGCCTTTCGGAAGTCCCAGCCTCGCAAGGCGTGGATACCGGCATTCGCCGGCATGACGTGATTCGGTCGGCCGGTACGTCAAAGTTTATACGGGCTGTAAGAGGGGCAAAAGTGTGGGCAACATCCTCCCTTTCTGAAGCCGCATCGAATCCGGTTCCGCCATGGCCACCCATCGGAAGACCGGCGTCCGGTGTCCCCGATTCGATTCCCGGTAGAGTCGAGGAAGGGCGCGGTATTGCCAAGGCAACCCGTTTCCCTCCCCCGCT
>CAIRCM010000042.1 GCA_903877125.1 uncultured Acetobacteraceae bacterium | reverse complement strand
GGGCCAACCGACCATTGCCCGGGTGGGACTTTCACCCACGAGGTGATCGCGTCCTTCGGGACGCACCAGAGCACGCAGAGCTGCCGAGACCGCAGAGAACAACGGCTCCTCTGCGATCTCCGAGGCTCTGCGTGCTCTGCGTTGAATGGGGAACCGCCCAACGCACCGACCGTGGCGGTTCATCGACCGATTGCCGATGCGGCCGGTATCCACCCACATTTTTGCCCCTCTTACTACGGGCTGGTATAACTCTTTGTTTGATCGCGTGATTCACGCCGCCGTGTGGTTCCACCTCTGGCGATCACGCTAACGGGCGCGGCTGCGGTGCCGCTATAGATGGCCGGGACAAGCCCGGCCATGACGTGGGAGGACAAGGCTGGCAGGATCCGGCCTTACCCCAGCAGGGCCTTGCGGAAATTCTCCCGCTCCATATGCGGCACGAGGTTCCGCTTTTCCTTCAGCGGCGGGCCTTCCTTCACGCGCAGCAGGATGAAGCGCAGGCCACTTTCCCGCAGCAGGCGGCGGCCTTCCTCCAGGTCGGTATCGGAATTGATGGTGTGCACCGCCGGGAAGCCAGAACAGGCGGCGATGGTGTCGAGACGGACGCCCAGGCCGGTGTGGCTTTCCTGGTTACCGGTCTCACCGTAGTGACCGTTGTCCACGCAGATCACGGTCAGGTTCGGCGGGTTCTGCAGCGCGATGGTGGCGAGGCCGCCGACGCTCATGAGCAGGTCGCCGTCGCCAGTCACGCACAGCACCTTCTTCTTCGGCTGCGCCAGCGCCAATCCCAGCGCCGTCATCAGCGCCGCGCCCATCGCGCCGCCCATGGCGAACAGGTTGGGGGCGTTGCCGGTCATCGCGGACAGTTCCTGCGCGGCGCCGGCGAGGCCGGTCACGATCAGGAAATCCTGCGGACGGTCGATCAGCGCGGGCACCGCCTGCCGGCGGTCCAGCACGGCTTCCGGCAGGTTGGAGGTCGGCAGTTTCTGTAATGCGGCCATGATCCGATCCCCTCTTAAAACTTCTTCGCGCCGATGAGGCGTTGCCCGAGCAGCACGGCGACGGCCTGGCTGGACTGGAAGACCATGGTGATGGCGGCGGTGACGGTGGGGATCACGTCCTCGGGCTGGTCGCAGCGCAGGACGATGACGCCCATGGCCTTCAGGACCGGCTCGACCGCCTGACCCATGGGGAACTGCCAGGGATTGCCTTCGCCGAAGTCGCCGCGCATCGATACCAGGGTCAGCAGCGGGAAGCGGCAGCCGTTGATCAGCGACAGCAGGTTGATGCAGTTGCCGACGCCGGAGGACTGCATCAGCAGCACCGCGCGTTCCCCGCCCAGGTCGGCACCGGCGGCGAGGGCGACGCCCTCTTCCTCGGTGGTCAGGGGGATGGAATGCGCTTGTGGGTCGGCCAGCGACTTGTTGATCAGCACCTTGTGGCCGGCGTCGGGGACGTAGGCGAACTGGGTGACGTTGGCGGATCGCAGCAGGTCGTAGAGCTGTTCCGGCCAGTTGCTGGCGTCGGTCATGGGGCGGTCTCCTTGTCCCGGGCACCCGTAAACCTGCTGGGTCGGTTCGTCAAAACGAAGTCGGCGATGGTGGGGCCAAGCCGGTCGTCGAAGGCGGGCATGTAGGCGCCGACATGGCCGGTGGGATCGGGGGGCAGGTAGATGGATTTTAGCCGGACGCCGCCGGTTTCGGCGATGCGCAGGCGCCAGGCCGGATCGGGGTCGTAAGGGTCGTCGCGTAACTGCACCAGCACGACACTGGTGTCCGGGGCGTTGGCGGCGGCCCAGAGCGCCTGCCAGTCGGCCCTCGCCTGGACCTGGCGCTGCGGGCTGGTGCCATGCGCGGCGGGGGAGATCGCGACGATGGCGTCGGCCAGCCCGGGTTCGGATGTCGCGGTCAAAGCGATCCAACCGCCGCGGGAGTGGCCGGCGACGACGATCCGTCGGTAGCCTTGGGCGCGCAGCTGTTTCAGGCCCTGGGCAAGGATACGGCCGCCGCGGTCGAGCGGGTCGTCGTGCCGCGCGCGGAGGAACTGGAACACGTCGAGGCCGGGCCCAGCGGGATGGTGCCGAGCGAGGCGGGCCACGATATCGGGTGGGGGTGGCGGGCCGGGCTGGTCGGCGCCGTAGGTGCCGGGAAGCCAGACCAGGGCGCCCTGGGCGGCCTGGGGTCCGGCGGCGGGATAAAGGTTACACGGGACAAACGGCAGTTCGGCACCGAAGGCCGGTGCCGCGAGCATGAGCAAAAGGGCGATTACCCGAAGCACGCTTCCATCATCTGCTTGAATGCTCGGGCGCGATGGGACATCGCGTGTTTTTCGTCGGGGTCCATTTCTCCGAAAGTGACCGTGCCACCGTCTGGCACGAACATCGGATCGTAGCCGAACCCCCTGGTGCCGCGCGGGGGCCAGACGCCGGTGCCGTCGATGCGACCGAGGAACGTCTCGGTATGGCCGTCGGGCCAGGCGAGGCAGAGGGCGGCGACGAACCAGGCGGATGCATCGACAGCGCTGCCCATGCGTTCATGGACCAACGCCATGGCCGCGGCGAAATCCTTGGACGGGCCGGCCCAGCGTGCGGACAGGACGCCGGGATCGCCGTTCAGCGCGGCGACGCAGAAGCCGGAATCGTCGGACAGCGCCGGCAGCCCGGTCGCGGTCGCCGCCGCCAAGGCCTTGATGCGGGCGTTGCCGGCGAAATCCGGGGCATCCTCGACCGGTTCGGGGAGGCCGAGGGCGCCGGCGGAGACGACGTCGATGCCGAGCGGTCGCAGCAGCGCCTCGATCTCCCGCAGCTTGCCCTGGTTGTGGCTGGCGAGAACCAGTTTCTCGCCAGGGCCGATCTTGCGCATTCAGTCCCCCAGCGCGGCTTTCTGTGCCGCGAAGAGCTGCGCCGTGCCGGTACGGGCCAGGGCCAGGAGCTGGTGGAACTGCGCTTCCGAGAAGCTGGTTTTCTCCGCGGTGGCCTGGATTTCCACGAGGCCGCCATCGTTGGTCATGACGAAGTTGGAGTCCGCCTCGGCCGCGGAATCTTCATCGTAGTCGAGGTCGAGGACGGCGTTGCCGTTGTAAATGCCGCAGGATACGGCAGCGACCTGGCCGATCAGCGGCACCTTGGACAGCACGTTCATTTTGACGAGGTGCCGGAATGCCAGCGACAGCGCGACCCAGGAGCCGGTGATCGCGGCGCAGCGGGTGCCGCCGTCGGCGTTCAGCACATCGCAGTCGAGGGTGATGGACATCTCGCCCATGGCCTCGCGGTCGACGACGGCGCGGAGCGAGCGTCCGATCAGGCGCTGGATTTCCTGGGTGCGGCCGGATTGCTTGCCGCGGGCGGCTTCGCGGTCGCCGCGTGTGTGGGTGGCGCGGGGGAGCATGCCGTATTCGGCGGTGACCCAGCCCTTGCCGGTGTTGCGCAGGAAGGGCGGGACGCGGGTTTCGACGCTGGCGGCGCAGAGGACTTCGGTATTGCCCATGCGGATGAGGCAGGAGCCCTCGGCGTGCCGGGCGAAGCCGGTGGTCATGGATACGACGCGCAGGGCGTCGGCGGCTCGGCCGGATGGGCGCATTTTGGGGACTCCTGGATGGTCTGGCGCGGGGTCATACAGGGTGTTTGCGGGTTGGGCCATCCGGGGGGCGGGTGCTGGCGCCGCGGCCGTGTCCTGCTTGACGCAAGCCATCCACTTACCGCTATGGTGCGGGCCGCTGGAACATCAGGTACGCGCATGGCCTTACGCGATGACATCCATCGGCAGCGTGACACGGTGATGCGGATTGCCGCCCGCCACGGTGCCAGCAATGTCCGGCTGTTCGGATCGGTCGCGCGGGGCGAGGAACGTCCGGACAGCGACATCGATCTGCTCATCGACCTCGATCCGGAACGGGGATTTGGCGACTATCTTGGCTTGGCCGAGGAACTGGAGGCGCTGCTGCGGCGTCCGGTGGATTTGTTGCTGGCACGGAGCCTCAGTCCCTTCTTTCGCCCCTACATTGAAGCCGACGCGCGGCCGTTGTGAAGTCTGACCGGCCATATCTGGAGCATATCGCCGACAGCATCGCCGCGATCGAGCGCTATGTCGCGGAGGGGCGGGAGGTTTATTTACAGGAGCGGATGATTCAAGATGCCGTGATCCGCAATTTCGAAGTGATCGGAGAAGCGGCCACGCACCTGTCGGCGTCCGCCGCCGCGACCGCGGGCGTGCCATGGGGCAAGATTGTCGCGTTCCGTAACCGCCTGATCCATGGCTATTGGAGCATCGATCATCAACTGGTGTGGGATGTGATTGTGCACGATCTCCCCCGGTTGAAGCAGGAAGTGGACCGGCTGCTGGCGGCGGCACCGCCATAGGGGCAGGACGATCCTGCCCCTGTTCTTCAATTCAGGCGGGAATCAGATGCGCCACCTTCGGCGCGACCTCCGTCTGCAGCAGGCGCAACGAATTGTGCCACGCGTCGGGCTTTTCGGCGTAGTCGAAGCCGAAGACCAGCAGGTTTCCGAAGCCCCCGACGTCGTCGTAGACTTTCTGCAATTTCTCCGCGACGGTCGCCGGGGAGCCGATCAACCAGTTGTGTTTGGCGCAATATTCCGGGGTGACGTCTGAATCCGGCACTGACGGATCATGTTTCAGATATTCCAGGAAGCCGAAATTGCCGAGCAACGGAAGAAAGTACTCGCGCATCATGCGGCCCATCATGCCGCCGACGGACAGTTCCCATGCTTCCTCGTCGGTATCGGCGACGAAGACCTCCCGCACCATGCGCCAGTCGTTGCGGTTGGGTTTGCGGCCGGTGCGGGCGGCGCCGGCCTCGACGGCGGCCCAGTGGGTGGCGACATAGGCGGGGTTGAGGTTCAGGGACAGCGGCAGGAAGCCGTGCTCGCCGGCCATTTTCAGGGTATCGGAGTTGGTCGACAGGCCGGCGACGCCAATTGGCGGGTGCGGTTGCTGGAGGGGTTTGATGTGGGGTTTCAGGAAGCCGTACATCATTTCAGGCTTGGCGACGTTCCAGAATTTGCCCTTGTGTTCGAAGCTGGGTTCGTCGCTCCACAGGCGCAGGATGATATCCAGGGCTTCGCGGGTCATGTCCCGGTTCACGCCCGACATGCCGTCGACGCCGAACATCGCCCAGTCGCTGGGCAGGCCGGAGGCGGCGACGCCGAACATCAGGCGACCTTCGGACAGGTGATCGAGCATGGCCACGCGGTTGGCGAGTTCGGCGGGGTGGTGATAGGGCAACAGGAAGCCGCCGGGGCCGATGCGCAGGCGTTTGGTTTGCAGCAGCGCCTGGGCGATCAGCAGGTCGGGGGCGGGATGCGGCTCCCACGGGGCGGTGTGGTGTTCGCCGATCCAGGCTTCGGAAAAGCCGAGCTCGTCGAGCCAGCGGAGGGTTTGGAGGTCCCAGTCGTGGCCGGCTTTCAGGCCGCGTTCGGGTGGATGGGACGGCATGGTAAAGTAACCGAACTGCATATTGGCGTCCTCCTTTGTTTAGCCTCGACCGGTGCCCATCAGGGCGGCGGTGGTGACGGCGGCGTAGCCGGGGGTGACCCTGACATCGACGACCGCGACGCCGCCCTGTTCGACAACGGCGATGGCCTTGTTGAAGATTTCGACGAGATCGGCAGCGTCCTCGACCGGGCCGAAGCCTGTCGCCCCCTGCCCTTCCGCGAGTTTCGCCATGTCGATGGCGGGATCGTCGATACGCTGACCGATCCAGCGGTTTTCCACCGGGCGGTTGCGCATCCGGGCGACCCGTTCCTGGTGCAGTTCGTCGTTGAAGAAGGATCGGTTGTTGGCGACGACCAGCAGCAGGGGGATGCGGTAGTGCACGGCGGTCCAGAGCGCGGTGACGCCCATCAGGAAGTCGCCGTCGCCGCAGATCGAAACCGGCAGGCGGCCGGAGCCTCGCAATGCCAGCGCCGCACCGACGGAAATGCCGGGGCCGGCGCCGATGCCGCCGCCACCGTCGGAGCCGAGGAAGTCCAGCGGGTGGCGCAACGGCCAGGTGGCGCCGTTCCAGGAAATCGGTAGGTGCAAGAGGGACACCGCGCGGGTACCGCAGGCGTGTCGCAGGGCCTCGCCCAGCGTGGGGACGCCGATGGGTCCGGCGGCGAAGGTGGTTGGCGGCGGGGCGGGCGGCGGCAGATCGGCGGGCAGCGCGGGGGTGCGCAGAAGCTGGGACATCGCGATATCGGGGTCGGCGGCGATGAACAGATCGACCGGGGGGAGCGCCTGGTGATCCATGCTCCAACCGTTGTGCAGGTGATGATCGAGGGAAATCTGGATCACCTTGGCGCCGGGGGCACCGCCGGCGGCGCGCAGGGTGCCGCCGAGATCGACCCAATCGAGGCTCAGGATGACATCGGCGGCGGACAAGGCGGCGGCGCCGTCGGGGGTCAGCAGGGTGGCGGGGGCGCCGACGTGGAGGGGGTGATCGGTGGGGAATGCGGCGCCGATTTTGAGGTCGGTCATGACGCGGGCGTTGAGACCCTCGGCGAAGGCAACGCGCTGGTCCCAGGCGTCGGTATCGCGGCTGACGCGGCCCATGAGGATGACGGGGGATTTGGCATTGCGCAGCAGCGCCAGGGCCTGGGTCACCTGATCGTCCGGCACCGCCGAGGTGACGGGGGGCATGAAGCGGGCGGTGTCGATGGGGGGGAGCGGTTGGTCGAGGGGTGCTTCCTGCATGCCGGCATCGAGGTTGACATAGACCGGGCCCATCGGCGCGGTTCGGGTCATCCAGTTGGCGCGGAGTAACGATTCGCGGGCAGCCTCGGGCGAATGGGGCTGGTCGTCCCATTTGGTGTAGGGGCGGACCATCGCGCCTTGGTCTCGGGCGGTGTGGATCCAGTCGATCCAGGGGCGGCGTTTGGGCGCATCGACCGGGCCGGTAGCGCCGAGGATGAGCGCCGGCATACGGTCGCACCAGGCGTTGAAGATGGCCATGGTGGCGTGAAAGAGGCCGACGTTGGAGTGGACGCAGGCGGCGAGCGGTTTGCCGGTGACCTTGGCATAGCCCTGGCAGATGGCGACGGCGGTTTCCTCGTGCAGGCACAGCAGCATCTGCGGGGCTTTGTTGCCGAGGTAGTTGACGATGCTGTCGTGCAGGCCGCGATAGGAGGCGCCGGGGTTGAGGGCGATGTAGGGGATGTCGAGGGCTCTGAGGGTTTCGGCGACGATGTCGCTGCCGAAGAGGGCATTGCCGAGCGGGCCTTCGATCGGGCGTTCTAGGTGGTCGGACATGCTGGTTCCTCCCGGTGCGTTGGGCGGGAGGTTAGCGCGCGGGGTGGGGGTTGGGCAAAGGGGCGGGGCGTGGGGGCTTGCGGCGGGGCGCCCCCCCATCGTCATGCCGGCGCAGCCGGTATCCAGGCTCTTGTTGCGATAACAGACATCGTTGATGATGGCATGCGGCGTCATGACGTAGCGGCGAGGCCGGGGGAACCGAATTCGTCGACAGCCGGCACTTACTCACCAGTCGGTAACCTAGGCTACACGAAACCATCGCATCACGACGTCATGGTTGGGTCAGGCCCGACCATGACGTATCTGTTGCCTAAGGTACCGACCGGTGAGTAAACCGGAAAGCGGATTTTCGTATCTGCGCCCATTCGCGCCCATCCGCGTAAAAGTCCTTTTCCAGACACCGGCTCCGGTGGGGCGCGCGGCATCGCTTTGGTATTTTACGCAGATGGGCGCTGATGGGCGCGGATTCGCCGTCCTGCGTGACAACACATGTAGCCGGTCTGTACCCTGGCCGGACCATACCGATTGCGGAAAGGTCCGCGTGCCCCCGCACCTTGTGCGCCCCGCTACACCGCCTCCAACGGCGCGTGCAGTTTCGTGCCTTCGCAGATGATGCCGCCGCGGTCGCCGATCGTGACGCTGCCCCAGCGTTCGGCATAGCCCGCTGGCAATGGCCGAGCACCTGGGGAGGCGAGCCATAGGCGCAGCAAATGGCGTTTCTTTTCCGGTTCGGGCCAATCGACGAAGGCGGTGCGGTCGTGCAGGGTCGTGTGGTTGTGCACCAGTTGGATGTCGCCGGGGCGGAGTTCCATGTCGATGCGCAGCGTGGTGTCCTCGGCCAGGCGGTCGAAGCAGTCGAGGGCTTTGAGGTCGTCTTCGGTCAGACGCGGCGCCTCGGGGAAGCGTTGGGACGAACGGACGTAATGCGGCGCGTAGAGGGCGGACAGGTGGCCCATGTAGTCGTTGTAGATCGGCAGTTCGAACCAGGGTTTTTTGCCGACGGGGACCTCGCCGCGCCGGTCGGTCGGCATCGGGCGGAACAGGCGGCCGACGAGTTCCGGATGGCGTTCGCACATCGCGTTATACACCGACATCGAACTGGTCAGCGACGACAGCCCGCCGGAGCGCGCGGTTTTCAGACACAGCAGGCCCACGATATCGCAGGAATCGGTGTGGAAGTTCTGCCGTTCGGTGGTCTGGTAGATACGGACGTTCGGGTCGGTGGTCGCCAGACCCATATCGCGGACATGCCCGAGCACGTGGCCTTTGGCGTTTTGGGAACGGGCGGAGCCGAACCAGGTGCCGATGCCCCAATAGGCCATCGCACTGTCGGCGATGGGCCGGTCGGTCACGGGGAGGCCGCGCAGCAGGACGAAGCCCCGGCCGTTGAGGATTTCATCGCGGAACCGGTCCAGCTTCGGCCCGAGGGTCGGCAGGGGGAACTCGGCCTTGGTGACGCTGGCGATGTCGCGGCCACGCAGATGGGCGACGTTGGTCTGGATCTCGCCGATTTCGTCGTCGGAGAGCGTGTAGGTCCATTCGTCCGGACGCTTCGCCAGTTCGGCGCCGATCCAGGCCCAGGGGCCGGTTACCAGGGGACGCGGGATGGTCATGGTGTTCCTCCGTCGAATGGGAGAAGCCTAGCGCGATGCCGGTG
Organism: uncultured Acetobacteraceae bacterium; assembly: GCA_903877125.1. Lineage (GTDB taxonomy): Bacteria > Pseudomonadota > Alphaproteobacteria > Acetobacterales > Acetobacteraceae > Rhodopila. The sequence goes on along the minus strand of CAIRCM010000042.1, from coordinate 35,456 downwards.
CGATTTCCAAGCTACCCGCCGCGATGAGAGAGGCCCCCACGAAGTTGCACCGGAGCGCATCGGCCACCAGGGCTTTTCGATGCCCTGAAGCGCCGAAGCGGAGGTCACACCGCTGCCTGCCAAGGCGCAGGACGCCGGAGGGCGTCGACCATTTCAGGAACGGCTGCACCCGGTGCCGACATGGCCCGCGAGAATGCCTCGAAACATTCTTCCGTCATGTGGAGCGGCGCGCTTTCGACGATGACCAATGCGGCCGCGCGGTCGGTCAATGCGATGTCGCCCTCCGGCAACCGCATCGACAACGGGTGATCCTTGCGTTTGAGTATGACGGACATGACAACCTCCCGATCGGTGTCGCAGCCCAACAGGCTATAGCGCCTTATGCAATACAAAGAGAACCGCCCATGACCATGAACGGCCCCGCCATCGGCGCTTTCATCGCCGCCGCTCCCAACCGCATCATGCCGCCCGAAGTCCTGGAAGCGGCGCGCCTGTGCCTCGCGGACTGGATGGGCGTGGCGATCGGCGCGGCGGACGAGCCGGCCGGGCGGATCGCACGGGATACGGTGGCGGGATGGCGATCCTCGGGCGCCGCATCGGTGCTGTTCGGCGGCACAGCGGCGGCGCCGTTCGCGGCGCTGGCGAACGGAACCTTGGCGCATTGCCTCGACTTCCATGACACCTATGTCGATGCCGTTACCCATACCAGCGCACCCGTCTGGGCCGCGACACTGGCGCTGGGCGAGGAAACCGGCGCGACCGAGGCCGACATGCTCGCCGCGTTCGTCACCGGGTTCGAGGTCGCGGCTCGGGTTGGCCATGGTCTGGGTCAGGCGGCGACCGCACGGCGCTGGCATGGCACGGGGGTGTTCGGACGGATCGGGGCCGCGGCGGCCTCGGCCGCGGTGTTGCGGCTGGATGGGGAGCGGGCGTTGCACGCGGTGGCGCTGGCGGCGACGCAGACCAGCGGGCTGACCGCGTCGTTCGGCACCATGGCCAAACCGTTCCATGCCGGGAAGGCGGCGATGGATGGGATTCTGTCGGCTCAGTTGGCGGCGGGAGGGTTTACCGGGGCGGCCGGGTTGTTCGAGCCGGGGGCCGGTCTGGACAACGCCGTCATCCAGGACGGGTCGTTGTCGATCGCGCCGATCGCATTCGGCGACTGGCGGATATTGCGCAACAGTTTCAAACCCTATGCCGCCTGCCATCTGATCCATCCGGCGATCGATGCCGCTCGGGCACTGCGGGCCAGGGGGTTGAATGTGGATAGCGCGGCGGCGGTGCGGGCCGATGTCGGCGCGCTGGCCATGAAAATAACCGGCGGCGCGGATGGGCAGCCGAACACGCCGTTGGCTGGAAAGTTCGATCTTCGTTACTGCCTTGCGCTGGCGCTGCATGGGCGCGACGTGTCGGCGGCGGATTTCCGCGATCCGTGGGCGCTGGAGCCTGTCATCGCGGGAACCGCCGGGAAGATCGCCGCGTTCGTGCATCCGGATATGGGGTTCGCGTCGGCCAGGGTGACGATCGACGGGGTGGCCGAACACGTCGCGGTGGCGAAGGGGCATCCGGGCAACCCGATGGGGTGGGCGGACATGGGCAGCAAGTTCGGCGGGCTGACCGAGCCGGCGCTGGAGGGCAGGTCCCGGGATATGTTCGGGTTGTTGCGGCAGTTCGGGCAGGGATGCGCACTGGCGGAAATACGGTCTATCCTGGGTTCACTGCACGGCTGAGGGATGATGCCATGACGTTTGCCCGCCTTCTACTCGCCCTTGGTCTGTTTTTAACGACGACCGCTGCTCGGGCGGAGACCGATCGTATCAGGATTTCGCATGGGTACAGCACGAGCTACCTCGCGCTGATGATCGTGCGGGATCAGCATCTGCTGGAAAAGCATGCCGCGGCGATGGGGCTGGGCAAGCTCGACGTGACGTGGTCGGCGCTGGATGGGGGGAATGTCATCAACGATGCGCTCCTGGCCGGCAGCATCGATGTCGCGGGCATCGGGGTGCCCGGTTTCATCACACTGTGGAGCAAGGCGCATGGGATTGCGCGCAGCGAGGTGATCGGTGTCAGCGCGATCAGCGGCGGGGCGATGTGGCTGAATACCAACAATCCGAACATTCACTCGCTGCGGGATTTCGGGCCGAGGGATAAGATCGCGCTGCCGGGCATCAAGACGTCGTTCGCGGCGGTGGCACTAGAGATGGCGGTGGCCAAGGAGTTTGGGATCGCGGACTACGGAAAACTCGACCCGCTGACGGTGGGGATGCCGCATCCGGATGCTGCCGTCGCCCTGATCGGCGGGAAATCGGAGATCACGGCGCATATGGCGTCGCCGCCGTTTTCGAACCAGGAGGTTGCCAGCCCGAACATCCACCGGGTGATCGACACGATGGATGTGTTCGGGCCGCTGACGATCCTGATGACGATGTCGTCCAAACCTTTCGCGGATGCGAACCCGAAGACCTTGGAAGCGCTGATCGCGGCGACGGATGAAGCGGTGGCGTTCATCGCGGCGCATAAGCGGGAGGCGGCGGAGACCTATATCCGGGTGATGAACGCGCACACGCCGGTCGATAAGATTCTGGAGGTCCTCGACGATCCCGAGGCGATCTACTCGGCCACGCCGACCGGCACGATGCAGTATGCCAACTTCCTGGCGCAGACCGGCAGCATCAAATACGCGCCGAAAGCCTGGACGGACATGTTCATCGCGCCGATCCACGCTCGGCCAGGGAACTGAGCAGCAGGCCGAGCATCCAGAGCGCACCGGCGGTGAGGACGATGGCGGGACCGGCGGGGATGTCGGTGTAGTATGACAGCAACAGCCCGGCGACCGATGCGGTCGCGGCCAGCGCGACGGATGCTTTGACCTGTCCCTGCAGGGATACCGCCCAGTGGCGCGCGGCGATGGCGGGCAGCATCATCAGCCCGACGGACATCAGCGTGCCCAAGGCGACGAAGCCGGCGACGACGCAGAGCACGACCAGTGCCAGGAAGGTGAGGTGCCAGATGCCGCCTCGGCCGCCGGTCGCGGCGAGGAAGCCGGGGTCGAGGCTTTCCAGGATCAGCGGGCGCCAGATCAGGGCCATGGCCGGGAGGGCGATGGTGACGACTCCGGCGATGGCGTAGAGCGCGGGGTCGTCGACGGCGAGGACGCTGCCGAAGAGGATATGGGTGAGGTCGATGCCGCGTTGGGCGGAGATCAGGGCGACGCCCAGCGCGAGCGCGAGGAGGTAGACGCCGGCGAGCTGGCTGTCTTCATGCGCGCCGTGACGTCTCGCGAGCCAGCCGGCCAGGAGTGCCACGATCAGGCCGGCGGCGACTCCGCCCAGGCCCATGGCCCAGACCGACATGCCGGCGGCAGCGGCGCCGATGGCGATGCCGGGGAGGACGCCGTGCTGCATGACGTCGCTCATGAGGCTCATGCGGCGGAGGACGAGGAATACGCCGAGCGGTGGGGCGGCGCAGGAGAGGGCGAGGCAGCCGATGAGGGCGCGGCGCATGAAGCCGAGGGCGAAGGGTTCGGTCAGGATGTGCAGCATCAAGCGGCCGCGCGGGGGGTCCAGGTGGCGGTTTTGCCCCAGATGGCTTGGCCGCCGGTCAGGTGCAGGCTTTCGGGGAAGTGCTCGCGGGCCATGTCGAGGTCGTGCAGGACGGTGACGATGGTGCGGTTTTCGGCGTGCCAGCGATGAAGGATGCGCAGCAGGTCGTGGGCGGTGGCGGTGTCGACGGCGGCGAAGGGTTCATCGAGCAGCAGGACCGGGGCGTCCTGCAGCATGAGGCGGGCGAAGAGGACGCGCTGGAACTGGCCGGCGGACAGGGCGCCGATGGCGCGCTTGCCGAGGTCGTGGAGGCCGACGGCTTCCAGGGCCGCGTCGGCCTGCTGGAGTTGGGCGCGACCGATGCCCCGGAACGGGCCCATGCGACCGGCGAGGCCGAGGGCGACGACATCGCGGCACGCGATCGGAAAGCTGCGATCGAGCTGGCTGCTTTGCGGGAGAAGGGCGATATCCGAAGGCGCGAGGCCGCCACGATCGATGCTTCCGACGGCGAGCGGATGGAGGCCGGCGAGGGTGCGCAGCAGGGTGGTTTTGCCGGCGCCGTTTTCGCCGGTGAGGGCGATGAGGCTGCCGGGTGCGACGGTGCCGGTGAGGCCGCGAATGACCTCGCGCGGGCCATGGCGCAGGGTGACGGCATCGAAGCGGATGGGGGGCGGGGTCACTGGATTGCCCAGGCGACGCCGAGCCAGACGGCCGCGATCATGGCGAGTGCCAGGATGAGGCGGGCGGTTGCGCTCGCGGTTGGGGCCAGTGGGTCGGTCATGGTTATGGTATAACATTACGCTATGACCGGGCGCAAGTTGGGGGTGGCCGCCCCCAGGTGTCATCGGGCGGCATGCGGCCGATGGCAAGACGCGCGGGGTACGCACCCGCGCCCCCGGATTTACCGAGGGTTTTTCAGACCATGGCGGCTTGGGCAATGGGATTGGGGGGTTCCTCGCCGATCAGACAGCCGAGCACCTGGCGGACGGTGGGCTGGGAGAGGTCGTTCCAATCCCAGCACCATGTGTCCGATCGCGCGTCGCGTTCGAGACGAACTTTCTTTTCCCGTTCGATGCGCAGGGCGAAGAGTTTGCGGATACTGCCGCCGTGGTTCGGTAACGCCCCTAGAATCTCGTTCCAGATTTCGGCGGTGCAGAAGCCTGGGATGACGGCGAGGTCCATACAGGCAATCGCCAGGGTGCGGCCGATTGGCTGGCGGCGGACGTCGGCGACGATTTGCTCCCAGAGAGGGATTCGGAGCGAGTCTGGATCGAAGGGGCGGCGGCGGGGGCGCGTCGTTGGGCGGGGTTTTGGCGGTTCTTCGCGTGTTGCGCGTTGGCGCGGGGGCAGGTCGGGGATCTCTCGGCCATTTTTTGCCCGCGCGTTGAGGAGATTTTCGAGCGCGGCGAGGCGGATGATACCGCGTCGGACGCGGGTGAGGATGACGGAGAGGTCGTAGGTGCCAAACGCGGCGGCGACGGTGGAAAAGGCTGGTGCGGCGGCCTGCTCGGCTGTGGTTTTGGCGATGCGGCGGCCGTAGCCGATGAGGACCCGGACGATGTGGAGGAGGGTTGCGAGGCGGCCGGGCATGGCTGTGGCTTGGCGATCCCTGGTTGGATCGGGCCGGGCGGGCCGGGCGGGCCGGTGGGTTGGTGCCTCTTGGTGCATGGCTGGGGACTTAACGTTATTGTTAGTTTGTGTCAAGGAGATATTTGGGGGTTCGCCGGTTTTGGCAAATCAAGAATTATGGAACGTGCGGAAGGCAAGCCACATCGCCACCAGAACCACGATAGCCATTATGGCCAAAGCCCCCTTGGCTTTAGCCTGGACACCGAAGCAACTGAATTCAAGCTCGCTGTCTTGTGCTGGCCTCGTCGATGTGGCGCGCGGTCGATCAACGTCAGAGGACGATGCTGATCCGCGATATCCCCCTAGCCCACCCGCAGAGTCGCGTTGTCCTCCGCTGATCATTGTTCCGTCTCCAGGGGACTGATTTGTCCATCATTGGGAGATGGCTCCGACGCCCACTGTTTAAACACTTTGAACTCACGTGATCCGATCTCCTTGGTCAGGCCTTTGATGGCGTAACCTGCGACCGAGGACAGCGATTTCCCGAATTTGAGAGCTATCCTGTTGAGGCGTTCATAGTCCTCATCATCTAGCGTGACGGTGATGCGGTGTTTGGTCGTGGCCATGCGGGTAACCTCCAATGAGGCGGAGATTACCAGCAAACGGTTAATAAATGGTTAACGGTGATGCGTTATATCATCACCAGCAATATTCCCTGTATGTTCCAAGTTTTCCAAATTCAGTCACGTCTACGTCGCGAAGGGCAGGACCTTCGTGATCTGCAAATGCAGATATCAAGACTTTCGGGCGGTTTGCGTGACCCTGCGATTTCAAGAGGTTAGAGTCTCAGTAAGATATGCCCAAATCAGGACCCAAAACCCGCCGCCTTGGCTATGCCCGCGTCAGCACCTACGGGCAGACGCTCGACGCGCAGTTGGCGCAGTTGAAGGCCGAGGGCTGAATCCGGATTTACCGCGAGAAGGCGAGCGGCACGCAGCCGACCCGGCGGGAGTTGCTGCGGCTGCTGAAAGCCCTTTGCTCCGGCGACGTGGTGACCGTGACGCGGATCGACAGGTTGGCCCGCTCGACCTTCGACCTGTTCCCCATCGTCAAGCAGATCGTGGACGCAGGGGGGCAATTCAGGTCGTTGGCCGAGCCTTGGGCAGACACCGCGACCAGCACCGGCCGGTTGATGATTGCCGTATTGGGCGGTTTGACGGATGTGGAGCGCGACCTGATCCGCACCCGCACCGCCGAAGGCCGCAGCCGCAGCCGCAGCCGCAACCGCAACCGCGCAAAGAACCGCGGGCAGCATATGGGGCGACCGTCAATGCTTACGCCGGAGCAGCAGGCCGAAGCTCGCAGGCGCCGCGCCGAGGGGGCGACACTTGACGAGCTTGCCAAGAGCTATAACGCCGGTCGGGCGACGATATCGCGGTTGCGACGGTGATCCGGTATTTTTGAAAGGGCGCAAGGGAACTGGGTCAGAAAACGCTGTGTTATTATTTACTTGCTAATCTGCCGTGTTTCCATACGGGCAAGGTGTACTCAATGAATTTAGAAAATCCTTTTGACTAAAGTACTGATAGCAGAAATTAGTCCGATGCTTGATAGCGAAAATATCGGTATAGCATATGGAACCCAATATGACGAGAATAGTATTGCCTTTCTCAAACATTTTCACGAGATCAGGGGCGAATGCGTCCACTTTTTTAGTGTGTAAAGTTGAATCGCTTGGCTTTTCGGAGTTCGGCATGAACTGTTGTTTTCCGACGAGATAGAAAATCTCCTGGCCAGCGCCTAATCCGAACGCTAGCTTGCCAACTGTGTCAGATGAACACTCGGACTCCTGCATAAGCCCAATATTTCCGTTATCTCCCTTAAAGCCGGGAAAGAGAAACTCGTTAACGTCCACGGTTATATTACTTGCCGGTGATTGACCGGAATTTTTTATCCCATATTTAATTTCCACATCATTGATCGTTAATCCTTTAGACACCTGCGTCATATTCACCGTCGGAATTTCTGATACATATGCCCGCATTTATTTTATGAAATTCGCTTTGGTAATTTCATTTTGCGCGATAGCAGCGTTCGTCGAATCCTTTGTAGATAGGGAAATATTGTAAGTGTACACGGCCAAAAACAATGTTGCAATACAAAGCGGGAGATTGATCAGTATGGTCCAACGGAGTGCCTTCACAGCAACGCGATGCGAGTTTTCTTGGGCAATTATTGTCCGTTTTTTGAAATCATTATCATCGCTATCTTCCGGCATCCGATTTCTCTCCTTGCGTTTTCAGTCCAGTTAGGATACAGTATACCAAGATGCGCCTCGCGCTCGTCGTCAAGTCATTATATCAACTCGGGTGATCTGAACAATGTGTCGCCGGTCGGATTGTTCAAATCGGCGCGCTAAGCCGCTGTGGGCGCGAATCCTAGTGGCTGTGACGGAGGGCACCAGCTGCGCTTTGTGGTGGACCTTGGGACACATCGGGTGGGAAACCCCAGTTACCATAAAGCCCCTTCTGCGGTCTTTGGATGTAAGCGCCCGATATAAATGTCACCGAGCCAACCTATCGCCTCGACATCGGGAGCGATGTGCGACGACGATGTGGTCGCGTCGACAGAATTCAAAACCTCGCGAACGTCGTCGATTACTTCCCCGGCTTGAACCGCTGTCGCGACAGGCTGCTCGTCCGCGCGGGTCGACTGGGCACCCTCGATTGGGGAAAATACCACAGCCGCCTTGCGGCGATACATACCGCGGCAGGAGGATGGTGATGCCAGCCAGTCGCCCGAGCACCCGTTGGGCGAGGCTGAGCCGGTCAAGGAGCGGCAGGATATTGATCGGCGGTTCGAGATAACGACCCGGGCAAGAATTGGCATTCGGCGTCTCGGCCATGCTGCGAGCATGACCGGGCGCCGTTATTTCAGCAATTGGCCCGCGACTTAAATAGCCGCGGGACGAAGGTAAGCCGGGCTAAATAAGCGACAGTGGCTTACCCCCCGATGCGGTTCCCCAGCAGCCGGGTCCACCCATGCGGGTCCGCTTCCGTCCCGTATTGAATCCCGACGATGGTGTCGTAAAGCCGCTGTGTCAGCGCGCCGGTTTTGCCGTCGCCGATCACATATCGCTCCCCCTTGTAGCCGAGCTCGCCGACTGGGGAGATCACGGCGGCGGTGCCGGTGCCCCACATTTCCAGGTTGCCGGCTTTCGCGGCCGCCAGGACCTCATCGATCGACACCGGGCGTTCGGACGCTTTGATGCCCCAGGATTTCAGCAGACTCAGCACGGAATCGCGGGTCACGCCGGCGAGGATGGCGCCGTTCAGCGGGGGGGTGATCACCTCGTCGCCGATCTTGACCATGATGTTCATGGTGCCGACCTCATCGAGGTATTTGTGCTCCACGCCGTCGAGCCACAGCACCTGGGTGTAGCCGGCGTGCTGTGCTTCCTCGGCGCCGAAGAGGGAGGCGGCGTAATTCCCCGCCGTCTTCGCCGCGCCCAGGCCGCCCTTCACAGCGCGGACATGCGTGTCCGAGGCGAGGATGCGGACGGGGTTCATCCCCTCCTTATAGTAAGCGCCGACCGGGCAGAGGATGACGTAGTAGAGGTAGGAATGGGACGGGTGGACGCCCAGGAACGACTCGGTCGCGATCACCGTCGGGCGGATGTAGAGCGAGGTGCCGGGCATTTTCGGCACCCAATGCTGGTCGACCTCGACCAAAGCGCGAATGGATTCCTCGACCATCGCCGGGTCGATTTCCGGGATGCACAGGAAGTGGCCGGAGCGGTTCAGGCGGGCGGCGTGGTCCTTGAGGCGGAACAGGCGGATCTGGCCGTCTTTGCCGCGGAAGGCCTTGCAGCCGTCGAAAATCGCCTGGCCGTAGTGCAGGACGCAGGTCGCCGGGTCCATCGAGAACGGGGCGTAGGGTACGATGCGGGGATCATGCCAGCCTTGGCCCTCATGATATTCCATCATGAACATATGGTCGGTGAAGACCGTCCCGAACGTCAGCGTCTCATCGGCCGGGGGCGTCTTGGGCGAGGCGGTACGGGTGATGGCGATCTCGGTCACGTTTTTTGCTCGCGGTGTCTGGGTGGACGTTGGTCGGGCTAGATACGGCAGTACGACTGACCTTACAAGGGATTTAGAGACCTTGCCCGGCCGAGGCGAACCGCTCGACTGTCTGCATATAGGTATCGATGTCGCGGTCTTCGGGGGCAGCCATGACGTGCTGGATGCCGGCGTCGCGGTAGACCGGCAGGGCGTTCTTCATCTCATCGACGTTGTCGGCGTTGATGTTGACGCGGATGGAGATCGTCCATGCCTCATCCGGGCGGCCGGCGCGCAGGCGTTTGACCATCTCGGCGGCGGCTTCCGGCCGCACGCGGCTGCCATGCCAGCCGTCGTTCCGCTGTGCCCGGGCGATCGCGGCGTCGGACGAGCCACCGATCCAGATCGGGATGTGGGAGATGGGTTGCGGCTGGGTCCGCATGCTTTCGATTTTGGCGGGGATGTATTTGGCGGGGAACGATACCGGGTCCTGGGTCCAGACCGCGCGCATCATGGCGATGCCCTCATCCATGCGGCGGCCGCGTTCCTTGAAGGGGACGCCGAGCGCGTCGAACTCGGCTTCGAGCCAGCCAACGCCGCCGCCGAGGATCAGCCTTCCGTTGGACAGGTTGTGCAGCGTCGCGAGTTCCTTGGCCAGCGGCAGCGGATGGCGGAGCGGCAGCACGAGGACGGAGGTGCCGAGTCGGACCCGGCTGGTGGCGGCGGCGGCCCAGGTGAGGGTCAGGATCGGGTCCCAGAAATTGGGCGATGGCGGGTAGCTGCCGCCTTTGGGGACGATGATGTGTTCGCTGACCCAGACATCGTCGAGGCCGAGCGCCTCGGCCTGGACGGCGACGCGGCGGATCGAGTCCGGTCCGGCCTTGCGGCCGATATGCGGCAGATGGATCCCGAGTTGCATGGCCGTTCTCCCTACTTCTATCGTCCGACGGTGCCGCGTTGCGCGGGGAACGTCCAGAGGGGAAGGAACCGGCCATGACCGACGACGAACTGCCGATCGTCGATGCGCATCACCATCTGTGGGATCTGGACGGGCCGATCCGCTACCCCTGGCTGGTGACGGGCGATCACGGGTTCCTGGGCGATTACTCGCGGATCTGCCGGTCGTATCTGCCGCCGGAGTATCGCCGCGACACGGCCCTGCACAACGTCGTCGCGACGGTTCATATCGAGGCCGAGTGCGACCGGTCGCAGCAGTTGGCGGAGACCGAATGGGTGTCCAAAATGGCAGCCGAGCATGGGATGCCGAACGCGATCGTGGCGCATGTGTGGGTGGATACCCCGGATTCGGAGGAGATTCTGGCGGGGCACAAGGCGTTTCCGCTGGTGCGGGGCATCCGCACGAAGCCGATCATCGCGTCGGGGCCGGGGGACAGCGTGCGCGGGCAGCCGCGGAGTTTGCAGGACCCGAAATGGCGCAAGGGGCTTGCATTGCTGGAGAAATACGATCTGTCCTGGGATTTGCGCGTCCCCTGGTACCATCTGGAGGAAGCGGCCGAGGTGTGCCGGGAACATCCGACGATGCGGATCGTGCTGAATCACACCGGCTACCCTCTGGATCGGTCGCCGGAACAGGTGGCGGTCTGGCGCAAGGGGATGGAGGCGCTGGCGGCCTGTCCGAACGTCTGGTGCAAGATCTCGGGCTTCACCGTGAAGGGCAAGCCCTGGACGCTGGCGATGCATGGCGGGATCATTCGCGATACGATCTCGATGTTCGGAACGGACCGTTGCATGTTCGCCTCCAACCATCCGGTGGACGGGGTGAAGGCGAGTTGGGACTGGATTTTCTGTCAGTTCAAGGCGGTGACCGCCGATATTCCGGCGACGGAACGACGCAAGCTGTTCGCGGATAATGCGCTGGCGTTCTATCGCATCGCGGTCTGATCGCCGATCACATTGCGGCGATCCGTCGATTGCCGGTTGACCGGCTGGCGAAAGCGATGCCTGTTACAGAACGATGACAACCATTCCGGGGCCACGTCCGCCGGAAGTCGTGTCATCGCGATCAGCGCAGGCGAGACGCTATGGAAATTCTATTCGGTCTCCTGGTTATCCTGGCCGGTGTGGGCTTGGCCCTCCTGGGGCCCATTGCGTTCTTCATGCTGCTGGGAACGCGGAGTCGGGTGAAGGCGCTGTCGGACCGTCTCGAAGCCAGTATCCAGGCGATCCAGACGCTCGCGGCCGAATTGAAAGTCCTGCGAGGGGAGGTGCCGCAACCCCCACCGGTCGCGGTTCAGGCGGTGGACGCGCCGATTGTCGCGCCGGTCGTCGTCGAAACAGTATCCGACCCGACCCTGGAACCCGCCCTGCCACCGCCCTTGCCGCAACCGGTCGCGGCGATGCAAAGCGAGGTCCCATCGCCCCTGATTCCGCCGGTCGCGGCGAAGGAAAGCCTCGAACAGAAAATCGCCAACCGCTGGATCCTCTGGGCTGGCGCCGTGGCGCTGTCCCTGGCCGGCGTGTTCCTCGTCAAATTCGCCATCGACCAGGGCTGGTTCGGCCCGGCCGCTCGGACGGCGATCGGGTTCCTGATCGGCTGCGTGCTGATGGCCGGCGGGGAATGGCTGCGGCGGCAACCGAAGCAGCTTGCGGTCGCGGCGTTACGGCCCAATTACGTGCCGCCCGCGCTGACCGCGGCCGGGGTGTCCATCGCCTATACCGCCGCTTACGCGGGGTTCGAGCTTTATGGGCTGCTGCCGCCGCTGCTCGCCTTCGCGGTGCTGGGCGTGCTGTCGATGGGCGCGGTGCTGCTGGCGCTCCCGCAAGGTCCACTGGTCGCGCTGCTCGGCGTGATCGGCGGGTTCGCCACGCCGCTGCTGGTGCAATCGGACAATCCCTCGGCCTGGGGCCTGTATATCTATCTGACCTTCCTGGTCGCCGCGGCTTTGTTCATCGTGCGGTATACTCGAGCCTGGTGGCTGGGCTTCATTACCTTCGCCGGGACGACGATTTGGTTTGTCATCAGTTTCGTGACGTACGGATTGCCGCAGGACGCCGAAGCGATCGGCTGCTTCCTGCTTGTGTTGAGCGCGCTGAGCCTGTTCGTGCCGGCACCGGAACTGCTCGTTCGCGACGCACCGTCCTGGAACGATGCGCTGGAAGGGCGGATTGGCGCCGCCGGAACGATGGTCTGGCTGTCGCTGCTCGCGTCTTCGGTGTTCGTGTTCGTGCTCTTGCGAATGGACTCTTACGGCAGCACCTCGCTTGTCGTGCTGGCGCTGTTTGTCGGGCTGTGCTTCTACGCGGGGCGGCGGGCACCGCTGTTCGATACGCTTCCGGTGGCGGCGGGGCTGCTGACGGTGGCGGCGATCGCGGCGTGGCATCTGCCGGCCATTCTGCCGCAGCCGGTGGGCGTTCATCCGCCGCAGCCGGAGGTGTTCGTGCAGGGTTACAACCCCGGGCCGATCATGGCGCCGCCGCTGCGGTCCTTCCTGTCGCTGACCGCGGGTTTCGCCACGCTCTTCGGCCTGGGCGGTTTCGCGATCCTGTGGCGCGCGCGGCGGCCCTCGGTTTGGGCGAGCGTGGCGGCGGGTGTGCCGGTGCTGCTGCTGGCGGTGGCTTATTGGCGGATCGAGGACTTTGGCGTTGCGTTCAATTGGGCGGGCGTGGCGGCGGTACTGGCGGGGGTGAATGTGTACGCCGCCGGCCGCCTGCGGAACCGTGAGGACGATGGATTTACGGTCGGGGTCGGGTTTTTCGCGGCGGCGGCGGTTGCCGCGCTTTCTCTTGGCGCCACGATGACGCTGCGCGACGCCTGGCTGACAGTTGCATTGTCGTTGCAACTGCCGGCGCTGGCGTGGATTGGGATGCGGCTGGGAATCCGAGCACTGCGGCCGCTTGCGCTGCTGGTTGCAGGGGTGGTGCTGGTGCGGCTGATCGTCAACCCTCAACTGCTCGAATACCATGTGGCGAGCACGCCTGTGCTGAACTGGATTCTTTATGGCTACGGCATCCCGGCCGCCGCGTTCTTCACCGCCGGGCGCTGGTTCCGCCGCGCGGCCGACGACGCGCTGGTCGCGGTGCTGGAGGCCGGGGCGCTGTTGTTCGCGACGGTGCTGGTCACGTTGGAACTGCACCAGATGCTGACGGGCACGATCAAGGCACCGGCCGACGGGATGTTTGAATCCGGTCTGCGGGTGGTGGCGTGGCTGACGATGGCCATCGGCATCGCGCGGTTCCCGGCATGGCGGGCGCGTCCGGTCTTCGTATGCGGACAGAATATGCTGGTCGGGGCGGCGGTGCTGGAGGTGCTCGTGCTGCACGTGCTGCGGGACAATCCGCTTTGGACCGACGCGCCGGTGGGAACGATGCCGCTGCTGAACGGGCTCCTTTTGGCCTATGGGGTCCCCGCGGGGCTGATCTGGATTTTCGTGCGTCTGTCCCGCTGGCCGAACGGGTTGGTGCAGGCAGCCAGAGTCTTCTGCCTCGCGCTGGTCTTTATCGATGTGTCGCTGGAGGTTCGGCATCATTTCCAGGGGCCGGTGCTGTCCGGGTCCGATGTTTCCGATGGCGAATGGTACAGCTATTCCGTCGCCTGGCTCGCATTGGCCGGGGTGCTGCTGGGGATGGGAATCCGCAGCCGCAGCATCGCGTTTCGCTACGGCTCGCTGGCGGTGCTGGTGCTGACGGTCGGCAAGGTGTTCCTGTTCGATATGGCGGCGCTGACCGGATTGTATCGGGCGGCGTCGTTTGCCGGGCTGGGGCTGTGTTTGATTGCGGTTGGGTATCTGTATCAGAAATTCGTGTTCGCGGCACCTTCGCGGCAGCCACCGTGACCGCGGTGATTTTGACCTTCCGCCCGACCCGGCGCAGACTTCCGGCTTGAGGAAGTCCCAATCGCCATAACCCAAAGGGAGGGCGCCACCATGTCGCAAACAGCCGAGACGATCCGTCCGAACAAGACCCTGGACGCGCTGACAAGTGCAATCCTGGACCGCGATGCGGCCCGCACCACCGATACATTCTTCCGCATGATCAAGGACGAGGGCCGTTCGGTCCCCGAGGCGGTCAGCACCGTGATGCGGGCCGAGGCGCCGTTCGTGCAGGTGCCCAACCATATCAACGTCAAGGATGGTCAGATCGTGCTGATCAACAACGATCACACGATCCTGGGCATTCGCACCTCATCCGCGCTGATGCCATACATGCCGAAAGGCTACGAGCTGCTGCCGATGCTGCAAAGCGTCTGGTACATCCCCGCCGGCCTGGACATCTGGAACCAGTTGCTGGGCAAATATCCTGGCCGCTACGCCAGCATGAAGGGCATGAACGTGCCGCCGCCGGATTACGGCCCGGTGGTGTGGAACCAGGATCAGACGCCGCTGCGCGAAGGCAACACGATCGAGGAGCGTCTGCACAACCACATGCTCGCCACCATGGGGGGCGAGGTTGTGCGTTCGTATCGCCTGTTCCTCGACCTCGCCGCCGACCCCGAGGCCAGGGATGCGCTGCGCGATCAGATGCTGTTCCTGGGGCTGATCGATATTCAGGACACGATCGCCGGCCGCAAGGCGCGCAATACCGGGCATAAGGGGCTGCGGGCGCGTGCGATCACCGGGCTGGCGGACTATGTCGGGTGGGATAACGCCCATGGCGTGTTCTACACCGGGGTGCCGGATATGGCGGTGGGGCCGCTGTATTACTCGGCTTACGACGCGGCCTGCGTGCTGTTGAACGAGGCCTTCCCCGACGGGCACAACCATTTGCGGGAAGCCAACCAAGCCGCCCTGACCCCGGCCGAGGTGGAATCCTTCGTCGATCTGCTGATGACCGGAACCGGACCGGCCGTCTGGAACCAACTCACCGCGTATCTGAAAGCCGGCAAATCGATCAAGAGCCTGGGCGACACGATCCAGATCGGCGCGGCGGAGCTGATCCTGCGCAACGTCGTGCCGCGGAAATTCACCGACGGGCAGCACCCGTTCGACTATTGCAACACCGGCAACCATTGGATCCGTACCAGCAAAAGCCCGTACCAGCCGCGCGTGCTGTATCTGATGGCCAATTTCGTCAACGACTCCGCGCAGTCCAACAAATGGCAGACCTCCCATCTGGCGGAGGAAATCGGCGGTTTCGACGGGCGCGGACGGACGGCGTCGCAACTGCTGACGCAGTTGGACGAGTCCATCATGTCGTTCGACATCGCGGCGACCACCGCTGTTGCGCATGCCTATCTGCGATCGGGCGCGGCGGTGACGGATTACTTCTCGGCCATCGCGGTGACGTCCAGCAAATTCCAGGACGATCCGCATAACCAGAAGATCACCCACTCGGCGATTCAGGAATACGAGAACAATTCGACCCACCTGAAGGACAGGCTGCTGCTGGCGGCGGTCCGTCTACTGGCCGGCTGGCCGAAAATGCCCGGCGAGCGCGACTGTTACGCTCGGTTTATGTCTGACTGGATCAAACACTAAGCCTCAACGACCGCCGCTGCTGACCGTGGGCAGCGGCGGTGCCGTGCCCGAACCGATATGGATCAGCGATGCCGCCCCGCCCGGTGTGCTGGGTGTCCAGAGCTGGATGCCGAACGGCAACTGTTTCGGGCCGGAAGGTTCCAGGACTTCGGCGACGACCGTGGCTTCGGACGGCGGCGGGGCGCCCTGCAGGCTGGCGTAGACCTTGTCGCGGTAGGGGCCGCCCTTCGCCGGATCGGCGGAGTGATAGGCGGCCACCGCGTCCGGCCAGTTGCCAAGCCGCGCCTTGAGGGATGCGAGAAGCTGGCCGGCGTAACGGCCGTTGGTGGTGGGATCGAAGGCTTCGTCCAACGTGGCGAAGGCATCGGGATGGTACATCAGACTGATCTGGAAGCAGCCGACATCGATATTCCTGATCCCGTTGTCGCGCAGCCATTTCGTGGTGCTGACGACCTCGATAGCGGTGTCGTACTGGCGGCCGTCGCCGCTGACATCGATGGTCCAGGGCCAGGGAACGACCCGCCCCGCGGCGTGGTCGAAACGGCCGCTTTCCACCCGGCCGATCGCCGACATCAGCCCGGGCGGCAGATCGAATGCTTTTTCAGCGGCGGTGGCAGCGTCCTCGCACGGGCTCGCGGCCCCGGCGAGGATGCCGAAGAGCAAGGCAACGACAGGCGTTGTGAACCGTGTCAAACGATGGATCATATCTGCCCAGCACAGGACTGCACGGGTTCATAACCTGTTTTGGGGCTGCTTCAAAGTATGGTACCGACCGCGGGGCATGCGGGGTTGGCGGGGAAAACGGCATGGGTTCGACTAAGGGCCGCTCGATCGGCTGGCGGGAAGGCTTGGCGTGCACGATCCTGCCCGTGCTGATCGAGGTCGTGGCCGGCCTGACCCTATCGGATTGGCGGGATTTCGGCCGGTATTCCGATCCCGACAGTCTCATGCGGCTGGTGCGGTTGCGCGATATCGTCGCGCTGCATCGGCCAATCGGTGTCTTGGCGAACGATGCGTCGGGGCATGGCACCATTCTGCACTGGTCGCATCTCCTCGACAGTTTCCTGCTGTTGCTGGCCACGCCCTTTGGACTGTTCATGCAGCCCGACGCGGCCCAACGCCTCGCGGGACTGCTGTTCGGGGGACTTTCGGTGGCGGCGATGGGCTTTGCCTGCACCTGGGCCGTGGCACCCTTCGCGGACCGGAAATGGCGATGGATCGCGCCGCTCGCCGCGATCACCGCACCGGTTATCCTGAGCTACAGCCGCATCGGGGTGGTGCATCACCACACGCTGACCATCGTTGTTGGTGTGATGAGCTGGGGTTGGACGGCCCGTATCATCGCCGGACAGTGGGGTGGAATCGCGTTGGGCGCCTGGGCCGCGATGGGGGTCTGGCTGACGCCGGAGGCGCTGCCCCTGTCGGTGCTCGCATTCGGCGCGCTTTACGTTGTCTGGGTCGAACGGGGCGGCGCGGGGATAGCTGCCTCGATGCGCGCGGCAGGGGCGACGATGCTGTTTTTGACGACCGCTGCCTGGCTCGTCGACCCGCCCAACGCGGGACACCGAGCGGTCGAGCTCGATCGCCTGTCCATCGCTTTCGTCGCATTGGCTGGGGTCTTCGCCGCGATGGCCAGCGCGATCGTCGTCATCGAACACCGGACCCGCCGCCGGCTATCGCGCTTGGTTTGGAGCCTGCTGGTCGGGCTCGTCCTGGGTTGGGTGTGGCTGACCTGTTTCCCCGAGGTGTTGGCCGGGACCGACTCGCTCATGGGCGATACCGAATGGCACGTGTTTTTCGATCACATCACCGAGATGCAGCCGGTCAGCAACTGGCATGATGGCGCCGAGTATCTGCTGACGGGTGTTCTCGGTCTGCTCGCGCTGGTCTGGCTGGCGATCCGTTACAGGTCAGTCGTTCTGGGCTATGCGATTTTTGGCCTGGCCGTACTGGTCGGTTTCGCCGCGTTGCATATTCGTTTCGGCCCCTACCCAAGCGTTGCCGCCGCATTGCTGGCCCCCGTCGTGTTGACCAGGATACGTGGCCGCTGGGCTGCTTTCTGCCCGCCAGCCGCCATGGTGGTGCTCGCTGTGCCCCTGCTGGTGTGGATAGGCGACGCCTACGCGAAGGCGCGGTCGGCAGCGGACGCACCGTCCTGCGATGTCGAGGCACTGACCCCCATTCTCGCACCTTTCGGCAACGCGGTGGTGCTGTCCAATGTGAACGACACCCCGACCTTGTTGTATCGCACACACCTGCGGACGGTCGGCTCGCTGTATCACCGCAATCCCGCGGCGTTCATGCGGTTGTGGCGCGCATGGCGCAGCCGCCCGGGCACCGCCTGGTCGGATGAACACCCCACGCCGGAGGTCGATGCGACCGAGGCAACCCTGCTGATTTTCTGCCCCACGCAAAAGCGGTCGATCTTCGTGCGGGATTTGCCGGCCGACACGCTGGCGGACTGGCTGAACTGGGGCCAAATCCCGCGATGGCTGCACGAGGTCGCGCGCGACCCGGCATCCGGGAATATCGTTTATCGAATCGACCGCTGATCATTCGGCGAAATGACAGGCCACCAGATGCCCCGGCGCCAATTCCCTTGTCGCCGGCTCGGCTTCCCCGCACAGCGCCCGAGCCATGGGGCAGCGCGTGTGAAACCGGCAACCTGACGGCGGATCCAACGCACTGGGGATATCCCCGGTCAAGCGCCGCCGCTCCGCCCGGCTTTTCGCCCGCTGCGAGGGATGGGTGACCGGGACGGATGCGATCAGGCCGGCCGTGTAAGGATGTTTCGGTGTTGCATATAGCGTGGCCTTCGGCGCGACCTCCACGATTTTTCCCAGATACATCACCGCCACGCGGGTCGAGATATGTTTCACCACGCCCAGATCGTGCGCGATAAAAAGATAGGTGAGTCCGAATTCCCCCTGCAGGTCCTGCAACAGATTGACGATCTGCGCCTGCACGGAAACATCCAATGCCGAAACAGGCTCATCGCAGACCACGAATTTCGGCCGCAATATCAAAGCGCGCGCGATACCGATCCGTTGCCTCTGCCCACCGGAAAATTCATGCGGAAAACGTTCGCGTGCACGTGCGGGGAGGCCGACATGGGAGAGGATTTCAGTGACGCGGGTTGAGAGATTCGCGGTATCGCCATGAATCGCCAGCGGCTCGGCAACGATATCCTCCACCGTCATGCGGGGGTTCAGCGCGCCGTAGGGATCCTGGAAAACGATCTGCATGGAACGGCGGACATCGCGCAGCGCCTTGCCTTGCAGTGCCGTGATATCGGCGTCAGCGAAACGGATCGTGCCGCCGGTGGCCGGCAGCAACCGGATCAACAAACGGCCAAGGGTCGATTTGCCGCACCCGGATTCGCCGACCAGCCCCAGAGTTTCACTCTCGTTAACCGATAGCGAAACGGTATCGACGGCGCGCAAGGACCGGGTGGACCGGCGCAGGAACCCCCCGGTTTCCACCGGGTAATACTTGCTGACGCCAACAGCCTCGATCAAAACCTTCATGGCGTTGCCAGCTCGGCGATACGGATACAGGCGGCGGTATGACCTGGCCCCTGCTCCGTCAGTGGCGGCAGGCCGGCGCTACAGGCGGCGATGGCATGACGGCAGCGCGGCGCGAACCGGCAGCCCGGCGGGCGGCGCGCCGGTTCGGGCAACGTCCCGGGAATGGCGATCAGCCTCTCCCGTTCGGTGACCAGCGACGGGACGCATTCCAGCAGGCCGCGCGTGTAGGGATGACGGGGATCGTCGAACAGGCGGGCGATCGGGGCTTCCTCGACAACACGCCCGGCGTACATGACCAGCACGCGGTCGGCGGTTTCGGCGATCACGCCCATGTTGTGGGTGATCAGCATGATCGCCATGCCGAACTCATCCCGCAGATCCAGCAGCAGATCGAGAATCTGGGCCTGGACGGTCACATCCAACGCCGTCGTCGGCTCATCGGCGATCAGGATGCGGGGGCGGCAAACCAGCGCGATCGCCAGCATCACCCGCTGCCGTTGGCCACCGGACAACTGGTGCCGGTAGTCCGCCATCCGTTGAGCAGCCGAGGGAATACCGACCTTCTCCAACATTTCGACGGCCCGGTTGAACACGTCCCGTCCGGATAGGCGCTCGTGTGCTCTGATGGTTTCCATGATCTGGTCGCCGATCGTGAACACCGGGTTGAGCGATGTCATCGGCTCCTGGAAGACCATGGCGATGCCGGGTCCACGGATGCGCTGCATCGCTTTGTCCGGCAGGGTGGTCAGTTCCTGACCATCGAAACGGATGCTGCCGGCGACGATGCGGGCGGGGGGGCGCGGCAGCAGGCCCATGATGGTCAGCGCGGTCACGCTTTTGCCGCTGCCGGATTCGCCGACGATGCCCAGCACCTCGCCTTGATCGAGGTCGAATGCGATATCCTCCGCGGCGGCGATTTCGCCGCTTCCGGTCTGAAAAGCGGTGGTCAGACCGCGGACTTCGAGAAGGCTCATGGCAACAGGCTGTCGCGGAACCGCATTTTTGGCAAGCGGTGGCTTCCTGGCCTTTTCAAATGCCAAGCGCGGCGCTAAAGCCGGAACGTAGTGATGGGCATCTGGCAGAAGAGCAAAATATGGTACATGGCGCCAGTTGGTAGCGACCATGTTCGAACCGGCGATGCGGGCAGCGTGAGTGGCAGTGCGGAATCGGGTGCTTCCGGGGATACCGAGATTATCGACCTCGCGTACCCGTTCGAGATAATGAATACCGATTTCCGGAATATAATTTCGACCGTCCCTCGGGCTTTGCTGGCGCATCCGCAGCCCGCCGCATGGCGGTGTGTCGCGTGCCATGAACGGAGATATGTTTCTTGATAAATACGACTGTCTCCGGCTCCCATTACCGCTACGTTTTTTCCGCCTCGGATGTCACACTCACGAATCTGGGCTCACTGAATGACCCCGCCGGCTCGGCCATTTACGCCGACGGCGGTGCATTCCGCGACGTCGTTATCAATGTCGGGGACATCGTGGGTAGCACGTATGGGGTTACCCTCGGGCCCTCCGGGACGGTCGCGAACGCCGGCACGATCGCGGGCCAGGTCGATGCGGTAAAGTTCACCGCGGGCTACGACAACCGCCTCATTTTCGACCCCGGCGCGGTGTTCGTCGGCATCGTCGATGGCGGAAACCCCAACGGCCCGGCCGTCAGCACGCTGGAGCTTGCCTCGGGCGCGTCGGACGGGACGGTCAGCGGGATTGGCACGCAGTTTATCGGCTTCGACGCCATCGCCATCGATCCCGGTGCGCAGTGGGTATTGGCCGGCACGAACAATGCCGTTGCCGACATCTACTTTGGCACGGCCAGCACGCTGGAGAATATCGGTTCGGTCGGCGGGTACGTCGCGATCCGCGGCCACGGCGGGACCGCCGCGATCGTGAATGCGGGCAGCGTGGCCGGGAACCTGTCCGGATACGCGAGTTGGGGCATCGTGCTCGATGCCGGCGGTTCGATTGTCAACCTGTCCGGCGGCACGATCGGCGGCTTCACAGCCATCGAAACACAAGACGCACCGGCCACGGTGGTGAATGCCGGCAGCATCGTTGGCTACGACGGCGGTTTTTTCGCGGGTGCCGGTGTGTTTCTCGTCGGCGGCGGGTCGGTCACCAATCAGTCCGGCGGCTCGATCGTCGGTCCGCGGGGCATCTACAGCGCGTTCTACGCGGCGACGGTGGTCAACGCCGGCGATATCGGCGGCAATGCGGCCGGTTATGACGGTATCGAGGTCGCTCACGGCGGCTCGGTCGTCAACCAGACGGGAGGCAGCATCGGCGGGGCGCTCGCGGGCGTCTACTTCAAGACCGGCGGCTATCTGGAAAACCAATATGGCGGCACGATCGCGGGCCAGATCGATGCGATCAAGTTCACCGCGGGCTACGACAACCGCCTCATTTTCGACCCTGGTGCGGTGTTCGTCGGCATCGTCGATGGCGGAAACCCCAACGGCCCGGCCGTCAGCACGCTGGAGCTTGCCTCTGGCGCCTCGGACGGGACGGTCAGCGGGATTGGCACGCAGTTTATCGGCTTCGACGCCATCGCCATCGATCCCGGTGCACGATGGATGCTTGCCGGACCGAATACCATCGGGGCCGGCGTCACACTGACTGCCACCAGCGCGACCCTCATCGACCATGCCGCACTGACCAATTTTGGCGCGATCGTTCTTGACCCCAGCACGATGGTCGTCGGTGACCTCTACGGGACCGGTAGCGTTACGATCCAGGCCGGCAGCACGCTGGAGGTCGCGGGATCCATTGCCAGCACCGAAACCATCGTCTTCCAGGGGCCGAACGGCTATCTGCACCTCGACAACCCCGCCAGCGCATCGGGCAGCATCGTTGGCTTCGGCGCCACGGACATCGTCGATTTGAAAGGTGTCGATCCCGGATCGGTGTCGTATGCGGCCGGGGCGCTGAATTTCGCAGGCGGGAGTTCATTTCCGCTCACGGCGGCGCCTGACGCGCAGGTGCGAATTGCCGCCAGCACCGATGGGACCGCGGTCACAGCCCTCTGTTTTCTGCCCGATACGCTGATCGAAACGCCCGGCGGCCAAGCGAGGGTCCAGGATCTGAAAATCGGCGACATCGTCGCGACGTGGGGCGGCAAACAGCGTCCGATCGCGTGGATCGGCACCGGGTCGGTGCTTGCGACCGGCGGCCGCCGCGGCCCTGCCACGCCGGTGATCGTTCGAAAGGGCGCGCTGGGTCCCAACGTGCCATTCCGCGATCTTTACGTGACCAAAGGCCATTCGCTTTTGCTGGACGGCGTGCTGATCCCAGTTGAATTCCTGATCAACCATCGCAGCATCGTTTGGGACGACCGCGGCCAGGAAGCGACACTCTATCATATCGAACTGGACAGCCACGACGTGCTGATCGCCAACGGCGCGCAGGCTGAAAGCTACCGCGACGACGGCAATCGCTGGCTGTTCCACAACGCCAACACCGGCTGGAACCAGCCGCCGAAGGACACCTGCGCCCCGGTGCTGACCGGCGGCCGCATTGTCGATGCCGTCTGGAAACGGCTTCTGGATCGTTCGGGACCGCGCCGGATCGGTCCGCTGACGGATGATCCGGATTTATACCTCCTCGTGGACGGGGTGCGGACAGAGGCCATGCTTCGGCACAACAAACGGTTTGTCTTCCCGTTATCCCGGCGTCCCGAACGGGTGGTCATCATGTCCCGCGCCGGTGCGCCGCAAGCACTGGGGCTGTCGCGCGATCCACGTCCGCTGGGCGTCGCGCTGCGCTCGATCGCATTGAGTTGCGGGCCGCGCATCAAGGTGATGACCGCGGACGATTCGGCACTGACCGAGGGGTTCCACGCATTCGAACCCGAACTGAACCTGCGCTGGACCAATGGCGCAGCGTTGGTGCCGGCGTCACTGTTCGAGGATTGGGACAAACCGATAAGGCTGGAACTGCATCTGGATCGGACAACATTTTACCCGGACGTGGACGCGGCGGCGTAAGCTACGACTGGATCCGCAGCCGGGGATCCAGCACGTCCCGCAACCCATCCCCCAACAAGTTCAACCCCAGCACCGTGATCATCAACGCCACCCCGGGGATGGCGATGATCCAGGGGGCGTCGGTCATGTATTGCCGGCCCTCGGCCATGATGTTGCCCCAGGTGGGGGTGGGCGGCACGGCGCCGACGCCGAGGAAGGACAGCGTGGCCTCGGTCAGCACGGCATAGGCGAACAGGAAGGACAGTTGCACGATCAACGGCGCCATGGCGTTCGGCAGGATGTGACGGCGCAGGATGCGCCAATGCCCGGCCCCGGCGGCGACGGCGGCCTGCACGTATTCCATCTCCCGCAGAACAATGACGGAGGATCGGACGATGCGGGCGGTGCGCGGGGTGTAGACGATGCCCAGGGCGATGATCACATCGTTGACCGATGGCCCGAGGATCGCGGTGACGCCGATGGCGAGCAGCACCGCCGGAAACGCCATCAGCGCATCGTTGATGCGCATCAGGGCGTTGTCGAGCTTGCGGAAATACCCGGCGGCGGCGCCGATCGCGGTGCCGGCCACCGCGTTGATCGCAACGACTGCCGAACCGATGAACATGGACAGCCGAGCGCCCCAGATCACGCGGGACCAGAGGGAGCGGCCGAAATTGTCGGTGCCAAAGAGGAAGTTTGCGTTCGGGGATTGGAATTTGTAGCGCATCGCCAGCTTGTTGGGATCCAACGGCGCGATCCACGGCGCCAGGATCGCGGCGAGCACGACCACCAGAAACAGCGCCAGACCCAGCAGAAACAGGCGATGATGCAACAGGCGGCGGAGATTCGCGCGCCACGGCGGTTCGCGCGGGCCTTCAGACTCCGTCATACCGCACCCGGGGATCGAGCAAGGCGTAGCAGACGTCGACCAAAATATTCACCAGCACCAGCAGCGCGGTGGTGATCAGCAGGCCGCCCTGCACCATCGGGTAATCCCGGTTCAGCACCGCCTGGGTCAGCAGTTGGCCGATACCGGGGATGGAGAACAATGTCTCGGTCACGACGGAGCCGGAGATCAGCAGGCTGACGATGATCCCGACGACGGTCGTGATCGGGATCAGCGCGTTTGCCAGCGCGTGCTTCAGCACCACCCTGGCGTTCGACAATCCCTTGGCACGCGCGGTCCGGATGTAGTCCTGGCGCAGGACCTCCAGCATGGTGGACCTGGTGATGCGGGCGAGCAGCCCGGCCAGCAGCAGCGCCAGGGAAATCGCCGGCATCGTGGAGGTCGCGAGCCAGCCCAGCGGATCGTTGGCCAGCGCGACATAGCCGCCGGTCGGCAGCCACCCCAGATCGACCGCGAACAGAATGATCATCAGCAGGCCGAGATAGAAGTTGGGCAGCGAGATCCCCAGCATCGCGAACACCATCATCGCCTGATCGATCCAGGTGTTTTGCCGCAGGGCCGCGACGATGCCGCTGGTCAGGCCGATGGCCAAGGTCATCGCCAGGGCATAGGCCGACAGTGCCAGGGTAACCGGCAGGCGCAGCAGCATGACGTGCGTCACCGGCTGACCCAGGAGCAGCGACCGCCCGAGGTCTCCTTGCGCGAGGTTGGCATACCAGCGCCAGAGCTGGGTCAGCACTGGCTGATCGAGCCCCAGATCGTGCCGGATATTCGCGATCTGCTCTGCTGTCGCCGACAGACCGGCGATGGCGATCGCCGGATCCCCGGGGATCAAATGGATCATGCCGAACGTTATCAGACTCACGATCAGCATGATCGGCACCGCGCTGCCCAACCGGCGAACGAGGATGGCCCCCATTCAGTGCGTCATCCACACGTTGGCGAAGCGCGGGATGCGGAACGGCACGAACCCGCCGACATTGGACCGCACGCCCTGGACCTTGGTGAAGGATCCGAACGGAATCGCATAGACCTTGTCGAGCACCAGCTGCTGCATCTTGGCATAGGACGCCTGCCGGCCCTCGGCGGTCGGGAGGTCGTTCATGCCCCGCCAAGCCGCAAGCACCTCGGGGTCGTCCACGCCGCCTTTCGGCTTGTAGGTGGCGTTCGGCTGCACCATGAACTGCATGGTCGCCAGGGCGCCCAAAGCCGGCTGCGTGCCCCAGCCGGTAAAGTGGAAATTCCAGCCCTCGGTCGTGTTCAGCATCATCTGGACCGAGGTCGGCCAATCCACCACCTTCATCTGGGCGTTGATACCGACCGCCTGAAGCTGCTGCTGCATGACCAGGGCCGAATTGTACATCGGCGGGTAGTCCTTGTTGGTCAGCAGGATGACCGGCTCGCCCTTGTAGCCGGCTTCGGCCAGGTATTTCTTGGCGAGATCGGCATTATGCAGATTGTAGGTTTCCTTGCCGGCATCGGTGTAGTCGGGCTGATTGGGATACTGGAAGCCGACATTCAGCTTGTAGTTGCCGTCCGACGCCGCATCCATGATCTCATCCATGTCGAGCGCGGCCTGGATCGCCTTGCGCACCAGCGGATTGTCGGTCGGCGGGAACGAGGTGTTGGGGTTGGCGATCTGGATCCACCAGTTGTTCAGCGGCAGGATCGTGACGTTCGTGTCCTTCTTCAGCTCCGGCAGCGATTTGGTCGGCAGATCCTCGACCCCCTGCAATTCCCCGGTTTTCAGGCCGGCGACGCGCGCGCCGGGTTCGGTGACGATCCGGAAAGTTACCGTGTCGAGGCAGGCTACCTTGTAGCCGCCGAAACCGGTGCGGTTTTCGAAGCTCGTGTTGGGCTGGTAGCCGTCGTACCGCTTCAGCTTCACGAAACTGCCGGGCACGGATTCCACCAGTTGGAACGGGCCGGTGCCGACGGGATGCGTGAGCTGCTGGGCCGGCACGTCGCGGTCTTCCGCGGGGATAATGACGATCGGGACGCTGAACGAGCTCAATGCCTCGATAAACGTCGGCTGCGCCACCTTCATGTGCAGCACGAAGGTCATGGGGTCCGGCGCGTCCCAGCTTTTCACGTTGTCCAGCGTCGAGCGCTGATTGCCAACCTTGTTATACCGGTCGAACGACGCCACCACATCCGCCGACGTCATCGCCTTGCCATTGTGGAAATGGATATTCGGCCGCAACTTGAAGGTATAGGTCAGGTGATCGGGGGATTCGGTCATCGACGCCGCGAGGTCCAGGATCGGATGATTGTTCTCATCCCTTGTCATCAGCGCTTCGTAGATATTCATCGCGATGTTGCGCGTCGAAATGGTCGACGAGGTCATCTGGTCCAGGGTGTTGATGTTCGCTTCCTGCCCGAACACCAAATCGCCCCCGGTCGCCGGGCATTTGAACGGTGCCGCGTACGCGGCCAAGGGGGCCATCGTGGCGGCCAGACCGACCCCGGTCAAAACTGTCATCATCAATCGTCGCATCGGCGGAAGCCCCTGTCCGGTTCTTTCCGCGGAGCCTGGGCGCGAGCGAAGGCCCTCGTCAAGGGCGTACTGCTTGACATTGCTGCAATGCGGCGCAAACGGTCGTCAATGACCGACAACACGCCGCAAAAACACGCCTCCAGCTACCGCCTGGCGGTCGAGGACACCGATTTCCTGCTCCGCGACGAAATGCGGGATATCCGTTTCGCGCTTGAATACGCGAAAGCCGAGCTGGAACTGCGCGACTGGGGGATACGATCGACGGTGATCGTATTCGGCAGCGCCCGCGTCCAACCAGACACCCCGCGCTACGACGCCGCTCGGGCCTTCGGCCGGATCGTATCCGAACGGGGCGGCGCCATGGCACCGCACCACCGGTGGCGGGACAACGTGATCGCCACGGGCGGCGGCGGCGGAATCATGGAAGCCGCCAACCGCGGCGCATTCGAAGCCGAAGCCCCGAGCATCGGCTTCAACATCCGGCTGCCGCACGAGCAGGAGCCGAACCCCTACACAACCCCGGGCCTGACGTTTCAGTTCCATTATTTCGCGATGCGCAAAATGCACATGGCGATGCGCGCCAATGCGCTGGTGGTGTTCCCCGGCGGATTCGGCACGATGGACGAGATGTTCGAAATCCTCACCCTCGTCCAGACAAAGAAAATGCGGGCGGTGCCGATCGTGCTGTTCGACGAAGCGTATTGGCGGAAGGTGGTATCCTTCGACACGCTGCTGGCCGAGGGCATGATCTCGGCTGACGAACTCGCGCTGTTCGAATTCGCCGATACGCCGGACGGTGCCTGGGGCGTATTGGAGCGGCGGGGTCTACCCCGGTAGCTCCAAAACGTTTTTCGCCAGAATGTTCCGCTGAATCTCATTCGATCCGGCGTAAATCGTGGCCGGGCGCGATTGCAGGAACAGGCCGGTGGGGTTCAGCTCCCGGTTGCCGTCCATCGGGCCGAGGTCCCCGCCATACTCCCCCGCGATCTCCAGCGCCGTTTCCGTTATCCGCTGATACAGCTCGGTTTGATTGATTTTGAGCATCGAAACATCGGGGCCGAGGGTCTCCCCGCGTCGGACCTTGTCGACGAAAGTCTCATACAGATCCTTGTGATCTTCCAGGTCCATGCGCAATTTCGTGTAGCGTTCCTGGAACTGGCCGTCTTCCCAGACGCCCATCCGTTCGGCGACGCCGCGCAGCGCCTTCAATGCATAGGCGGATTGACGGGGCGAGCCGGAACCGATGCGCTCGAAGCTGAGCAGCGCCTTCGCCATGCTCCAGCCCTTGTCGATCTGGCCGACCAGGTTGTCCTTGGGCACGCGTACATTGTCGAAGAACGTTTCGCAGAACTCGTCCGCCATATCGATGTTGGTGATCGGGCGGACGGTGATGCCGGGCGTGTCCATGGGTACCAGCAGGAAGCTGATGCCGTCCTGCTTTTTCGCCTGCTTGTTGGTGCGGACGAGGAGGAAAATCCAGTTGGCGTCCATCGCCAGCGAGGTCCAGATTTTCTGGCCGTTCACCACCCAGTGATCGCCGTCGAGAACCGCCTCGGTCCGCAGGGACGCGAGGTCGGAACCGGCGTTCGGTTCGGAATAGCCCTGGCACCAGATGTGCTCGCCCGCCAGGATCTTGGGCAGGAAATACTGCTGCTGGTCGGGACGGCCGAACTTGATCAGCAGCGGCCCGATCATGGTCATGCCCATGTCGTTCAGCCGCGCGCAACCGTGGCGTTCCTTTTCCTCCAGGAAAATGAGCTGCTTGCTGGCCGAGATACCCATACCGCCGAATTGCTTCGGCCAGTTCGGGGCGAGCCAGCCTTTTTCGGCGAGCTTCATGTACCAGGATTTGTTCTCGTGGAAATGCAGCCGCTTCGGCGGGTTCCGGATTTCCGGCGGATAGTTGTCCTGGATCCAGGTCCGCACATGCATGCGGAACTGGTCATCGGTCATCGAGTCGAGATCAATGGCGGCGGACATCGGCGTTCTCCTGCCCCAGCGGCGGTTCTTGGGACAAATCCTTGCCCCAACCGTGGGGGGATGGCAACCGGCACGGCGGGGCCTGACCACGGACAGGTTTCCCGCCTGGAAGATCGACGGCGCCGCGCCGCGCTGGCCCGTATTTTGCTTACCACCGCCCTGGATGTGATAAGCCTCTCGTCGTGCCGACCGCCTGAATACGACCTCCCGGACCCTCCGCCATGCAAGCCACCATGATCCTCCGCGCCCGGACCTGGGACCCAGCCACGGCGATCGACCGTGTGCTGATCGACTTCGACCGCCGTCATCGCCGTCGCATCGTGCTGCGGACGGAAGCGGGCGCCGACCTGCTGCTGGATTTGCCGCAGGCCGAACGGCTGCGCGACGGCGACGGGCTGCCGACCGCGAGCGGGATCGTGCTGGTGCGGGCCAAGCCGGAGCCCTTGCTGGAAATTCATGCCCACGACGAAGGCGAACTCGTCCGCATTGCCTGGCATCTTGGCAACCGCCACCTTCCGGTTCAGTTGCTCGGCGACCGGATCCGAATCCGAGCGGATCATGTGATCGCGGAAATGGTCGAGGGGCTGGGGGGCCACGTGGACGATATCGAGGCGCCGTTCGATCCGGAACCGGGGGCGTATGCGGCGGGCGGCGGCGGGCACCACCACCATGACGACGACCACCACCATGACTAACGGCCTGCGGCTGCTTGCCTGGCTCTCCCCCGCCTTCCCCACCGGCGCCTTCGCCTATTCCCACGGCCTGGAATGGGCCGTCGAAACCGGCGATGTCCGCGACGAAGCCACCCTCCGATCATGGCTGGCCGACGTGCTGGCAAACGGCACCGGCCGAACCGACACCATCCTTCTCCGCCACGCCCACCGCGCCGCCAGGGACCCCGCCGCTCTGGCCGACATCGCCGAACGCGCTCTCGCGACCGCGGCCGGCCGGGAACGCCATAACGAGGCTCTCGCCCAGGGGCAGGCTTTCGTCCTCGCCGCCGCGCCCTGGACCATGCCGCCGGTGCCGCGCGAAACGCCTTATGCGGTCGCGGTCGGCGCGCTCGCCGGCGCACATGACATCCCTGAGGACGACACTGCCGCTGCGTATCTCCAGGCCTTCGCCTCCAATCTGATCTCCGCCGCCGTCCGCCTCGTGCCGCTCGGCCAGACCGCGGGGTTGCGCGTGCTGGCCGCGCTGGAACCGGTTATTCTGGACACCGCCGCCGAGACGAAAATCGCCGCGCTCGACGAAATCGGCGGCTGTGCCTTCCGTTCCGACATCGCCGCGATGCGGCATGAAACCCAATACACAAGGTTGTTCCGCTCATGACCAAATCCCCGAACGGCCCGTTGCGGGTCGGCGTTGGCGGCCCCGTCGGCACCGGCAAGACCGCGCTGATGGATGCTCTCTGCAAACATTTTCGGGACCGCTACGATATCGCCGCGATCACCAACGACATCTACACCAAGGAAGACGCCGAATTCCTCACCCGAGCGGGTTCGCTGCCGCCGGAACGCATCATGGGGATCGAAACCGGCGGTTGTCCGCATACCGCGATCCGGGAGGATGCGTCGATCAATCTGGCCGGCGTCGCCGAACTGAACCGTCGCTTCCCCAACCTCGATCTGATGCTGATCGAAAGCGGCGGCGACAACCTCGCGGCCACCTTCAGTCCGGAGCTGGCCGATCTCACGATCTACGTCATCGACGTCAGCGCCGGCGACAAGATCCCTCGCAAGGGCGGGCCGGGCATCACCCGCAGCGACATGCTGGTGATCAACAAGATCGACCTCGCGCCCTATGTCGGGGCCAGCCTGGACGTGATGGATCGCGACGCCAAAAAGATGCGCGGGGAGCGTCCGTTCGTCTTCGCCAATGTCCGCGCCGGCCAGGGTGTCGCGGACATCGCTGCCTTCATCGAACGCCAGGGTGGTCTGGCGGGCTAGCGGTCTTTGTTCGATCGCATGATTCACGCCATCATGTGATTCCACCTCTGGCGGCCTAAGCCACCGCCAGCACCGGCCGCACCTCGCCCAACGTATGCCGGGTCAAGGTAAACGACGCGACCGCCCCGATCAGCGACAGCACCCCCGCCAGCACGAAGGCCGAGGAGAAACTCCCCGTTGCCTGCACGATATAGCCGGTCACGATCGGCGCCAGCAGTCCGAACGTATTGCCGCCCAGCACCATGAACGCGAACGCCCGCCCGGCATCGGCCTTGTTGCGCAGCAGATCGTTGCACAGCGCCGCGTTGGTCGAGGTCGAGGTGCCGCCGAAGCTGATCGGGAAAATCGTCAGGATCACCAGCATCGTCAGCGACTCGGTGTAGGGGATCAGCATCCCCAGCGCGCTCAGCACCAGGCAGGTCACCACCACCAGCCGCCGCTTGCCGGACCGCATCGTGTCGGGAGTCAGCATTTTATCGCCGATCAGGTTCATGATGACGATCACCGCCGCGCCCACCAGGAACGGCACCATCGTGAACACGCCGGATTTCATGATCGACAGATGCCGCTGCGTTTGCAGATAGTCCGGCAGCCAGCTGAGGTACAGATACACCGTGTAAACCCCGCAGCCCTGCGACAGCGCCAGCCCCCACATCGACGGGGACCGAAGCAGGCCTGCGTAGCCAACGCCGTCGCCGTCCGCGACCGGTTCCGTTCCATGCCGCTCCGCCAGGATTTTCTGGCGTTCCGGCTCCGGAATCCATTTCGTCTCCTCGGGCGTGGACACCAGCAGCCGCCATACCGCCACCCAGACCAATCCCACGGCGCCGGTGATGACGAACGAGATCCGCCATGACGTCGCTTCGATCAGCCACGCCACCAGCGGCGCGCTCAAAGCGGGGCCAAGCAGCGTGCCGGCCTGGATGCAGCCGACGGCGACGCCGCGCTCGCTGTAGGGTGCCCAGTCGCGCACCCCGCGATAGCTGACAGGGAAGGTCGGCGCTTCGCCCACGCCGAGGCCCAGGCGGGTTAGCAACAATGTCCAATAGCCAATGGCTGCGCCGCTGAGCATTTGCGCCACCGACCAGAACGCCGCGCCGATCGCCGCCATCCGGTGGACGCCCAGCGAGTCCACCATCTTGCCGCCGGGCAGCATCATCGCGACGTAGGCCCACAGGAACGACGAGAACAGATAGCCCAGTGAAATCGGGGTCAGTCCGAATTCGCCCGCGATCGACCGGCCCGCGACCGACATGTTGATGCGGTCGAGGTAGCAAATCACGTTGAACAGAAACAGCAGAAAGAACACCCAGTACCGGCGCCGCGTCATTCCGAATCCTCCTATTTCATGGGAGCTTGGCAGGTGCGGCCCGAACCGTCCATTGCCCCGGACAGTCGGTCGGTCAGCCCATCCGTTGCAGGCTGGCCCCGTCCCGCCGCAGCCAGGCGATCGCCGCCTTCGTATGCGGTGTCAGACGCTCCACCTGCGCCCAAAACGGCGGCCCGTGGTGCATGTTGCCGATATGCGCGACCTCATGCGCGGCGACGTAGTCCTGCACCCAGGTGGGTGCCATCACCAGCCGCCAGCTGAACGACAGCGTCTTGTCGGACGCGCAGCTACCCCATCGGCTGGATGTGTCCTTCACCAGGACCCGCTTGGGCGTGACCCCGGCGAGCGCCGCCTTGACCGCGACCAGCGCCACCAGACGACGCCGGGCCTCCGCCCGCAGGAAATCCACGACCCGGCGACGCAGGAATTCCGGCGCGCCGGTCACATGCAGTTCGCCGTCCAGGATCCATGCGCCGCCGCGCGCGGCCGGAACGTGCCGGATACGATGCGGTTCGCCGCCAATCGGGATCGTCGCGCCATCGGCGAACGGCACCGCATCGGGCAGTGCGGCCAGCCGGTCGGCGACCCAATCCACATGGCTCATCAACAGCGCGACGCCGGACCGGTTGCTCGCTTTCATGGGCAGTGTCACCACCACCGCGCCGCCCCTCGGGTCCACGCGCAGGCTGACCCGCCGTGCTCGGCTGCTCCGCCGCCATTCCACGCGGGCGGTGCCGTTCGGCAAATCCAGGGTCTCGGGCAGGGGTGCGATCACCCGGGCAGGAGATGGCTTTCGGAAGCGATTCGTCAACCGCCCATCCGGGCGTTCCGGGGAAGTGACCGTACGACAGAAAACGGAACGAAAGAGGAAGGCATGGCCAGGATTCTGCCTCTTCGGTGTATGACTGTCGTTGCGGCTGCCGCGGCGATCGTATCGGGCGCGGCGGCTCCCCCGTTCCCCTCACCGGTCGTTCGCAGTAACAATACCGCGACCATTGTCAGGATGCAAGAAACCGGCACGGCCGGGCGTATTTGCGCTCCCCCCGCCCGCCGGTGCTATCCTGCCGCCGTTAAACCGGAGAAAAACCGTGCTCACCAAGGCCCAGA
Source organism: uncultured Acetobacteraceae bacterium (assembly GCA_903877125.1). Taxonomy (GTDB): domain Bacteria; phylum Pseudomonadota; class Alphaproteobacteria; order Acetobacterales; family Acetobacteraceae; genus Rhodopila. Next base: position 2,580 of record CAIRCM010000042.1, on the reverse strand, counting down.
TCGAGGAATACAACGAGGTCGGCGCCATCGTCGTGCCCGACGTGCTGACCCCGGCCGAGGTCGATCGCCTGCGCGCCGCGACCGATGGTTTCGTCGAGCGCGCGCGCGGCGTCGCCACCCACGACGAAATCTACGATCTCGAGGACAGCCACACCCCGGAAAATCCCCGTGTACGGCGCATCAAGAAGGCAACCGAGCATCACCCGGAATACGCGGCCCTGCTGCGACATGCCGGGATTATCGGCGTATTGCGGGATCTCTGGGGCCCGGATATCCGCTTCGACAGTGCGAAGCTCAACATGAAGTGTGCCGGCTTCGGCGCGCCGGTCGAATGGCACCAGGATTGGGCCTTCTATCCGCACACCAACGACGACCTCGCTGCGGTCGGCGTCATGTTCGACGACATGGCGATGGAAAACGGGCCGTTGATGATCATTCCCGGCAGCCATCGCGGCCCAACCTACGATCACCATGCCAACGGCGTGTTCTGCGGTGCCATGGACCCGGAAAACCGCGACGTGGACTACAGCAAGGCGATTCCCCTGGTCGGCAAGGCCGGCTCCATCACCGTCCATCACGTCCGAGCGATCCACGGTTCGGCACCCAATTTGTCGGATCGCGACCGGCGCCTCCTGTTGTTTCAGTTCCGCAGCGCCGACGCCTGGCCAATCCTTGGCTTCCCCGGCGGGATCGAGAAATTCGACAGTCTCATGGTCGCCGGCCAGCCCCGCGAACCCCGCCTCGCCCCCGCCCCGATCCGCCTGCCGTTGCCGCCGGCAACGAAACAGGGATCGCTTTACGAGAACCAGAAAGGCATGAAAAACCGCTTCTTCAAAGTGCCGGAGATGGCGTGATGACGAACCGCCCGGTGGAGCCGATTTTCGATACCACACCGCACCCGTTTGGCACCGGCCCGGTGGCGCCGCTGGTTTATGACGCCTCGCCCGCCGCGCTGCGGCAGCGGACGGTGAATTTCGCCGCCAAACGGATGGCGGACATGCTGTTCGTCACCGGCCTCGATCACTTGACCGCCACCCTCAATTTCCGTCCGCGCGCCGCGATGGTGCCGGCCGGCCTGGACGCGCGGCCGGACGCCATCGATATCGCCGACGATCTGAATGCGGCGTTGGCATCCGGCCAAATCCAGGTCCAGAGCGACATGAAGGACCATCGCCTCACCGTCGCTTGGAACGATCCCGCTTTCGGCCCACCCATCGTCGGCGCCGCCCTCGCCCGCCCCGGCTACGGCACCATCCTCCTGGGTGAGCACGCCGTGCCGCGCTTCGATCCCAAACCCATCGAACGCCACCCGACCCCGGAGGGTAAACCCTGGCCCTATGGGGAGGATGTCGGCGAGCCCTCGGAAGCCCCGCCAGCGTTGACCGAGGCGCTGGATGCCTTCATGGCGTCGTCCCCCGGCATTTACGGTGTCCTGATCGCCAAACCCGACCGGGTGCTGTTGGAAAAATACAGCACCTTTGGCGGACCTGAAAAAGCCACTCCAAGCTGGTCGATGACCAAGGCGATCACCTGCACGATCCTCGGTCGGATGATTCAGAAGGGTTGGCTGCGTTCGATGCATGATCCCGCGCCGGCGCCGCTCTGGTCCGACCCGCGCGACATCCACCGCCTGATCACCTTGGACCATCTGGTCCGCATGCGCTCGGGCATCGGCTTCCCGGTCCGGCACGCGGATGGAACCATCACGCTCGGCTTCGAGAACAGCGCGGTCTATCAGGATGGTGTCGACGCGTTCGAGGCCGCGCAACGGTCCATCGTCGCGGCCATGCCCGGATCGGTCTTCCGCTACGTCAATTCCGGCATGAACGTGCTGGGCGCCATCATCCGCGACCAGATCGAACGGCGCGCGCTGCCCTATCACCAGACCGTCTACAGCCTGCTGGCCGACAAGCTTGGCATGACCAGCTACCAGCATTCCGCCGATATCGCGGGGAATTTCATCGCCTCCGGCGCCGGCTACGCGACGATCCGCGATTTTGCCAAGCTGGGCGTGCTCTATCTGAACGACGGCGTCTGGCACGGCGAACGCCTGCTGCCCGAGGGCTGGGTCGATTACGCCCTGACCGCCACCCATACCGGCACCAGCTACGCCGCCTGCTTCCGCACGAACACCGATGGGCTGTTCCCTGACCTGCCGGCGGACACGGCCTGGGCCGCGGGGGCGTCCGACAACAAGGTGTTCATTCTGCGAAAGGCCAAACTGGTCGTCGCGGTCACCAACGAAACCGACCACACGATGGACCTGACGGCGCTCAACCGATTGATCGCCACGGCCATTGAAACTCTGGCATGATCGGGCGATGATCACCGGCATCCGTCTCCGCGATTTCAAAGGCTTTCGGGACACGCGATTGACCGTCGGGGCCTTCACCGTTGTCGTCGGCACCAATGCCAGCGGGAAAAGCAATATTCGCGACATGTTCCGGTTCCTGCACGGAATCGGCCGAGAATACTCGTTAGCGGAAATCATCGGTGGACGGTACGGCGCCGGGGGTCAGGCCGAATGGGCGCAGATGCGCGGGGCGGCCAGTGAAATTATTAAATTCGGACAAAAGCGCT